>CAYQBU010000013.1:0-41277 GCA_964415785.1 uncultured Bradymonadales bacterium
CAATCCTATCTTCGTCGCCATCTCATCGAGGTTCTCCCCGAGGAATTGTCCAACCTCTAGCCCGGATTTTTTGCGCATGTCGAAAAACAAAGCCCCGGCCGTCGCGACCGGGGCTTAATCTCAAGACGAGCTCATCTTACTCGCAGGTCACAGCAATCCAGGATTCGCCAAAATCCTGATCATAGGGTTCGGCCTGCTCATTGATGGGATCCAGGGGCGCTGGAACCATCGTCTTCAGGCTCCTCTTGCTCGTTGTCTCCGTTGGACTCATCGGCGGCTTCGCTTCCGTCGCAAGCGCTTGCGCCCAACAGCAGTCCGAATGCAGCCAACAGCACGATCAGCGATCTCAACCTATTCATCTCTCCATCCTTCATTCGAGACATTTCAATGTGCAGCCGATAGCCCGGATGATTCATGGAACGTCGTGACCCGCCCTGAGCGCGCTGGGAGCATCGCGACCGAGTACCCCTGGAGTGAAGTGAAGAAGCACGCTTGGGGTGAAATACAGGCCTCTGGGCTCCGATGAGCCGCAGCAGGCGAGTCGTGAACAATCCAGGTCGCCCACGCTATAGCAACTTCATCGATTTGAACACACCACCACGGGCCTCTCGCCTTGACGAATTCAACGATTCATACGAGGCATGAGAGCGATGTTTAAGCCTGGAGCCTTGCCCCCCGATCCTTTGATCTCTTTTGTATCTTTGACCCCCGCTGCTGTCATGGACATCGATTATGGAAATGGATAATTCATCGCGCCCACGCCTATTTATCGCTTTTGCTGGGAATATTGGCGCCGGAAAGAGCACGGCCGCCAAAATTGTGGCCCGCCATTTCGACTGCGAACTCTTCCATGAGCCGGTCGTCGAAAATCGCTTTCTAAAGCAGTACTACAGCGATATGACGCGCTGGAGCTTTACCCTCCAGATGGAATTTCTCCTGCGCCGCGTCGAACACCACGCCCAGATCGACAGCCTGCCCCGCTCCTGCGTCCAAGACCGCACCCTCATGGAGGACCCCGAGGTCTTCGCCAAATACCTCCACGGCCTCGGCCATATGACGGACTCCGAGCTCGACCTCTACTTCGATTACTTCCAGCGCTTTAACCAAAAGATTCGCCAGCCCGACCGCATCATTCTCCTCCACACCCCGGACGTCGACGTCCTTCTTCGCCGCATCGCCAGCCGCGGTCGTGCCGAAGAAAAGGGTATCACCGCCGACTTTCTCGGTGGCCTCAATGGCTACTACGAGACCTTCGCTCAGGTGGCACGCCAAAAATACGATACCCAGGTCAAAAAGATCGACGTCACCGACCGCGACTTTCGCCAGGGTAAAGAAAGGCGCCGATTCCTCAAAGAAATCGACGCCTTCATCCATCAGGACCTCCCCGACCATCTCCAGCTTCCCCTCACGCTGGCCGCCGACGAGACCTCGTCTCCCGTTGAGCGCTGACCCGGGCGCTTCAGACCATGGCCCCGCCACCCGCAAAGTAGCGCAGAGCCACAAAGGCGATCAGCACCAGGACTCCTACGCCCACCAGGGTGATCACAAACTTCTTGGACTTTTCCTGCTCTTTTTTCTTCTTTGCCGCTTTTCGCTTCGACTTTCTTCGTCGTTTTGCTGCCATTTTTTTTCCCCGTACAAGCGTCCATAGGTTCATTTCAACCGCCGCCCAACCTACTCAATTCAGGCCCCGATTGACAACCGCACAATCGCGGGCATTCCCAAATTTCTAGCTCAGCGCTTCCTCTTCTTCTTCGGTGTAGAGCCGGTCAATAACGTCCGACCGACTTATGATCCCCACGATAGACCCGTCTCGCAGCACTGGAAGTCGGCCGATATCCTCCTCGGTCATCAATTCCATCGCCTCCTCCAGAGACTGATCGGGTGCGATAACCTCCACATGATGGCTCATAAATCCGGCCACGGGCACTTCCCAATCGCCCCGCTCCACGGCTTTCGCCACATCGCGCTGAGAGACGATGCCCGCCAACTCCCCGTTTTTGGTCACCGGCATCCCCGTGATCTGACGAAGCTCCAGACAGGCCTCCAAGTCCCTGAGGGTCATGTCGTGGCCCACGCATCGCACCGGCGACGACATCACATCGCGCACTTCCAGAGGGGCCAAATCCAACCCCTTCAAAAAGTCCTTCAACCCCTCAACCATGGCTTTAAAGTCCACATCACTGGTGCGCGCTGCTGCTGCCGAGTGATGTCCTCCTCCTCCAAACCTGGCGGCCACCACCGAGGCGTCGACCTGCCGCGAATTGCTGCGACCGATCAACTGACTGGTGGCATCGCCCTCCTCTCTGAGAATAGCAAAACAAGCGTCGAGCCCCATCAACTGCATCAACCGCTCCACCACCACCGCCGCCCCTTTAATATATCCTCGGGTCTCATGGGCCACGATACCGATATCGATCCCCTGGCGGTTGAGCTGCTCCATGCCATCGATCAGCGCGACCAATAGCTGTTGCTGCCCCGGCGAATACTCCGTCTGGAGGTAGCGGTTAATCACCCTCAAGGAGGCCCCACATTCCCTGAGATAGGCCGCCGCCCGCATGTCGCGAGCCGTCGTGGAGGGAAAACACAATTTGCCGGTGTCGGCGTAGATCCCGAGCAGAATCAGCGTGGCCTCTTCCACGCTCATCGATATCCCTTTGGCCTCCATCTCCTCCACCAGTAGTGTTCCACAGGCCCCTACCGGTTCCACGGTCACCTCGTCGCCCTCCAGGTCGTGTTCGCCGGCGCTGTGGTGATCGACGATTCGGATCTGCGAGGCCGCTTTCAGAGCTGTCTTAAACTCTTTGACCCGCCGCCGATCGCGGGTATCGACGATGACCATGGCCTCCACTTCGCCCTGATTCAACTCCCGGCGCGATAGCGGCTTTAGCCAGTCTCGGTGAAGGGCCAGGTACTTTTTGACCAGCGGACTGGCCGAACTGCTGAGCACCATCCGGTAGTCGGGATATAGTTTCTGGGCCGCCAACATCGAGCCCAGAGCGTCAAAATCGGTATTCTGATGAGCAATAATAATCTTCATCGCAGGCGCTCTCTCGACTTAAGTGGCGTGGTTGCCATCATGGTATTGGTGACCAACGTTAATGGCCAGATAGCCCCGGTCAATTACTGGATTGTGGATCATCGATAGGGACGCGACCATGAAAGCGATTTCAATTGACGATGATGGACTCTCCTGGGCGACCACGGAGCGACCCCGACCCAAAGACGATGAGGTCTTGCTTCGGGTCGCCGCCACCGCCTGCAACCGCGCCGACCTGCTCCAACGACGCGGCCACTATCCCCCTCCTCCGGGGGCATCGCCCATCCTGGGCCTCGAGGCCTCCGGGGTGATCGAGGAGACGGGCTCTCAGGTCCACCGGTGGGAACCAGGCCAACGGGCCTGCGCCCTGCTCGCCGGCGGCGGGCACGCCGAATACGTCGCCGTGCCCGCCGACCACCTCCTGCCCATCCCCTCGACCCTGCGGCTCATCGAGGCCGCCGCCCTTCCCGAAGTCTTCGCCACCGCCTACCTCAACCTCTTCTGGGAGGCCGACCTCCAGCCCGCAGAGACCGCCCTCATCCACGCCGCCGCCTCCGGGGTCGGCACGGCGGCCGTCCAACTCTGTGGAGCCTTCGATATTACCGCCTTCGGTACGGCCAGCGAGTCAAAGCTCGCCTTCCTCCACAAATTAGGTATCGCTCAGGCCTTCGATCGCCATCACCAATCCTTCGGCGCCGAGATCGATCAGCTCACCGATCGCCGCGGCGTCGACGTGATTCTGGATCCTGTGGGTGCCGACTACTTCACGGATAACCTCCACCTTCTAAAAACTGGTGGACGCCTCGTGGTCATTGGGCTCCTCGGTGGTCGGTCCGCCTCGCTCCCTCTGGACCGCCTGCTGATGAAGCGCCTTCGAATCATCGGCTCCGTGCTCCGAAGCCGCAGTGCCCCCTTCAAGGCAAAACTCATCGCCGACATGACCACCCGCGTCTGGCCTCTCTTCGAGGATGGAACCCTCAAACCGGTCATCGACGACGTCTATCCCATCGCCGAGATCGAAGAGGCCCACAAGCGCATGCTCGACAATCAGACCATCGGAAAACTCGTCCTCACCATCGACCCCACCCTCTGAGTTAACCCCCGCTAAACTGCAGATAGATCACTGCCGCCACCAGCACCCCAAAGATAATTACCGCCAGCGTGGAGGCCACCACCAATGCCACCTGGCCGGCATCGCGTTTGCCCTGACCGACCACAGCATCCGAACCCGATAGGGTCTCACCGACCCGACCGACCTTCGGTGTCGACGAACCCTCCTCAACCTTTGGCGCCACTACCGGCCTCGATTGGCCGGAGCGAGAACCCCCTTGCTCTTTCATCTCGTCGAGGACATCGGCAACCTTCCACTCCCCCGTCGGATCCAATTTTACTCCGGAAATCCGATTGCCCGGGACACTGACCCGTGGTCCGCCGGCACCTAGCCGCTGGACGCCACGCGCCAGGCGAAGCGAGCTGCCCGCGTCGCCCACCCACTGCTCAAAGGCCACCAGCGCTTCGCTGGCATCTCGAAACCGCTCGCCGGGCTCCTTGGCCATGCACTTTTCTACAAAGCGCTCCAGGCCCTCATCGACCTTCCCTCCCTTTCGGCCTACCAGCGGGGGCGGCGCTTCGTGCTGATGCTGATGCACCATCTCCTGAGGTATATCGGCATTGAAGGGAAGATTGCCCGACAGCATCTCGTAGGTCACGCACCCCAGCGAGTAGATATCGCTCGACGGCGCCACATCCGTCTCTCCTCGACATTGCTCGGGGCTCATATAGGCCGGCGTCCCAAACAGGAGTCCAGCTCGCGTGCGCTGCCCCGGGTCCTTGCCCAGAAGCTTCGCAATCCCAAAGTCCAAGACCTTCACGATCTGCTCATCACTCGTCGCCCGATAGGATAAGATGATATTTTCCGGCTTTAAATCGCGGTGAACAATATCCAGGGCGTGGGCCTCGCGAAGGGCCATCAGCACCTGACGAACCACCTCGATGACCGCTTCCTCCTTGAGCCCCCGGCGCACCGCCCGGCGAAGCGACACTCCTCCCACATACTCCATGGCGATATAGAGAAACTCGCCCTGCTTGTCGTACCCGAAGTCATAAAGGGTGACGCAATTGGGATGCGACAGCTTCGCCAATACCCGCGCCTCTTGAACGAAGCGATCCCGGTCCCCTGGCCCCTGGGTGGCATGGGTCTCCACCTTATCGAGCTCAAACAACTTGATCGCCACCATTCGGTCTACCTGCGTTTGATAGGCCCGATACACCTTGCCCATCGACCCCTCGCCGAGCACCGAGGCCACCACAAACCGACCGCCCAACTCCTTTCCCAGCCAGGGGTCCTGGGGATGGTTGTTGTAGTGTTTCTCCTCCACCAGAAAATAGGGATGCCCGCCCGCACAGGGCGCATACAGATCTTCGCCCCTCTGCTGACATTTTGGACAAATCGCCATCATCTACCTTCCGCTTCAGCCGTTGGTCTCCACCCCCTCAGCTTTGCATAAACTTTCATCCTTGGCCAGATTCTTCATCCTCTTACAGCGCCGGCGTGCCCCGGCATTCATTTGATCCCCTAACTCTCCGCGTGCTAGGTATCTCCCACAGTTGATTTCCCCGATTATTTACTGCCCATCGAAGGATTTCCCATGAGTTCTAACATCACATCCATTGGAGTTGTCGGCGCCGGTCAAATGGGACATGGCATCGCCCAGGTCGCTGCTGTCTCAGGCTTCGACGTGCTCCTCTACGACCGCGACGCCGAGGCCCTCGAGAAGGGCTACGCCGCTATCGAGAAGAGCACCGCCAAATTGGTAAAAAAAGAGCGCCTCAGCGACGACGACCGAAGCGCCGCCCTGGATCGACTCAACACCACCGGTGGACTGGAAGATTTTGAGTCCTGCGACCTGGTCATTGAGGCCATTGTGGAGCGCCTCGACGCCAAGTTGGAGCTCTTCTCCACCCTCGATAAAATCGTCAACGACGACGCCATCCTGGCCTCCAACACCTCCAGCATTTCCATCACGCGCATGGCCGCCGCCACCTCCCGTCCCGACCGCTTCATCGGCATGCACTTTATGAATCCCGTCCCCATCATGAAGCTCGTGGAGCTCATCGAGGGCCTGGCCACTAGTGACGCCACCTCGGAAACCATTCAGGAAGTCGTCGACACCATGGGCAAGACGGCGGTCTTCTCCAAAGACACCCCCGGCTTTGTGGTCAACCGAATCCTGATGCCCATGATCAACGAGGCCGTCTTTGCCCTCCAGGAGGGCCTGGCCACCGCCGAGGACATCGACGCCGCCATGAAGCTGGGCACCAATCAACCCATGGGTCCCCTGACCCTCGCCGACTTTATCGGCCTCGACACCTGCCTCTCCATTCTGGAAGTGCTCCACACCAACCTCGGCGATCCCAAATATCGCCCCTGCCCCTTGCTTCGAAACTACGTCGACGCCGGCTGGGTCGGCCGTAAATCGGGCCGTGGCTTCTACTCCTACGAGTAATTTTCAACTCATCTCACTTTCTCGGAGGTCTTTCTCCATGCCTGATTTCAACCACATCGATCTCTCCACCGACGATTCCGGTATCGCCACCCTCTCCATTGACCGCCCCAAGGCGCTCAATGCCCTCAACGCAGACGTGCTCACCGAGGTCTACGACGCGACTCAGACCCTGGAGCAGCAAGACGACCTGCGCGCCCTCATCGTCACCGGCAAGGGACGAGCCTTTGTCGCCGGCGCCGACATCGCGGCCATGAAAGAGATGAGCGAGGACGAGGCCCGTGAGTTTGGAGCGCTCGGCCACCGCGCCATCGACGCCCTCGCCGCGCTCCCCATCCCAACCCTGGCAGCGGTCAATGGCTTTGCCCTCGGTGGCGGTCTGGAGTTGGCCCTGGGCTGCGACCTGATCTATGCCGCTGAAAGCGCCAAGCTGGGCCTGCCGGAAGTGGGCCTGGGCATCATCCCCGGCTTCGGTGGAACCCAGCGCCTTGGGCGACGCGTGGGCTGGCAGCAAGCTCGAGCTTTGGTGTTTACCGGCCAGCAGATCAACGCCCAAAAGGCCCACTCCATGGGGCTCGTTGTCGACGTCTTCGGCGACGACGAACTTCTCGACGAGGTCCGGGCTATCGCAAACTCCATTGCCTCCAAAGGCCCCGTCGCCGTCGCTCGCGCCAAGGCCGTCATGCAGAAAGGCGCCGAGGCCCCTCTTGAAGAGGCCCTGCAGCACGAAGTCGACGCCTTCGCTGACCTCTGGAATACCGAGGATCGCTCCGAAGGCATGGGCGCATTCATTGAAAAGCGGTCTCCCCAATTTAAGGGCTCCTGATCATGGATCTGACTTTAAAGGACCACCAGCGATCGCTGGTCGAACGAGCCCGTTCGGTGGCCGCTGAGTATATCGGCCCCCGCGCTCTCGAGTCCCATCGCGATGGGACCTTCCCCATCGAGGCCCTCGCCGAGCTTTCGCGCGCCGGACTCATGGGCGTCAATATTTCATCACGCCTCGGTGGTTCAGAGGCCGGCGTCGTCGCCTACAGCCTCGCGGTCACGGAAGTGGCCAGCGCCGATCCCGCCGTCGCCGTCACCATGGCCGTCAATAATATGGTCGGTGAGGTCCTGGAGGCCTTCGGCTCACCATCGCTGCAAGAGGGCGTCATTCCCGCCCTGACCTCTGGAGAGGCCTCCAGTGGAGCTTTCTGCCTTAGCGAACCCGGCAGTGGCTCCGACGCGGCGGGCATGCGCACCCGGGCCACCCGCTGCGACGACGGCTGGAGCATTGATGGCACCAAGGCCTGGATCACCTCCGGCGCCCACGCCCATATCTATCTGGTCTGGGCCAAAACCGACGATACGATCAGTCTCTTTGCCGTCGACCCCCAGCTACCTGGCATCTCCATCGGACCTCCCGAGGAAAAACTGGGCCAACATGCCTCCAATACGGTTACCCTCTCCTTTGACGAGGTCGCCGTCGACGAGCAAGCTCTCGTCGGTGAGATCGGCGACGGTTTCCCCATCGCCATGATGGCCCTCGATGGCGGGCGCATCGGCATTGCCAGCCAGTCTCTGGGCATTGGCCTCGCCTCCTGGGAGCTGGCCACCAACCACCTCGACGACCAGGCCCTCGACCAGCTCCGCCCCCTTCGCGGCGACCTGGCCTCCGCCCGGGCCATGACCCTTCGCGCCGCCTGGCTCAAGGAGCAGGGAGAGCGCTCCTTTACCCGTGAAGCAAGCATGGCCAAAATGCTCGCCTCCGAGGCCGCCCAGGCCATCGCCGAGGCCGTCTACGCACGACTTCCCCTCGCCGAGGACCACCCGGATCTTATCTGGGCCGCCAAGTTGATCGAAGACGTTCGCGTCACCCGCATCTACGAAGGCACCAATGAGATCCAACGCCTCGTCATCGCCCGCGACCTCATTCGTCGAGGCCTCTGACCTCTTGTCCCTCCTCACCGATTTCTATCCGTTGACCGGAGATGCACCATGACCGAACTCCATGACGCCCCGACGACCTACCGCATCCTCGTCGGAAAACCCGGACTCGACGGCCACGACCGCGGCGCTAAAGTCGTCGCCCGTGCCCTGCGTGACGCCGGCTTCGAGGTCATCTACAGCGGTCTCCACCAGACGCCTGAAGCCCTGGTGCAGACAGCGCTTCAAGAAGACGTCGACGGCATCGGCCTCTCCATCCTCTCCGGGGCTCACAACACCCTGATGCCTCGCATCATCGCCCTTCTCGACGAGCACGACGCCTCTGACATCTTCGTTTTTGGCGGGGGCATCATCCCCGAAAATGACATCCCCGACCTCCTCGACGCCGGGGTCAAACAGATATTTACCCCCGGCACAACCACCACCGAGATCATCGCCTTTGTCCGCCATGCCTGCGACGCCAAATACGGCCGCACCTCCGATGAAGAGAGTTCCCCATGAACCTGGCATTGACCGAATCCCAGACGATGCTGCGCGACACCCTGCGTCGGCTGGCCACCGAAGGCCTGGAATCTCAAATCACCCACGACTTTAGCCCTCCCTCCTGGGCCGGGGACTGTCGCCGCCTCGACGCCATGGGCCTTTTCGAACTCACCACCTCCGTCGATGCAGGCGGCTCGGGACTCGGCACCCTCGAGGCCTGCATCGCCATTGAGGAGTTAGCTCGCCAGGCCCCTGAGCTGAGCCTGCTCGTGGCCATTCATCTCGCCGCCGGAGAAGCTCTCACGGAGACCACGGGAGAGGACTGGACGAGCCCTCAGCCGCTCCTCTTGCGAAGCTCGAGCATCCTTGCCCCGCTCTCCGACCCCGAACAGGACTCGCCCAACTACGCCCTGGTGTCCGACTCCGGAGAGGTGTCAATACGTGAGGGCTCCGGCCTCGACTGGAAGTCTCCCTCTCTGGGCTTCGATGCCCTGCGCCTTGCCCACATGGACGCCGACGAAAACACCTCGCTGGGCTATGCTTCTCACCCATCACTGGCACTCTATCTGGGTGCCGTCGCCCTCGGCATCGCTCACCGCTCTCTCCAGGAGGCACTCTCCTATTCCGAGGAGCGCAAGCAATTTGGCCAGTCGATCAATCAATTCCAATCCATTCGCTTCAAACTCGCCGAGACGGCCAGCGATGTTGATGCCGATCGCTGGAACCTGTGGCTTCAGGCCAGTCACCGTAGCGACGACTCTTCCCTGGGGCTAACTGATCCCGAGACCACGCTCCATCGCCTCATCGAGACCGCCCTTAAGGCCTCCGACGAAGGGCTCCAGATTCACGGCGGCTACGGTTATACACTGGAGTACCCCGTCTCCCATCTCTACGCCGACGCCCGCCAGCTTCAGCGCTGGTGCCGACCCCAGGGCCTCTTATTTTGATTTCCGCCAAAGGCCCCCATCATGCATAGCGAAGATCTGTTGGCGGCAATCCGTCAGGGAGAGATCCGCGCCGCAGCGCGTCTGATGCGACTGCTCGACGACCGCGCTCCCTCTGCCCGACCCATCCTCGCGGAACTCCTCAAGGACGCCGGTCAGGCCTTCATCCTCGGGATCACAGGCAACCCCGGCAGCGGAAAGTCCACGCTCGTCAATCAAATGATCCATCACTTTCGGGCCCTCGACCTCTCCGTGGGCTGCATTGCCATCGATCCCACCAGCCCCTTCTCCGGCGGCGCAATCCTCGGCGATCGGGTGCGCATGCAAGACCACGCTGCCGATCCACAGGTCTTTATCCGTTCCGTCGCCACCCGCGGTAATCTGGGCGGACTCTCTCGCTCCACCCCCGCCATGGTTCAGGTCATGGATGCCATGGGCTTTGATATCGTGATCGTTGAGACCGTGGGAGTGGGACAGGACGAAATCGAGATCGTCCGCCTCGCCGACACCAGCATCGTCGTCCTCGTCCCCGGCCTCGGCGACGATATCCAGGCCGACAAAGCGGGACTCATGGAGATCGCCGACATCTTCGTGCTCAATAAATCCGACCTCCCCGGGAGCAAGCGCCTTCGCCGCCAGATCAAAACCATGCTCTCATTGAGCAAGCAAAGCGGTTCTCATGGCGACCATACCCCTCCCATTCAGCCTACTCGTGCGCACACCGGCGAGGGCACCGACGAGCTTCTGGAGCTCATCGAAGCCTCCCGAGAAGCCCTCGAATATGGCCCCGACCGCCGGCGGCGTCAGTGCTCCCACCTTATTCGCGCCATCGCCCGCACAGAGTGGGAATATCGCTTCCAATCTCAGGTTGACGCCCCCGGTTTTACTACCCTCGTCGATCGGGTCACCGATGGTCAGCTCGACCCCTACAGCGCTGCCGACCAGCTCCTGGGCGACTAATGCTGCCTCATGGCATTTCGTCCACGGTGGCCATCGACTCCTCGACAAATCTTTCCCTCTCTCTGGCGCCATCTCCCAGGGTCACGGTCTGTTCCACGACCTCCGCCTCTCCCACCTTTTGAAAGCCTTGCCCTTCAAAAATCGCTGGAAATACCAACGCCGCCCACGTTTCAAATTCCACATCGATGCTCAGCAACTGCTCGCCTGGCTCCACCACAATATCGCTTGCCAGCGACACCATCGGCAGTTCACCCGAGGTGTCTTCGCCAGGCTCGGGCTGCACCATCAATGCGTTTTGGTCGGCCGGTAGCGGCAAGGGATTGCCGTCGCTCTCGTCACTGCTGTGACGTTGACCCCAGGCGTCGTCGTTGAGCGTGGGCTGCGTCTCGCCACCCAACAAGAACCTCTCGTCCCGCTCTTCGGCCCCGCGCACATCGACCTCCACCCGGTAGGCCCCTGTGGCGTCCACCTCGATGGGCTCTACCCTCCAGGTGGTCTTGTTTTTTCCAAGATCCAAGTCCAATTCAAAGGGCCCCGCATAAGCCAACACCTCGTCCTCATGGCCTTCCTCCGTTGCCACCAGCCGAATCTCTTCGACCGTCAGCGCCAGGCCCTCCGGTTGAGCTTCTCCTTGCAGTGACTTGTGGCCGTGGACCTGGAACTCCGGTGTCACCCAGCTCGATGCCTGTTGAGCCTCTGATACCTCGGGCGGCATCTCTGCCTCCGAGCCGGCGATCTCTCCGCAACCCCAGAGTGCCAGGATTGCTCCCAGCATCACGACGCCAGCAACTCTTTGTCCTCTCAGTTCTTTATTCATCAGCTCACCAATTCCTTTTTGAGTTCCAATAACTCCGGGTCGCCATTGACGATCTGGCTAAGCCGCGGGCGCTTCATTTTCAAAATCTTGGCCGCATGCGTGATATTTCCACCGGTTTCTCGCAGTGCCCGTCGAATGCATTTTTGCTCGAGGCGCTTCTTGAGCTGCGATAAACCGTCTCCATCGCAAACCACCATATCCACCAGAGCTTCCTCCGGTTCTACGGCCTGTTCGGCCACCAGCCCGTCTGAAAGAGCCGTCTCCGCCTCTTCCCAGGGACGCCTCTCAGTGGACACGGGCGGCAAGCTCTCATCGAGCTGCGACCCATCGAAGAACTGGCGAAACTGCCCCAACTCCGACATCGTCACCGCCCCCTCGTCGCGAAACACCAGGGCACTTCGCACGAAGTTTTTCAACTCCCGAATATTACCGGGCCACCGATAACGGGCCAAAAATTGAATCACCTCGTCGCAAAACTCCGGGCTCTGCCCTTTGTCGCTCATCTCTTCAGAAAAGGCGCGCGTCAATAACGGAATGTCCTCGCGGCGATCGCGAAGCGGCGGAAGCTCGACGCAAAAGCCCTTGAGCCGATAGTAGAGGTCGAGGCGAAATTTCCCCTCTTCCACCAACTGCTCCAGGTCGCGATTCGTGGCCGCCACCACCCGTACGTTGGCCCGACGGCTGGAGCTTCCCCCAACCCGCTCGTAGACGCCGTCCTGCAGCACTCTAAGTAAAGCCACCTGGGTCTTGGGCGATATATCGGCGATCTCATCCAAAAAGAGCGTCCCACCATCGGCGCGCTCAAATCGCCCCGCTTTCGTTGACACCGCTCCCGTAAACGCCCCCTTTTCATGCCCAAATAATTCGCTCAATAGCAATTCATCGACGAAGGCCGCGCAATTGACCTTCACAAAGGGGTTCGCCGCCCGGTCGCTATGATGGTGGATGGCCTCTGCGATAAGCTCTTTGCCCGTCCCCGATTCGCCACTGATCAATACCGAGTGTTTTCCCGGCGCCACTCGGTCAATGACCCGCAACACCTCAATGAGCCTGGCGTCCTCTCCCACGATCGCCGGAAATCGACGGCGCCATCGACGATAATCCGGATCGCTTCGATCAAAGCCCTCGCCCCCATCCTCTTCTGGCGACCCCTTGCGAGTCCCCAGGCTCTCCACCCATTCACCTCCCTGGGTCTCGCGGTACTGAGCAACAATACGGCGATGAGCATAGATCTGGAGATAATCCTCTCGAAATGTTTCGGGAACCCCCTCCAAATCCTTTTTAAGTCTCTCCACCGTCGCGGCCAATAGCCGCGCTGAGGCTCCTGGCTGATCGGACTGTTCAAGCGCCCGGCATAACCCGTAGCGGGCCATCATCGCATCGCGACGCTGGCCCATATCTTCCAGGCGATCAATGGCGTCTCGCCATCGGTCTTCATCCAGCTCCCCGCCCACTTCCCACTCCGCCTCACAGGTCACCCAGGCCTCGATGGACTTTCCCTGCGGCGTGTAGATCTCGACCTCCTGACGCAACCCCTGTGCTTCGGGCAACTCCCCGAGCCACAGGTGGATCAAAATCCTGCGAAGCACCATCTCCTCGGCGTAGAGTTTACCCTCCTCGTCCAGCTTTCGGCTCGCCTTCTTGAAGCGCTCTAGCGCCCTATTCCAATCTCCCCGCCCCCAGGCACTTTGCGCTCGAATCATCTCTCTCCATGCGGCCGTAAAGGCCCCTTCTCCCCCCGGGCCCTCGAGCAGCTCCTCGGTCTGATCAAACGCTCCCAGATCTTGGTATAAAGTCGCCAGGTTATGCAGCGCGACCCGAGGGGCCATCTCCTCTCCACGTCGGCTGGCGTCTCGAAGCACCCGTCGGTAGAGCTGCATCGCGTCCCCGTAGTCCCCCTCGCGCTGAGCGATGATCCCCAGATTCAGCCAACAGGGCACCCGAAGTCCACCCAGCCTTGCACCACCTTCTTCGAGCACCTCTTTCAATCGCTGTCGGGCGTCGAGATAGCGTCGTTTTTGGACCGCCACCACCCCTTGATTGATCCTTGCTCGCCACGCTTCTCTGCGATCACCGATCCGAGTGGCCA
Source organism: uncultured Bradymonadales bacterium (assembly GCA_964415785.1). Classification (GTDB taxonomy): domain Bacteria; phylum Myxococcota_A; class Bradymonadia; order Bradymonadales; family Bradymonadaceae; genus SLJM01. Next base: position 13,766 of record CAYQBU010000013.1, read on the forward strand.
CCTGCCGTGCCGCGTTGAAGCGGTCGTCCGCCCGCTGCAATTCCCCACTAAATAGAGCAATTTTTCCCTCCAATGAGCGCAATTTGATCCCCTGCACGCTCTCTTCAAGGAGCACGTCCTCGACGTTTTCCAGCGCCTCCAAACGCCGCCTCGCCCGCTCGTGCTCCCCCCGTCCAAAGCACAGCTCCGCCAACCCGATTCCAGCGCTGAGGCGAACCATCGCAGACACCTCAGCGTCCCACAGCGATCCATAGATCGACGCCGCCACCTCGTGACGCCCCAATCGCCGCTCGCAGCTCGCCCTGACCAACTCCACCTCCGCGCTGGGAGCGACGGCCGACAGCTCCTCGGCGAGCTCTCGAGCCCCTCTCCAATCTTCCTGGGCCCGCGCGATGCGAAGCTTGAGCTCCAGTAGCTCACCCCGCTCTTCCTTGTCCTCCAGGAATTTATCGAGGCGCCCCAGCAGCGCGTCCGCGCGCTCCCATCGCCCGTGGCGCATCAACCGCCTCGCGCCGGGAAGCCCAAAACGTCTGGCCAACTCCGTGCATCCCCCCGCCAGTGCGTGGTCAGCAATATAGGCCGCCGACAACTCCGCCTCATCGACCGCCGTCTTCGCATGACGCCCATGCCAGGAGCGCCGTTTTTTTTCCGACATTCCCTGGCGCAAGGCCTCCGCCAATTCCGGGACAGCAATGGACACCACAATGCGTCCCTTCTCCATCCCCGTTTTGATCAGCGATCGCTCTTCGAGAACGTTGAGGTGTCGACGCAGCGGCTCCTCCAAGAGCCTTTCCAGAAAACCAACCTCCACCTCCTGCTCCGCCAGGCTCAGCCCCTCCAACACCGCCTGGGCTTTGCTGCCCAACTGCCCGACCTGTCTTTCCCACAGAAAAGTGACCGTCGACGGAAGGTCCGACAAAAGGGCCTCCAGGCGCGTCGGGTCTCCATCACAGGCCTCCACCAGACGCCCCAGAAGCCCGCCTTCTCCCGACCACTTTGCCGCTCGCCCTTCAAAGATGGGCATCCGATCCAGGACTCCATCGACATCCACCTCTGCCTGGAGATCAAAGCTCTCGCTGAGCCAAAACTCCAAACGTCCCGCCTCCACTCCCTGCGCATCGGACCAACTCGGGTCACAGACATCGCCGATCACCTCCCCGATAATCGCCGACTCCAACGCCGAGAGCTCCCCACCATGCTCCACGACCCAGACCGCCGACTCCTGGCTCGACAACAAGTCGATCATCTCCAACACCAGATCCACCACCGCCTGTCGTCGTCCCTCGATATGTCCCGATGCCCGACCGACGTCCATGGCCGTCGTCAGTTGATGGAGCAGTTCCATCGCACCATCTGTCCTCTCTTGAGCCCGCACCCATCGATGCAGGGCCGCGTACAAAGCTCCCTCGCCACCGCCTGAATGCTGACCTTCGACCCACACCAATCGGTGCTCCCCGGCCCGGCTTGGCCGCTCTCCCTGTCCCCCGAGGAGCCGCTCTCCTCCCCATCGCCGGACAACACACCGCTTATTGGATCGTCCGCCACTGACCTGATCATCGAGCCACTGTTGGACGGCACTCCTCGCCTCGTTGCCTTCATTTTGAATCATCGAGCACTATCCTTCGTCTGGATGCAACCATTGCCAGATCATCAATGGTAGCGAAAACCCCCATGGCTTTCCATCCCTCTACCGCTGCTCCATTTCTTGTATCTGCCTGCCCCTTTTGCTAATTCCTTAGATAGGTCAGCCTCAGCCTCTGTTTGATTGCCCTACAGAGGACCCTACATTTCGCACCGATTTGTCCGCCTTTCTTTTACCAAGGTATAAACCATGCGTCGTTCCCTCACCTATGTTCTGATTCTTCTCGGCCTAAGCGCCTTGGCCTGCGGACTGCTCGACGACGATGCCGCCACCATCACCTACCACGAGGACATCCCGGTGACCTTTACAATCGACGCCGATGAACTCTGTCCCGACGGTGCCGAGTGCGACCAGGAGGGAGACGCTCCCACCGACATTGAACTCGGCACCCTCGAACAGGCCATCGATATCGACATCATCGAGGCCACGGGTAGCGACGACCTCGCCAATGTCGGCCAACGCCTTCGCAGCCTCACCATCACGAATATCGGCTACCAGGCCAGCGACAATAACCTCAACTTTGACCTCCCCGACATCGACATTCATGTGGGACCCCTGGGCGCCGACTCCTCCGATGCAGAGGACGTCGTCATGCTGGCGACGATTCCCTCCATCCCCGCCGGCATCGACGCCACCGGCGATGCCCCCGTCGCCGAAGAAAGCCTGGAGCCCTCCTCCGAACTCTTTAAGCAATTCCAGTTCACCGCCCTTCCACGGACCACACCCGTCATCGAGGAAGGCTCTCCACTTCCCCCATCGGGATCGACCACCATCACTCTGACCATCGATATCGAAGTCTCTGCCAATCCTCTGGACTAGAATTCTTGTCCCCTAAATCCTGTGGCGCCCGCCTCGAACCTGGTTCATATGAGGGTATCGGGCGGGCGCCTCTTCCGTTATTGGCACCACTCTATCCGTGATCCCTACGCCATATAAGACCTCCGGAGCCATCTTCGTACTCTTGGTGTTGATGGGACTGAGCTGTCGCTCCACGCCGCCTCCTGAGACCGTCGACAGCGCTCCCCATACGGAGGTAACCGTCGCTGTTCCCGGCCCTCCCATTGAGCCCGTCGATGGGCCTCCCGAAGGACAGGCGATCGATAACCTCATTACTGGTGTCTCTGGACCCACGGGCGCCCCCATCTGGGCCGTCTTCCATACTTCGCTTGGTGATATCCCCTGTCGGCTCAAGGAAGACCACGCCCCACAGACTGTGGCCAATTTCGTGGGTCTTGCCACTGGCAACCACCCCTATACCGACCCCGACACCGGCAGAATTGCGGCTTCGCCCTTCTTCGACGACGCTCCCTTTCACCGCCTGCTCCCGGGACTCCTCATTCAAGGCGGTGACCCTACCGGTCGCGGCGATGGCGGGCCGGGCTACAGCCTGGCGCTGGAGACCGAGACGTCTCTTTCCCATGACCAGCCCGGCACCTTGAGCGCCGCCCGAGACGGCGATCAATCGGCGGGAAGCCAATTTTTGATCACCGAGCGCCCGATGCCCGAACTCGACGGCCACCACACCATTTTTGGTCGCTGCATCGCCATCGACATCATCCAGCGCATCTCTCACGCCCCTACCACTCCAATGGGCCGACCCGCCGGTTCCTCACCGGCGATCGAAACCGTTTCCATCCGTCGGACTCACGACTTCTGATCACCTGAATCGCGTTGCTGTTCTGCCTCTGTCTCCTCTTGTTCCTCATCTTCATCCTCCCGTCGACGGCGGCGCCGTCGCCACCGATCCCGAAAGGATGTGCCTCGATCGCGCTCCAGAGAGCTTTCGTCGCTGCTCTCTTGCTGTTCTTTTGGCCCATCGGCGATCTCGTCTTCCTCCCCTCTCTCCTCTTTTTCTTCTTCTTCGCTGCGGCTTCCCCGCACCCGGACCTTGTTTTTGATATCCGGTTTAACCGCCGAATCATTGGGGATAAATCGAACCTCTGTGCGGATCTCAAAACTGACGCTCGTCAAGATCTTGGTCAGCTCTCCGCCCAGGTCCACATTCTGAAGAAATAGCCGCATTTCCTTGGATACGATGCGGAGCACTTCGCGCTTGGTGGCGTCCACCTGGCCGATCATAAACCCCACCGCCTCCTTGGGCAGTCCCCGATCCCGAACCAGGGAGCGGAGCCCATCTTCGCTGATCAGCCCATCGACGCCCTTCTTGACGATATCGGGGAGAATCCCCTCCAGAGCCCGTTCCACCCGAGAGGGATCGGGCGGATCCGTCGCCAGATCATCCCAATCATCATAGATATGCTCGTCTTCTCCCCAACCCGGGGCCTCCGAGGGCTGAGGCCGCTCACTGCGTTTTTTGTCGTCCTTTTTCTTAGACACCTTCCGCTCCTTGTCCTGTCGGGGAAAACACCTCTTGGACGGCCTCCAGGGCCTGCCCCGGCGCCACCGGACACCCAAGCGAGGCCATCACATTCTCCAGGGCCCCCAGGGTCAACCGAATATCCGAGGGCTCCACGAAGCCGAGATGGCCGACGCGGATAAGTTTGCCCTTTAAGTGCTTTTGTCCTCCGGCGATGATGATTCCCTCATCGTCTCTCATGGCAGCCACGACCTCTCCCGCCGCGATCCCTTCCGGGACCCGAGCGGCCGTCACCGCATGGGAGTGGCGCTTGCTCAACACCTCAAACCCCAGCGCCTCCACCCCTGCTCGCGTCGCCTCCGACAATTGCCGATGGCGCTCCACCAGGGCCTCTCTTCCCTCCTGGCGCATCATCTTCAATACCTCGCGCAAGGCCACGGCCACCGAAATCGCAGGGGTAAAAGCGGTCTGATTGTTGGCTTGCCGCCCTCGCTCGCGCTCCAGATCAAAATAATAATTGGGATGCACATCGATTTTGTCGCGACGCTCCCAGGCTCGTGCTGAAACGCCGATCATTCCCAGGCCGGGAGGAATGGCAAACGCCTTTTGTGATCCCGCCACCAGCAGATCGATATCCCATTCGTCCATGGGTAATCGATGGACGCCCACGGCCGTGATCCCGTCGACCGCAAACAATGCCTCGGAATGGTCGTTCACCACCTGCGCCAACTCTTCCACGGGGTGAAAGACCCCCGTGGAGGTCTCACTGGCCGTCACCGTAACCATGGCGACATCGGCCTCCGCCTTCAGCACCGCCTTCAGGCGTTCTGGGTCCAGGGCCTGACCCCAGTCCAGCTCCACGTCCACCACGTCCATGCCGTAGGTACGGCCAATATCGCCCCACCGGGCGCCGAATTTCCCTCCACCCACACAGATCACCTTGTCACCTGGCGCGCTGAAGTTCGTCATCGCCGCCTCGAACGCCCCCGTCCCACTGGAGGTGACGAGGAGCACCTCCTCATCGGTCTCGTAGATCCACTTGAGGCCACTGCGCACCTCGGCCATCAACTCTCGGTAGGCATTGCTGCGGTGATGGATCAGCGTTCGCGCCATGGCCAACCGCGCCTGTTCCGGAACCGCCGTCGGCCCTGGGGCCATCAATTTTTCCCTATGCATAAACCGGATCCTTTGGTTTCACTGGCCAATCAAAGCTCGTGGCTGTCTCTGTATTGTTCCAAAAGTTATGGCACGTCGCCGATCCCCCTTCAACCCGGACTATTCATGAGTCGCAGTCGGCAAGTCGTGAATCATCCGGGTCAGCCGGCGCCGCCCTCAATAGGATCGCCGAAACCGATAGCGATCGCCGCCGGCCTGGCGCTCGATAAGACCCGACAACTCGTGGCGCAACAACAAACTCTGCAGCTCAGCGGCCGGCTCATCGACCTGGCGCACCAACGCCTCCAGAGAAAATCCCTCACCGCCACCATCCAATCGCCTCGCCGCCCTCAATACCGGGCACCCCGAGCTATCCTCCTCATCCACCTTTTCCTCTTCGCTATCCTTTGGCGCCCCAGCGGCGGGGTGCGACGTGTTCGCCTCCCAATCCGGGGGGCAGATCTCCTGCCACCACGCTTTCAAATGCTCTCCGTCGGCGATCAGCGTCGCCCCCTGACGGATCATCTCCAGGCACCCGCGAGCCAGCGCCTCATCGGGGCTCCCCGGCATCGCCGCCAGCGGACGATCCAAATGGCGGGCCGCATCCACGGTCAACATCGTTCCGCTCTTTTTGCCAGCCCGAAGGACCCACACCCCGAAGCTCAGCGCCGCAATGAGCCCATTGCGGCGACGAAAGTGGTATTTTCGCACCGACGTTCCCGGTGGATACTCACTGATCAGCACTCCACCTCGATGCAACACCTGTCGAAATAGCCCGGCGTGACTTCGCGGTGACGGTGCGTCCAATCCCCCGGGCAACACCACCGCCGTTCTTCCCGTGAGCTCCATGGCGCAGCGATGAGCCACCCCATCGGCGCCCAGCGCCCCACCGCTGATCACGGCCACTCCCTCGTTGACCAACGGCCCCAGGATCCGTCGCGCCGTCGACGCCGCCTCCACCCCAATCTCACGACTTCCAACCACCGCTATCCCCGCTTGCTCCAGGCATCGCCTCTGCCCCAGAATATGGATTGCGGAAGGGGCCTTGCCCAATTGTCTGAGGCGCGTTGGAAACCCCTCATCGCTCACCAACATCACCTCACCGGGCCACTCCTCAACTCGAGCCTCAAACCGCTCTCGCCCCAGCTCCACGATCGCTGCCAACCCCTTGCGTTGAGTGGCCGTCAAAAAATCGAACGCTTTCCCCTCCTCGATATCCGATGGCTTCAATCGCCAAAATGGCTCAATATCGCCCAGAAACTGGTCCCGAAATCGCCGAAACCGCTCGCAACGCCAGGCCATGGCAAGACCCAGTCCCGCCCAGCTTCGTCGATCACTTACATCGCCGCTACTGCGCCCCTGGTCTCCGTCCATAACCCCCGCCTTTGCATCGCGATTAGTCGTCGACAACCTTGGCCAAAATCACCGTAATATTGTCATTGCCACCATTGGCATTGGCCTGCTCGACGAGTTGTTTGCACAATTCATCGACATCTTCCTCGGCCTCCATCATCTTGACGAGGTCCCGATCATTGACCATATCCGTCAACCCGTCGCTGCAGAACAAGAAGATGTCGCCCACCTCAAAGGTCTCGTAGCCCGCATCGACCTCCACCTCATCGGCCAGACCACAGGCCCGGGTGATCACGTTTTTATAGGGAAAGAACTCCACGTCTTCCCGCGCCAATATCCCCATCCGAACGTATTCGTTGGCCAGGGAGTGATCGGGCGTCAGTTGCGTCAGCTCTCCGTCCCGATAGCGATAAGCTCTGGAATCGCCAATATGGGCCCGGTAGAGCCCATCGTCGGTGAAATATCCGGAGACGATCGTCGTCCCCATACCGTCGAAGGCCTCGTCGCCTTCCGCGGCTTCAAACACCTCTCGGTTGGCCATGTGCAACGCCTCTGTGAGCCGATGCTGATGCAGATCGTGGACCTCACCGTTGACCGCCTCCTTGGCATAATCGTCGCCATCTTCCGGAATCGTCTCGCGGTAATAATCAACGATCGCCCGAATGGCCATCGCGCTCGCTACCTCACCCGACTGATGGCCTCCCATGCCGTCGGCCACGATGCACAGTGCCTCGCTTCCTTCCGATAGATAGAAGTCATCTTCATTGTGGTCTCGGGCGCACCCGACGTCAGTCATGCCAGCACAGATCAATTTCATAGTCGCCTCTAAACATCCGGTAGCGCTTCAGGAACGGACCTCGCGGCCCGCTTCCTCGCCTCCAATTCTTGCCTTACTGCTCTCGTCGCTCTGCATCCCAGGTCGCTTCAAAGGAAGAGGTCGTCGACACCTGATCGGTGTCTCCGTCATTCTCCTCGATCGCTCCACCGAAGTGGCCATCCATGATCGCATCCACCACCCCGTTGGAGGTCTGCTCGATCAAGGTTCCATCTCCTCCAACACGCAAGCCCATATCAAATTCCAGGCTGTCGATCAGAATATCGGCAAACCCAAAGACCGTCGATACTGCCGTACCACAAAAATCTTCAATCGTCTGGGCCTCCAACTCAAAACCCAACGCCTCGATGGACCCGTCAGGGATCAGGCTATTGGCCAGGCTCTCGCAGCCCAACCAATACTGAAAGGCCTCGCTCATCGAGTTGGCATTGCCATCGGTGATCGCCGGAAGCATTACGTCGTTGAGCACGTACATGATCAGCCGACCATAACGCAGACTGACCGGATGCTGGTCGATCTGCAACTGGTTGTACGCCACCACTCGACCCGTCCAGGTGGAGCTCAACACGCCCAGATCACCGATCTCACCGTCGCTGTCGGCCAACAACTCGATCGCCCCGCAGTCATCGGGGGCGTCGTCGTCACAATCCCACGTCCAGTACAGCACGATACCCAACCAGTTGTCCTGGCCTCGGAACTCGAAATCCTGGGCGAGCTTGCCGATCGACAATTCGCTCTGCACCTCCAGGTCAGCGACCACATTTCTCAGGTCTTGGCCCGCATCTCGGACCTGCGACAGACCATCACTGCCGTCGATAAAATCATCGATCATATTCTGAAAGGTCGTATCCAGTCCCGTGATCCCCAAAAAGGTATCGATCGTCCCACTGATGATCCCGCCCACCAGGTTGGACACCAGGTTGATGATCTCATCGTAGATCGCCTGTCCCGGATTTTCGAAAATATCGAGGACGCTCACGATCACCGATCCCGCTGGACCACTATCCGCCAGGGCATCCGTAAAGTCCCAGTTGCTCTGCACATCGTATATACCCGTGGGATTCAGCGGGACCAATTGAAGGATCAGCTCTGTAGTCGTGACCTCGTCGTGCTCCACCATCAGGGAACTGGAGCAGGCCCCGGCAGCGATCTGGCCCTGATCTCCCCGTGCTACAGCGGTGACCGTATATCGGTTTCGCGTACTCAACCCGTCAAATTGAATATCCGTTCCCGTAAAGGCGGCGAAATCCTCGGCCAGAGGATCGATGCTGGGGAAGCCCAGGGGTTGGAATTGGTCGCAATCAAAATAGTCTTGGCGATAGACCCTTACGTCGATGTCGACGAGTTCCATGATCGACGTCGAGGGGTTGACCAGACTGACGTCGATCATCCCCGACTCCGCAGGACCGGCGATGAGATCGAATTCCACGGTATTGGAGGATTCGTGATCGGCCTCCAGGGTCCAAGCCCCTTCCTCGGTCCCAAACACCACGTCCACCGCCGCACTCCCGTCGGGCTCCGTGTACACCGTGCCCGACGACAACATCGGCCGTTCCTCATCTTCCTCCAATCCCAGGTAGTTAAAACTCACCGGCTCATTATCCGCCGGATCTCCTGTTTCCTTGTCATAGAGAAATACCTGGGCCTCCAGGTCTCCCGTCACCTCCCCTTCAAGCTCTGTGCCTCCCGACGGCACCATCAAAAACCGCTCCGCCTCTGATGACTCCCCGCTATTCCATGTCTCATCGGAGCTTGACCCATCGTCCCCACACCCCATCAGGGCCAAACCCAACACCAACCCCATCGCCGTCGACGTCACCATCGCTCTATTCATAATCATCACCTTAAATATTCGGGTCCCGGAAATCATCGCCCATCTCCCTCCCTCTGCCCGCTCGCCACCCATCCGGTGGCCGAACGTCAGCGCTGCCTTCCATTCATCGTTTCTTTACTGCCATAAAATTAGCACTCACTCATCAGGGAATCAATTGCCATGCATCGATCCCTGTCGCCACCACAAAAAAACCCCGCCCCACCCTGCGTTATCAGGGCGTGACGGGACCACGGTATCCCCCCCGCGAAGTGATTTGCTCTTATCAGAACCCTTCCTCTTCCGGCGCCAGAACGCTGATGCCCACGAAGGCTCCTACGGTGAGCATCGTCACCCCGGCGATCGTGCCCGCCGTCTTCCAGGTGCTGAACTCCCGGACCTCTGCGCCCTCGACGTTGTCCAGAGACAACAGCAAGTTGTACTCCGGCGACACCAACTGCACATCATCCATCGCGAAATTAAAAGGCGTCACACGCTCGCGTCCCCCATCGCGGGTCAACACCGTCAAGGCATTGACCGTGGACACGGGCACCAGCGTGCATCCCCTCAGGTCATCATCTTCTACGCGCTTTATCATCGCGTCGCTGACCGCACCGCCGTCTTCGGCCGTGGCGTACATCTCGCCGTCCAGTTGGCCGATGTCCTCCGTATCTGGACAGTCCGCCAGGACTTCCACCGTTTCGTAGCGCTCAACCGACGCCTCGAGTTTCGCCAACTCGTTATTGTCGATCGTATACGTATTATAACAGGCGAGTTGTGTGATAGCTCCCAAACCCATCAGGAGGGCTATCAACGCTGATTTATACTTCGAAAATGACATTTACACCCTCACGCTCGTGTGCCAGTATCCGCTGCAAGAACCCGCAGCGCTCGTTGCAATCGCGCATCCTAGAGCAACCACTCCCTATTTCGCAACTGTCGATGCTATTCCATCTTTCCCATTTGGCCAAGACCTCTCTGATCGCCCTCACGATCGCTGTGGCGATCGTCGCCGCTCCTCCGCTCTTGTCGGTCGCCGAGGCATCGGACGGCGACAGGAATGACGAGGTTCAAGCCACCCTCGATGAAGCCCCACATCCGTTTAACGGAGCGTTTACCGAACTCGCTCTTCGGGGTGGACCGGCCCTTCCCTCTTCCGATGACCTGGACACCGGTTGGAGCGCCGGACTGGCATTGCGCACGTCCTTCCCCATGTATCTGGCGGACCATCAGTTGGGCTACGATGTTGCTGTCTTTGATGCCGATGGAGATCGCGTCCAGGTCCACGGCCTCCATTCGGCCTTGGCCATCCATCCCTTCTATCTGGCCCTGCTCTCCGAGGGACTCACGAGTCACCTCTTGTCCTCACTTCACGCAGAGGTAGGCCTCGGCCTGCGCTATGGACGCCATTCCAATGATGACTCCGCCGACGACGGCTTGGGCATCGCCACCAGCGTCGGTGGTGGCTTCGACCTCCCTGTCACGGAGCCCAATCGCGGGCGCTCACTGTGGGTCAGCGCCAATTACCGCCGCACCTGGACCAGCCTTTCGCTGGATATCGGCGACGCCGACGACGCCCCCCGCCTCCACGATCATCGCTTCATCTTCGGAATCGCGTTGCGCACCAACAGTGTTCTCTGGTGAAGCAGTGTCATCCCCGGCCCCTCTCTGGAGCTGATATGCCCGATCTCGGTCTCTCTTTATGTCGCCTTTCCGCCGCTGCACTTTTCCTCCTGGGCATCACTGCGCTGGCGGCGACCTCCGCAGCCCAGACCCCTCTCGAGGACCCCACCGCCGGGCTTCTCCCCTCCATTGAGTGCGACGAGCAGCGCTGTGTAGACGCCCAGCAAGCTATCGATGACGGTGATTTCGACCGCGCCGCTCAGCTCATGGTCGACATTGCTCGCCAACGCCAGGATGACCCCGACCAAAAGGGCCTCTGGCTCGTCTACGCCGCCCACAGTTTCGAGCAAACCGAGGCCTGGGACCGGGCAGCCGAACTCTACGCCGAAGCCGCCGATCTGCTCGATCCCCTGGAGAGCTTTCTGTGGACCCGGGCCGTCGACACCTCACTGACCGGGAGTAAAGACGAAGACCTCGTCGCCACTGCCCTCGCCAATGGATCACTGGAGGCAGGCTACCGAACCGGGTTCTTTCGCCTCGCTCAGATTCAGGCCGACGATGGTGGCCACCCGGATCCAGACGTCGTTGAACAGGCCCTGTCTATCGATGACGTCGACCTGGTTTGCCCCTTTCTGGTCGACACCCTCGCGGACCTCGACGACATCGACCCCTCCCTCTTTGACCTCACTTACGCCCATTGCATCGACCAAGACCTCGACTCTCTGGACGCCGTGGCTTCGGCGACCGCTCGTTTGGAGCGCGCAAACCGCCTGGCCTTTGATGTTCGCTTCGAAGAAGCTCTTGCCGAATTGGACGCCATCGACGACGGCGACTTGAACTCCATCGACCAATGCCGGGCCGATTTTCGCACTGCCCGCAGTCAGTTTCGACTCCGTCGTTTTCAGCGCGCCGAAGACATCTACCGCCAGATCATTGATCGATGCACCGACGAGGCCAACGAAGACCAGCGGGTCCGAAGCCTCTACGCTGTCGGCAACCGCAATTACCAACGCGGTCGCCTCGACGAGGCCCAGCACTTCTTCACCACCCTCTTCGACGATTACCCCTATCGCAGCCACGCCGACGACGCCCTCTTCTTTCTCGCCCGCATCGAGCGCGCTCGCGACAACTCCGATCGCCAACGCGAAGAAGACCTTCTCGACCAGGCCCTTCGAGAATACCCCCACGAGGACATGATCCACGAGATGGCCTGGGAGGTCTACGAACACCTCTTTCGCGATGGCCAGTATCAGGAATTTATCGACGCCATCACCACCCTCCCGCTCCCCGACTGGGATCATGAATACTTTAGCCAGGGCCGCCTCGAATACTTCGTCGGCCTCGCCCATCAGCGCCTGGAGCGCATCGATGAGGCCAGCGAGTACTGGCAACTGGCCTGGGTGAAGTATCCCTTTAGCTTCTACGGCTACCTCAGCCGTTTGCGCCTCGAGGAAGCGGAGGTGGAACCGGAGGACCTCCGCCAAGATGGCGGCGATCTCCCCTGGGGCTGGTTCGATGAGGACTTCGCCCACTCCGGCGCCGCCACTCTCGCCTCTGTGGGTCACCTCGAGGGCGCATGCGAGGTCGAGGCCGCCCGCCTTCGCCAACACGGCGACCCCACAGACCGCGATCAATGGCGCCTGGCCACCCTTTGCCACCACGCCGATGCCCATGACGTCAGCCACGATATTGCCCGCCGCCAGATCCCAGGGCGTCCCTGGTCGATGCCTCCTCAAGGCCGATTGGCCCGCTGGCACATCGCCTGGCCCGATCCTTTTGGTCCTCAGCTCGACGAGGCCTCCCAGGAATTTGGACCCTCCGACGAGGGCCAGTTCGTCCATCCCGGCCTCGCCAGCGCCATCATGCGCGAGGAGTCGGCCTTCATCGAAGACATCGTCTCCTGGGCCGGCGCTGTGGGCCTGATGCAACTGATGCCCGCTACCGCTCGAGACCACGACCACGTCATCGACGGTGCGGCGACAGTGGACAACCTCAAGAAGGCCGACATCAATATCCCCATCGGCATCGATCACCTCGCCTCCCTCTCCCGTCGCTACGACGGCCACCCGGTCATGATCACCGCTGCCTACAACGCCGGCGCCGGTCGCATCGACAGTTGGCTTCGCCGCCAACCCAGCGATGAGATCGCCCTCTGGGTCGAGGATATCCCCTTTTTGGAGACCCGTAACTACTCCAAGCGTGTCATCGGTTCCTACGGCGCCTTCCAATTTCTGCAGGGCGAATCCGACTTCGACGCCCGCGTCATCGATCCGGCGCGCTAAACGCAAGCCACTCCACCGCTGGCTCTAAAAGAAGTGACCAGCCCCAAAACTCATCGCCGGCCCATCGGCCCCCAGCACCGGCAGCGCATAATCAAAGCGCAAGATCATGGCGTGAAGATCGCGAAAAATGACCCGCATCCCCACGCCCGTGGTCGCCGCCGTCAAATCCAACACCTGGGTGGCGTGCTCCGTCACCCCCACGGCGTCCACAAAGGTGGCCTGCTGGACCACCAGCCAGTCATTACGAACCACGGGCACCCTCAACTCCACATTGCCCAGCCAGTGGTGGCGACCGCGATGACGCATATCCAGCGTTCCCCGAACCGCATCCAACCCTCCGGCGAAAAAGTGCTCATCCTCCATCTCTGTGGTCCTAAACCCAAGCTCACCGCGCACCCCCAGTGTCGTCTGCCCCGGAAGCTCCGAGAAATGGGTCAGTCGCGTCTCCACGCGCTGGGCCCAACGCTGGTCGACGCCCCACTGGAGTTCTTGATCCACCCGCAGGCCCAGCGTTGTCCCCGTGCTCAAAAAGCCCTGGCGATTGAGCCTCCCCAGCCGCCCCGAGACCCCCACTCGAAGGACCTCGGCCGATGGCGCCAGTCCACTGCCCTGCTCTTGACCCTCCCGCCGCCGATCATCAACCTGCTCATAGGAGAATCGATGGGTGGAAAACGACCCATGAAGTCCCGTCATGATCCGTGGCCTCCACTCCTTTTCCAGCCCCACGACGGCTCGACGACGACGTCGCAAATATCCCCCCTCGACCTCTCCATCCCTCCCAAAAAACGTGAATAACCGGCTGTTGATATCGCCCCTCAGCGATAGCTTCTGGCGCCCGCCCAGAAAGCGGGGCTCCCGATACCACATCGACATCGAGTTGGCGTCACCAAGGCGCGAATAGGTCCCGCCCAGGTGGCGATACCGCCCTCGAAAATTGACGTCCTGGGCCCCCACCATGATCCGAAACGTATCTCCTCCCTGGCCAAACTGGAAAAACGCCGTCAAGGTCCAGCGCTCATCGAGGTTCAACCTCACCACCTGCGCCTCGCTGTCCCCTCCCTCGTCATCGAGCGCCCCGATCTGGCGGTCCACCAGCCCGTACTCCACGCGCTCAAAGATGTCTGTATTTCTCAGCCGCTGCACGCTCTCCTCGATCTCCTCGATCGTCGTCCACTCCCCCTCTGCAAACAGCAATTCTCGCTCCACCACATCGCGGTGCGTCCGCACCAATCCCTCGATCAACACCGCATCGACCCGAAAGGACTCGTCGCTCTCCAGCTCCAGAGTCTCCGTCGACGCCATGGCCAACTGGCCCTCCATCGCACCTGCCAGGACCATCCCCATGGCCAGCAGCGCCATCGCCCCTTTGCTCATGGCTTTAATTGTCGCGGTACTGCTCGAGCTCATATTTCGATACTTTCCTGATGAGATTGCGGCGCGATACGCCCAGGTTCTTTGCCGTCTGCGTCTTATTCCATCCCGTTTCGCGAAGTCCATCGAGGATCATCTTTCGCTCCACCCATTCAATGGCCTCCGGAAGCTCATAGCCCTCAAAATCCAACGAGGGTTTCGGTTCTTCCGACTCCGCGATCCGAGCACTGAGCCATTGGCGCTCGATGACCTCTGAATCGCCGGCAAGGATCACCAACCGCTCGATTTCATTCTCCAACTCTCGCACATTGCCCGGCCAATCATACCTCTGCAGGGCCTCCATGCATTCTTTACCCAGCCGCTTCGGACTGCGCTCGTGACGCCGAACCGCTCGCCCCAGAAAATAGCGCGCCAGCCTGGCGATATCGGAGCGCCTCTCGCGTAGCGGTGGCAACGCCAACTCAACCACCCGTATCCGAAAATACAGATCCCGACGAAACCGCCCTGCCCTCACCTCCTTTTCAAGATCGCAATTCGTCGCGCACAGCACCCGCACATTGACCCGTCGAACCTGATTGTCGCCCACCCTCACCAATGTCCCCTCCTGAAGTACTCGCAGCAATTTCGACTGCAGCATCGGCTCCATATCGCCAATCTCGTCGAGCAGAAGCGTTCCCCCGTCGGCGGCCTCAAATAAGCCCTGCCGATCGCGATGGGCCCCGGAGAACGCCCCTTTGACATGGCCGAATAACTCGCTGGTGATCAGATCTCCGGGGATCGCAGCACAGTTGATCGCCAGAAAAGGGGCCTCCCGACGTCGGCTGCGCCGATGGATCGCTCGCGCCACCAGCTCTTTGCCTGTCCCGTTCTCTCCCGTGACCAATACGGAGGCCTCGCTTCCCGCCACTTTTGTGATGTCCTTAAACACCCGGGTCATCGCATCACTGGCCCCAATCATCCCCATAAAGCGGCTCCCATCGGCGTCATAATGCGCCTCATCGCCCTCCAACCCCTCTCGAAACCGGCGGGCCATCTCGTTGCCAAAGTGGTCGACCCAGCGCCGCTCTGATCGATCGAGCTGTGGAATCGCCGGTCCCTCGCCCTTATCGATCTGTTCTTCCAGATACTCCGGCATCGCCTTGCGAAGGCCCTCCACCTTTGCCGCCGCATCCTCAGTAGACATAAACCCCGTTATCACTACCGCCGCCTGCACATCGACCTCTGGCATCCCAAGCGCATAAAAATGCGCCGCAAATCCCGGCCCCGTCTCCACGACTTCTTTGCCTCGCCCCGTTGACCCTTCCAGCCTTTGCACCACGTCCTGCCAGTTCGATTCGACCTCCACCCGACTCGCCGTCGATGAGCCGCCCACCCACTGCGCCCCGGTCTCCCAGAATTCATCGAAGATCGTCGCCCCTCCCTTGACCTCCGGATTCAAATCGATCGCCCCCACCCCTGATCGCACCACAAAACTTCGCACTCCCAGTTTTCGTGCCAAAAACCCGGCCAGTGGCAGCACTCCCGCGTTGAGCGCCAATTGATTCCAGTTTACGATACCCTGTCCATTCTTCATGGTTTGCCATGTCCTTGAGTGTTGCCTTCATTGGCTAAGGCTTCCCTCCTAGTATCACCCACCACTGGCCACGCGCCAAACCGAAGTCTTTTTTCCCTGCGCCTTGAGAGTACCTCTATGAGTAATTCCCCCTCCGCCTCCGGTTGCGCCCCCTCCCTGGTGGGACTCGTCGCCTTTACCTTTATGCTCATCGGTATCCTCCTCGGAGCCGGTGCCATCATCGCCTACCTCCACGGCGCCGACGACGGTCTTGAGCGACTCAACCTCGCCGCCGCTCCCATCGACACCGACGACGACCTCGCCAACGCTCCCTTCGCTCTCGCCTTGCCCCTGGTGGACACCCTGCGCGCTCACCGCAGTCTTGAGGCCTCCACCATCGCTGAACACATCCAGAGCGAACGCCAACTCTTCCAGGACTGTTATGCCTCGGCATTGGACGATGACCCCACCTTGATCGGAGAGATCGACCTCCAATTTTCCATCTCCGGCTCCAGCGGTGATGTCCAGGTCGCTGTGGTTCGAAACAGCAGCCTCGACGACGCCTCCGTGGAGCAATGCCTGGTCGATCAGATTCAGGAGCAGTGGAGCTTTTCCGCGCCCGACGTCTCCGGCGTTGCAGAAGTTCGCTTCGACATTCTCTTTGTCCCCATCTCCACTCGCCTACCTTAAATAGCGGTCGATGGCCCGGCGATGATCGCGGTAGTTGGTCGAGAAATAATGGCCTCCGCTTCCATCTCGCTTGGCCACAAAAAAGAGATAGTCCGCATGTTCCGGGTCCGTACTTGGAAATAGGGCCGCCTCCAGGGCCGGCTGGCTGGGATTGGCGATCGGCCCCGGTGGCAACCCTTCGATCACATAGGTGCTGTAAATATTGAGGGGGTCGCGACAAGACTGCGGCGAGGGACGCTCCATATAGGTGTCCTCGCCATAGACGCAGGTCGGATCGGTCTCCAGGCGCATACCGCGCTCCAGGCGATTATAAAATACCCTGGAGATCTTGGGCATCTCTGCCACCACCGTCGCCTCCTTCTCGATCAACGACGCCAGCGTCACCAGGTCATGGACCTCAAGGCCCAGACTGGCCTCCACTTCCTCCAGGCGATCCGGATGATCCCGAAGCACATCGCTTCGCCGTTCCCACTCCTGGACCAGCCGTCGCGCAATCGCCTCCGCGCCGGCATCCTCCGAAAAGCGATAGGTCTCCGGATACAGATATCCCTCCAGCGTCGGCCGGTCCTCGGGCACGGCCTCAAAGGCCTGTGGGTTCTGAAGGACCTCCAGCATATTTTGGCGAGAATCTAGACCGGCACTTTCGACGCGATCGGCGATCTCAAAAATCGTCAGCCCTTCCGGAAGGGACAATACGACGTCCTCCGCACGCCCTCCCTGAAGGAGAAGTTCTGCCAGATCCTCCAACTCCATCGGCCCCTCCATGTGAAACTGCCCCGCTCTCGCCCGCTCCGCGAGACCGGTCTGCCTTCCCCAGAGATCGAAGAACAGCCCCCGCTCCACTAACCCCGCCCCCTCTACCCGCTCCACCACTCCTGGCCATGGCGTTCCCTGGGGAATCACCAACAAGGTCATCTCCCCCTCTTCGAGCACGGGTTGATCTTTGAACTTCATATATTGCAGGCCCAGCAGTGCCGCCACCACCGCCACGACGACGATCGCCGCCGACATCAACGCCACTGCCCATTTCAAGAGTCGTTTCATCGCTTATTGCTCCTCGAAGCGAAGCCGACCCAGGTAGCCCTCGAGAATTTTGGTCGCCGCCACCTGATCGACCGCGTCTTTTCGACGCCTCCGCGACACGTCGGCCTCGATCAACAACCGATCCGCCGCCGACGACGTCATCCGCTCATCCCATTTTTCAATGGGAATATCGAGATCTCGCCGTTTCAAGCGTCGCTCGAAGTGCTTAAGTAGCGCTTTAACTCTATCGATGGACTTTCCCTCGCGCCCCGACATATCCACCGGCCACCCCACGACCACCGTGGCAACCTCGTAGTCCTCGACCAATTGACACAACCGCTCCGCCACTTCATGGAGCGCTCGAGATTCAACGGTCTCCAGGGGAAGAGCCATCCGTCGGTCATCATCGGAGACGGCCACCCCTGTTCGATGCGATCCCACATCTACCGCCAGGATTGCCTGTCGCTTCGCTTTGCTCATCGCTTGCCTTGTCTTCTCCGGATTGGCGTCGCCTTGCGTCCCAGAGCGTTTTGCTTGAAATTCTGTATCTCGATGACAGCTTCTGCCAGACCGCTTTGGCCCGACCGCTCTCGAGTCGTACACCGCCTCTACTCTGCGCTTTTTCTACCAGGCCGCCATGTTCGAATTTTTGGCCCGATTCATCCTCGCCAGACGTCATTTCATTTTGGCCGTTCTCGGCCTTGTCTTCGCCATCTGTCTGGTGGCGGTGCCACAGCTTGAGTTTAATTTTACGCCTCAGCAACTCTTTGAGTCCACCGACGATGCCCACGAGTATCGCGAGGTGTTCGCCGAGCGCTTCGGTCGCGAAGATAACGCGGTGACGATCCTCGTCAAAGGTGAAGATCTGTGGCGCCCCGAGGTTCTCGCTCCCATGCGGGATCTGACCTACGAACTGAGACTTCATCCTCAGGTCGTCGACGCCCAGTCGCTGGCCACCATCGCTCTGCCCCGACCAGACAGCCTCAGCGCTGAGCCCCACCTCGGCAGCCTCTCTAAAATCATGAGCGCCAGCGATGGCCGCCCCCTCAAAGGGCCGGCAGTCACCGACGATCAAGCGCAGAGCCTTCGCCACTTTGCCTCCGACGAGCCCCTGATCGCGGGACGCCTCATCAATCACGATGGCTCCATGGGGCTCATCGCCGCCTGGCTCCATCGCGACATCCAGGAGGTTGAAGATCTCAAGTCGATGGTCGAGGAATTTCATGGCATCGTCGACGCCTATGACTTTCCCGACGACGTCCACCTCCAGATCGAGGGCATCCCTCCTCTTCGGGTGACCATCGTCGACCATCTTCGCCAGGAACAGGTCACCTTCGTTCCCCTGACCGCCTTTATCTTCTTTCTCATTCTGCTGTACCTCTTTCGCCGGCCCAGTGGCTATATCCTGCCCCTGGCGGTCGTCGTCTTCGCCCTCACGGCCACCGTCGCCCTCCTGGTGGTCACCGGCTCCAGTATCAACATCATCAACAACGTGTTGCCCACCCTGATCTTCGTCATCGGGATCTCCGATAGCATCCATATGATCACCCGCCACACCGAGGAGGTGGAGGTCGGAAAATCCCATCAGGAAGCGGTGCGGGCTATGATTCGTCACACCGGAGCCGCTTGCCTGCTGACCACCAGCACCACGGCCATCGGCTTTCTCAGCCTTCTGTCGGCTCGCACTCAGATCCTCCAGGACTTTGGCTGGCAGGCCGCGGCCGGTGTCATGTTCGCCTATCTGGCCACCCTCCTCCTGCTCTCGTCGGCCCTGATCTTCCTCAAACCCGCCCGTCGCGGAAGGGTGCCCCGTGCCGATGAATCGCCGACTTCCCCGCCCCTACTCGAACGCCTCCTGATGGCCCTGGGTCGACGGCTCCTCGATCATCCCTGGACGGTCATTACCGTCGGCCTCCTCATCGCCGGAACCATCGCCTTTCAGGGAACTCGCGTCGACATCGACACCACCATCCTGGAGGTCTTTCACGAAGACCACCCCACCTTCCAATCCACCATGGAGATCGAGAGAGAACTCGGCGGTATCCTGCCCTTTGAAATCAGTCTGGAAGCCGAAGACCGCGACCATTTCAAAAACCCCGACATCTATGCCGCCGTCCACGCCGTTCAAACCTTCGCTAAGGAGCACCCCACCGTGCTCTCCACCGAATCCTACGTCGACTATCTCCAGACTGCTCGTGTCGCCGTGACCGGCGACGTCGACCAGCGCTTTCGCCTTGCTGAAAACACCGCCCAACTCGAACAACTCCTGCTTATCATCAGCGACGCCCCCGATACCCAGGGGGGATTGAGCAATTTTGTCACCGACGACTTTCGCAACGCCCGCATCTTGCTTCGCGTCGCCGACTCCGGTGCCAATTCTCACCTCGCCCTCGCCGAGGACCTCCAGGCCGAACTGGCCCACCACTTCGATGGCACAGACACCAACTACACCCTCACGGGCGACGCCTACGTCGCCTCCGCCGCCCTTAATTCCTTTATCCGCGACCTGATGGTCAGCCTGTTTATCGCCATCGGGGTGATCTTCATTTTGATGACCCTCGTCTTCCGGTCCCTGAAGATCGGTATCATCAGCCTTCTCCCCAATTGTCTCCCCCTCTTTGTCGCCTATGGCTATATGGGCATCGCCGACATCAACCTCAACACCACCACCATCATCATCTTCGCCATCAGCCTCGGCATTGCCGTCGACGACTCCATTCACTTCTTTGCTCGCTTCACCGAGGAGAAGAAGCGCCACGATGACCTTAAGACGGCCATCCTCCACACCTACTACGGCGCTGGCCGCGCCATTTTATTGACCAGCCTCCTGCTCATCATCGGCATGAGTGTCCTCACCTTGAGTGATTTCGTTCCCACCCAGCAGTTCGGTTTACTCACGGGTATCACCATCGCCAGCGCCGTCCTCGCCGACCTCTTCATCCTCCCGCCCTTGCTGTACCTCGTCTATTCGCGCTTTCCCTCCACCCCCGATGGCGGCCCCATTGAAGCTGGAGCCAAGCGAACCGACGACGAGCTTCCCTCCTCACTCGACGTCGGCTCTACCTGAGAATCACTCCGGCTGGATGACTTCGATGCCATACATATAGGGCCGAAGCGCTTCTGGTACGGTCACCGACCCATCCTCATTTTGGTAATTCTCCAAAATCGGGATCAGGATCCGGGGACTGGCGGCCATGGTGTTGTTGAGCGTATAGCAATAGGTCATCTCCCCCTCCTCATCGCGGTACCGAATCCCGCTTCGGCGAGCCTGATAGTCGTAGAGGCTCGAGCAGGAGTGGGTCTCGGAGTATTTCTCGCGAGAGGGCATCCAGGTCTCAATTTCGTTTTTGAGCACCTGCCCCAGCCCCGTCTCCCCCGTACAGGCCACGGCCACGCGATAGGGAAGTTCGAGCCGCTTCATCAACTCTTCGGAGTTCCCCAACAACCCCTCATGGACCTGGCGTGAAATATCGCGGTCCGCCTCGCAGATCACGACCTGCTCCACCTTCGTGAATTGATGCACCCGATAGACCCCGCGAACGTCGCGCCCCGCGCTGCCGGCCTCGCGCCGAAAACAGGGCGAATATCCCGTGTAAAAATAGGGCAGTTCCTCCTGCTCCAGGATCTCATCGCGATGCATGCTCACCAAAAACACCTCTGAGGTCCCCACCAGATACTTGCCATCTTTTTCGACATGATAGGTATCTTCCTCGCCGTAGGGGAAAAACCCCGTGCCCTCCAGGGCCTCCCGATTAACCAACAGCGGCCCCACCACGGGCGTAAACCCCCGCTCCACCATGATGTCCATCGCCAGACGCATCACGGCGTATTCCAGCAGCGCCCCCGCCCCTTTCAGAGTATAGGCCCGGGAACCGGCCATGCGGATGCCCCGCTCCTTGTCGATGATCCCCAGGTGCTCGCCCAGATCTTCGTGACTTCGGGGCTCAAAGTCGAAGTCGCGCTTGTCGCCGACGTAGCGAATCACCTCATTGTCGTCCTCATCGTCGCCCACCGGCACATCCTCAAGGGGCACATTGGGAACCATCATGAGAAGTGCGTGATAATCCTTTTGGACCTCACTCAACTCCTCCTCCAGACCACCCAATTTGTCCTTGAGCTCGCGCCCCTCGTCGATAAGAGCTGGTCGCTCGTCGTTGTCGGCCTTTGGAATCTCGTCGGCCACCTCATTTCGACGAGCCCGTATGGACTCCGTTTCCTGAATGAGATCGCGTCGTCTCTCGTCGAGCTCCAGCAGGGCTTCAACGTCCACATCGAAACCCTTGACCTTCGCCGCATTCTGGACTTTTTGGGTGTGATCGCGAACGAAATTGATATCCATCATGGTCGTTTCTCCCGGTGGTAAAATGAGCATAGATATTTCGGCACTCACGGCCCGTTAACACACCCCCAGGTCACATGGCCAGATCGCTCCCGGTGGAATCTCTGTCGCAATCGCCGTGTTAGCCTTGTTAGATTGAAACTCGGGGCATCGCCATGATACCTGTCGGTCGACAAATATCGATCACCGATTGCGTTTTGGCCTTCACTCTTTGGGAGTACCACGTATGAAATTCTTCATCGACACCGCTGACACCGACGAAATTCGCGCCGCAGCTGCCATCGGCATCCTCGACGGGGTGACCACCAATCCCAGCTTGATCGCCAAGTCCGGACGCGACTTCAAAGAGGTGATCCTCGAGACCTGCGAATTGGTCGACGGGCCGGTCTCTGCCGAAGTGACGGCCATCGACACCGAGGGCATGCTCGACGAAGGCCGTGAGTTCGCCTCCTGGGCCGACAACGTCGTCATCAAATTGCCCCTGACCCGCGACGGCCTCAAGGCCTGCAAGACCCTCACCGACGAGGGCATCGACACCAACGTCACCCTCTGCTTTTCGCCCAATCAGGCATTGCTCGCCGCTCGCGCTGGCGCCACCTACATCAGCCCCTTTATCGGCCGTATGGATGACCTCGGCCACGAGGGCATGGACATCATCAAAGAGATCGTCACCGCCTATAACCACTATGATTCGATCACTACCCAGGTGCTGGTGGCCTCCATTCGCCATCCCCGCCACGTCACCCAGGCCGCGCTGCTCGGCGCCGACGTCTCCACCGTCCCTCCTTCGGTGATCTCCAAGATGTTTGATCACCCCATGACTGACCTCGGTCTCGAGAAGTTTTTGGCCGACTGGAACTCCATTTCCGACGACTAACCCGTCCTCTCCACCGGGCCGGGGCCCCAGCGGTCGCGGCCCGAACAGGCAGGCATCGTGATTCTTCGACTCCTCGCGCTCTTCACCATCGTTCCCCTTATCGAGCTCGCACTGCTCATCCCCCTCGGCCAGGAGATCGGGCTCCCCGCCACCATCGCGCTCGTGCTCGGGACCGCCATTTTGGGGGCTGTGCTCGGCAAGCTCGAGGGCGCCCGCGCCTGGACCCGCATCAAAAGTGACCTCAATAGCGGCAAAATGCCCGCCGATAGCATCCTCGACGGCCTCGCCGTGCTGATCGCCGGTATTTTCCTGGTCACCCCCGGAGTGCTGACCGACGTCTTCGCCATCCTCCTCTTGATCCCCCCGACCCGCGCGCCCATGAAAGCCATCGCTAAAAAGCGCTTCGAAAAGATGACCGCCGGAGAAGGCGGGTTTGGTTTTATGGCCGGGCCTGGCTTCGGTGCCTCACCACCGAACTCCGCCCAGGGCGGACCCTCCTCGCCGTTCGGAGCCGACCCCTTTAAGCAATCCCGGGACGGCGATGAAGACATCATCGACGTCAGCCCCCATGAGCGCCCCACCGACGACGACGAATCGGGCTCATCTGCTCCTGGGGCTTCCCAGCCCTCCGAGTCTACCGATGACGAGCAGCAGCGCATCCACTACCTGGAATAGCTGCCCGCCCGATAGTGACCTGCCCTTGCACTCCCGTCATCGTAGCGCTAAACCTACGCCCACCAATTCACTGAAGTGACGCCTTCTCCTTTTATGTCTGGTTGCCATGCTTATTGATCTTCACGCCAAGACCCTGATCTCCGACAACGTCACCCTCACCGCCGACCAGGTCCTCCGGCGCGCTAAAGCCGCCGGCCTCGACGGTGTCGCGATCTGCGAAACGATGGAGACCGCCCGCTGCCCTGAAGTTCTCGATTTGGCGAGGAGCGACTACCCGGACTTGACCGTCTTTGTGGGCGTTGAGATCCCCACCGATCGCGGTATTCTTCTCGGCTTTGCCCCCCGCATCGATGACTTCTATCTCAATGAGGAATGGGCCTGGCTCAGTCACCGCACTACTCCGTCGGCCTCGTCGGTCGTAGAGGTCTTTCACGAGCAAGGAGGCGTTGTCCTCGCTGCTCGACCCTACGATCTCGAAATCCCCTTCAATATGGGCGATTATATCTTTGAGATCGACGGCCTCGATGGCGTGGAAGTCTTTAACTCCCAGGTCGATACCATTCAGCACAACTTTGCCCTCGAGGCGGCCACCTTCATGGGGCTCAACACCTTTGGCGGCAGCGACCCCCGAAAGGATGCCGCCGTTATCGGTCAATTTGCCACCTTCTTTGAAGAAAATATCGACAGCCAGAAGCGCCTCGTCGACACCATGCGAGACGCCGAATACTGGGCTGTCCGACTGGACGACAACAAATCGTCGAAGGGCTCGGGGCGCGGCCGACGCCGCGGACGCCGCTGAACCCTCAATTGTCCCAGACCACAATCTGACTTCGGCCTCCGGGGCCGGTGCAAGCAAGCGCCGCCGCCCGGTTGGCCTCCATCACCGCCTTTTCCAGGGGCCAATCCTTGAGGTAGGCCCAGGCGATGGACGCCAGGAACACATCGCCGGCTCCCGTGGTATCCACCACTTCCACCGACGGTGCCTCTAGCCTCACGTAATCGCCGCCCTGACGCATCGCCACCGCCCCCTCATCGCCGAGGGTGACGATGGCCGTCGTCGGCCCCTGATCGATAAACGCCTCACAGATCGCCTTCAGATCGCCGACGCCGGTATAGGCGCTGGCCTCCCTCTCCGAAGCCACCACCACATCGGCAAAGCGAACGCTCTTCGCAGCCACCTTTCGCCCGTGATCGGCTTCCAAGATCACCGGCACTTCCCTGGTCTTTGCCCGTTCCAACAACTCCAACTTCGCCGACGAACACCACCCGTCGACCACCACCAAATCCGCCCCATCGACCACCGATGTATCCACCTCTCGAACTGCCAACGGCTCCACCGTTCCCGGCGTGGAATAGGCCGTGCGCTGTCCGCCCCCCATCTCTGCGATCACGTGCCGAACCTGACTGATCGCCCCGTGCTGACGAACTATCGCACTGATGTCGACCCCCTCCTGTTCAAGCGTCCTCACAATATGATCCCCCCGAGCATCATCGCCGACCTTGCCTACGAATTGGGTCTTGGCTCCCCATCGTGCCAGCGCCACTGCCGCGGTGGCCGCCGTTCCCCCGCCTTGCTCGCTATAGGTCATCATCTCTACTTCTTCATCGTGGCCCGCCAGGCGCTCCACGAGCCCGATTTGATCGAGTGTACAATGACCAACCGCTAATACGTTCTTCACGACGCCTCCGTGCGAGCGAAATCCGGCCTCATTTCAGGGTTCACTGTCTATCTTATCGCCACCGGCTCACTTATGCCACCTTCCCTCCCGCCGGCAGCCCTCATCCCGTGTTATTCCCCGGTTTCGCTTTCCAATTCCCTTTGTCGGTATTCGTCGAATACCTCCCGCAATTCCTGGCGTGTTTCTCGATCATCGCTGATGGTGGTCTCTCTGAGGAAGTCGTCGATCACTTCCTCGACGTCGTCTTCCAACAGATCCGGGAACAGGGCCAACCAGGCCTCAAATTCATATCTCGGCGCGAGCTTTCCGGGCGGATATCCCCGGTGGATAACCTGCTCCGTGGTCACCTGATCTAGCGTCACTTGAGCGACCTCATCACCAAATTCGACACTGATTTTAGCTTCTCCCTTGACGATCTCACCACTTTGATCGCGAACCGGATCGATCTTCACCACCTGACCCATATCCCCAAAATCGGCCACCAAACGCTTTCCTCGACGTCCCTTTTTGACCACATCCTTCGTCGCCCAGACCTCCACACCTTCTTCGATAATCTTCATCGCTGATCCTCATCTTCAATCGCCAACCATTGACCTCAACATAGTAAGGACCATTGTCCATCCTCTGGACCTCCCTGTAAATTCATCTCCACTCCCATCACTCGATCTCAACCCTGGACGATCTCATGAGCGACACCGAACCCACCGGCCTAAGCGACTACCAACGAGCCGTCGACGACTGGATTTCTCAGTGGGAAGAGGGCTATTTCCATCCCCTCTCTAACCTCGCCCGCCTCACCGAAGAGGTCGGCGAACTTGCCCGCGAACTCAACGAGCGCCACGGTGACAAACCCGCCGCCACCCATCGCCAATCGGGACCTTCCGCCATCGCCGACGAGCTCGGCGATGTCCTCTTCGTGACCATCACCCTCGCCAACTCCCTGGACGTCGATCTCGACGCCGCACTCCACCGGGTCATGGAGAAATACGGCCTGCGCGATGCCCAGCGCTTTACCCCCGTCTCTCCCGATGAGGATTAGTGCTGCCCGCCGCAAGTACGTCGATACGCTCGGCGACGAGGGCAAGGCGCTACGGACGAGGCGATGCCGTAGCATCGTCGAGGCGTCGCAACACAGCCATCGGCGTTCAGCACCGGCGAGAGTGCTGGCGTTTGTTCAAGGGGCAGCACTAGCCCCTTCGCCCCTCATCTCGGGCCCGCTCCTGAGCCGCCACATCTGCCGCGTAGATGAAGTTGTGCACCCGCTCATCCTCCAGCGACGACAGCTCCTCGGGGGTCCCGTAGGCGATGATCTCTCCTTTGTAGAGCATCGCAATATGGTTCGCAGTCCGAAAGGCCGAGGACATGTCATGGCTGATCACGATCGTGGTCACTTCAAAATCGCGCTGCACCTCCACCACCATATCTTCCACATAACGCGACATGATCGGGTCTTGACCCGTCGTGGGCTCATCGAAGATCAACAACTCCGGCTCCGTGACCAGAGCCCGGGCCAGACTGACCCGCTTTTGCTGACCACTGGAACAATCCAGTGGACTGGCATCGCCAATCGTCGACAACTGAAGCCGCTCCAAGAGCGCGTCCGCCCGCTCATTGGCCTCCTTGCGCGAACACACTCGCCTTTCGGCCAGTGGAAAGGCCACGTTTTCACGCACCGTCATGGAGTCAAAGAGGGCTGAATGCTGAAAAAGCATCCCCACCTTCGTGCGCAGCGCCAATAGGTCCCGCTCCTTCATTCCCCCAAGCGATTGGTCGAAGACCTTCACAGTGCCACGGTCCGGCTTCATCAGGCCCAACAGATGCTTCATCATCACCGACTTGCCCGCTCCAGACCCCCCGATCAGGGTCGTTAATTCTCGATGCGGCGCCCTAAAATCGACCCCTTTCAACACATCGACGGCTCCAAAAGACTTATAGACCCCCTCCATCACCACCACGTCGTCACTCTTAGAGTCGATCTCCACCGCTGCGCTTTCCTCTTGATCGAGCACATGGATCTCTGAGCGATCGTGGGTGTGGACCAGATCGCGGATGCGCTTGTCCTCGCTGCGACGGATCTCCTGGGGCTCCCCGGCGGCGATGATTTGGCCATCGTGCAGGACTGCCACGCGGTCTGCTATCCGAAAAATCGTCGCCATATTGTGGCTGATGATCACGCTCGTAAGACCATATTTTTCGGTGATCTCCTCGATCATCTGATCCACAAATTCCATCATCACCGGATCAAGACCCGTCGTCGGTTCATCGAAGAGCACCAGCTCGGGGTTTGAG
>CAYQBU010000014.1:0-40604 GCA_964415785.1 uncultured Bradymonadales bacterium
GGCCCTGGTTTCAACGGGCGGCTCGCGATGAGGAATATGCCTTTACAGCCCGTTATTTCGAGGCCGTGACCCTGGTGGCGGAAGGAGAATTGGACCAGGCCGAACAGATTTTTGCCGAATTGACGCGGTCGACGCCGACAAATGCCCGGGAGCGCGAGGTGTTGGAGTTGGCCTATCTGGGACGTGGGCGATTGGCCTATGAGCAGGGCGACTATCCGGAGGCCGTGGACCAGTACCTTCAATTGCCGAGGAATAGTCAGCACTTTGGCCGGGCGCTCTACGAGTTGACCTGGGCGCTGGTGGCGGAGGGCAACTACCAGGCGGCGTTGCGGAATCTGGAGATCTTGATGATCTCCGATCCGGAGCCTCAATTCGTGCCCCAGGCGCGGGCGATGATGGCCGATATGGCGATGCGTCTGGGCCAATACGACAATGCGAGGCAGTGGTTCGATGAGCTGCTGGAGACCTTTTCTCCGGTGCGCGATGAGTTGCAGGCATTTATCGAAGAGCACGATGAGCTCGATGAGTTTTTTGTGGGCCTGGTGCGCGACGAGCTGGAAGGGCTGCGGCCGGACTTTTTGCCTCAGGAGGTCACCGACTGGGTAGAAGAGGAAGAGTTGACGCGTGTGTCGCGCCAATTGGTGTCCGATGGGGCGATGACGGAAGAGGATATCGACGAGGTGTTGATCGCCATCGAGGAGCTGGAAGCGGCGATCGACATGGGATCGAGCATCGAGGCCTTCCCCGCCCTGTCGGAGGGGTGGACGCAGGGGATGCAACTAGAGTCGCGTCTGGTGGCGTTGCAAAACCAGTTATTGGATTGGGAATTGCGCCAGGTGCGTCCCTTTTTGGGGGCGGCAGAGGAAGAGCGGCTTCAGGAGATCGAGGCGGAGCTCGCCGAGCTGCAGGAGCGCGAACGCCAGGCGCCGACGACCCAGGAGGAGTTGCAGGATCGAACCCAGCGGATCCGCGAGGAGTTCGATGTGCTCAGCCAGGAACTCGATCAGGTGGCGTTTGAGATCGACGGGTTGGAGGAAGTGCTGGAGGGCATCGCCGTTTACGTGCGCAGCGAGGCTCAGCGGTTGAGCCAAGCGGATCGCGAAGAAGTAGAGGCGGTGCGTCGCGAGCTCAATCGGGAGTTGGAGCAATTGCAAGACGAGCGTCGCCAACTGTCGCGGGAGTTGGATAGAACGCGTCGGGCCTTCGGAGCTCGCGACGAATCACTGGTGGAATTTCGCAATCTGCGACGAGAGATTCAAGAGCTGCAAGCTGAACGGGCAGAACTGGTGGAAGCCAGCGCCACGGAGTTGAGCGGTGCCGAGGCGCAACAGGCCAGCGAAGTGGCCGATATGCGCCGTCACGTCCCGTCGGTGCAGCGCCGCCTGGACCGCTACTTCGATGAGCTCGATCGGCTGGTCGAAGATCGAATGGATGATATTCGGGTGACTTTGGCCAGTGAAAAGGCGAGCCTGGAGGGCTATCAAGAGGAGTTGGCCATGTGGCGCCAGGACACGGAGGAGACGGTGGCTGAGCTGGCGATGCTCAATTATATGGAGGTCAATCACGCCTTCGAGCAATTGGTGCGGCGAAGCCACCTGGGGCTGGTGGATGTGGATTGGCAACAGCTGGAAGATGCCCGCGAGGACCGCCAGCGATTGGTGGACGAAAAGATCGAGACGCAAGACATGCTCAGAGAAGCCTTCCCGGATTTGCAGTAGTGGAGATATGAATGGCGTTAGGTCCTCAACATAGATGGCTGAAGCACCGGGGGGTGCGAAAGGCAATCTCAGCGGGTGCGCTATGGCTGCTCGTAGGGGGATTGTGGGCTCCCACGGCGATGGCTCAAGAGGAAGACGAGACGACGGAAGTGGTCGACGAGGCCGAAGAGCTGGAAGAGGGACCGGCGGACAGCCCAGAGGTCCCGGAAGACGAATGGATGGATCGCGAGGATCCGGATTCGGAGTCCGAGTTGGATGGGCCGCGACTGCCGTCGGCGGATCTGGAAGCGCCGGAAGACGCCGATCCGGAGTTCGAAGCCCAACTCGAGGCGTATCGCGAGGCCTATGAGCGCTATGCGGAGGCCATCGACCAATACCAGAAGGCGATCGAAAACCTGGTGCAGACCGAATTTGACCGGCGCATGGCCGAGATCGACTCGCGCTACGACCCGCGCATTGCCCGGGCCCATGAATTGGAGCGCGATGAGCGCGGCGATGCGATCGCGTCGCTGGAGAATTTTTTGGAGGATTACCCCGACGATCCGGGGATGACGCCCGATGCCATCTTCCGGCTGGCCATTCTCTACGATCAGCAGGAAGAAGACCGCTATCAGCGGGCCCAGGACGAGTATTTTGATGCCCTCGATGAGTGGGAAGAGGATCGCGAAGGGGAGCGACCGGATTCACCGGAGCGCTCCTATGCCAACTCGCGGGAGTTATTTGAGGTATTGGTCGAGCAGTGGCCGGAGTATCGAGGACTGGATCTGGCCTATTATTTCCTGGCCCATATCGAGTGGGAGCAGGGCAACTGGCTGGCGTCGCGAGATAACGCAGCGGCGTTGGTGGAGCACAATCCGGAAAGCGACTTCGTGTCTCATGCCTGGTTGATGATCGGCGAGTATTATTTTGAAAATGCCGAGGTCGATGGGCCCGACCGGATCCGCGACAACTTGATGTTGGCCCTCGATGCCTTCGAGGAAGCGGGTTCGGAGCGAGGCCGCGAGCAGCTGACGGACGCCAATTACGTGCGCGTGGTCTATAGCTGGGCCTGGGCCCACTACCGGTTGGAGAATTATCCGGAGGCCATCGAGATCTTTAGGGATGTGGTGGTCCTGATCGATGAACTGGCCGACCAGACGGGGGAGCAGCGCGAATTGTTGCGCGAAGACGCTCTGGCCCACCTCGCCGAGATCCTTGCGATGGAGGACTGGGACCTGGCGGCCGTGGATATCGAGCGCGATACGGTAATGAACCGCATCGAGGAGTACCTCAACCGGGGCGACGATTTCGAGCACGATGTGCTGGTGATGCTGGGCGACGAGTTGATGGACTATCGACGCTTTGAAGAGGCGATCGAGGTCTATGAATACGTCCTGGAGCTGGAGCCGCTGCACCCGGATAATCCAGAGACTCACGGTCAGGTGGTGGCCGCACTGCACCGCTCGTACCGCGATGAGGAGGCCTTCGATGTCCGGCGCCAGATGATCGATTATTACGGAGACGGCAGCGCCTGGTATGAGCACCAGCACCGCCAGGGCAACGAGGCAGCGCTGCGGGCGATGGACAATATGGTGCGCGACTACCTGCTGATGGCAGCCACGTGGTTCCACGAGCAGGCCCAGACCACCCGAAATGAAGCCCTGGTTAGCAGAGACTCGGCCCTGTTGGAGAACGCCCAACAGCAATACCGAACGGCGTCGGAAGCGTACCGGGAGTTTTTGGAGCACTACCCCAACGACCCCGAGATCTATCAGTGGAACTTCTATTTTGCGGAGACCCTCTTTTACTCCGAGCAATATCAGGAGGCCTTCGAGCAATATCAGGTGGTCCGCGAGCTCGATATCCCGGCCAACCCGTTTCAGGAAACCAGCGCCTATAATGCCGTGCAGGCATTGGAGTTCCTGATCCGCGATGAGGTGGAGAGGGGCAATCTTCCGCCGCGGGCGATTGGCGGAGCGGATCTGGAGGATGCCAGGGATGCCGCCGACCAGGCTGGAGAGGAGCGCCAGCTCGATGAAGATGAGGTCATGGAGCAGGTGGAGGTCGAGGGGATGCCGATCCCGGAGTTGGTCCGCAAATACGTGACCAATATCGATCGCTACGTGGTGCTGGGCCTGGAAAATGAACAGGACCCCTATTTGAATGCCAAATTCGCCTTCCAGGCGGCGAAGGTCTTCCACGATTTTGAGCACTATGACGAATCGCGGACTCGCTTTGCCTGGGTGGTCGATAACTTCGCTGATCACGAGGTGGGATACCTGGCGGGGAGCCTGATTCTGGAGAGTTATCGCCGGGAAAATGATTTCGAGGGACTCACGGAATGGGCGGAGCGTCTGGAAGATGTGATCGAGGGCGATCAGGCGGAAGCGGTGCGAGCCGAGGTCCGCGAGTTCCGCCTGGTGGGGATGTTCCGGGCGGCCGAGGAGATGTTGCAAGAGGAGCGCTACGAGGAGGCGGCAGCTGAATTTCATCGCCTGGCCCGAGAGGCTCCCGATCATCACCTGGCACCGCGGGCGCTCAATAACGCCGCCGGCGTCTCGGAGATCCAGAACAACTACGATCAGGCGATCTCGCACTACGAGGAGTTATTTACCGAATACCCCGATCATCCCCTGTCGATACGGGCGGTCTATCGGGTGGCGGTCAACTCGGAGTGGCTCTTTGATTTCGATAAGTCCGTGCGTCACTACCGGCTGTTCTATGACCAATACGAAGGCCCGTCGCCGGAGGAATTGGATGCGTTGGATTTCGACATCGAGGAGAATCGCGAGGAGGCGCTGCTGCAATCGGCGCAAATGAACGAATACCTGCAGCGCTACGAGGAATCGGCGCGGGCCTATGAGGAATACGCCGACACCTATTCGGAAGGCGAATATTTTGCGGAGACGCTGTGGGCGGCGGCCAATGCCTGGGATAAGGCCGATCGAACCGATGAGAAGCATCGCGTCTACGATCGCTACGAGGACGAATTTGGCCAGGATCCAAACCACGCCGCGCGCATCTTCCAGATCCGACGGGCCTATGCCCAGGGCCATGAAGAGGCGGGCAGACAGGCCCAGGCCGACGAGGAATACGAGGCAATCCTGGAGCTCTATAGGGACTGGCGAGAAGAGTACGAAGAGGCGTTGCCCGGGGAAGCGGAGATCCGCGAAGTGGCCGCCGAGGCGCGATTTATGCTCGCCGAACGCGACTTCGAGGAGTGGGATTCCATCCGCATCGAAGGAGCGCTCCAACAGCAACAAAACCGTTTGCAGGAACGCCTCGATGGTATTCAAGATGTGCAGAATAATTATCGAGAGGTCCTGGAATTTGGCAATCTCGATTGGAACCTGGCGGCCTATTTCCGGATCGCCAATATGCTGCACCGCATGGCCGATGCGCTCTACGATGTTCCCAATCCCTTCGATGAGGGCACCGACGAATACTGGGTCTACCAGGACACGCTCGACGATATCGCCTTTCCGCTGGAAGACAATGCGGTGGAGCGCTACGAGCAGGTCATTCAGCGGGCGCGCCAGCACGAGATCGTAAACGAGTGGACCCGCCGGGCCCTGGAGGAGATCCACGAATACGAGCCGACGGATTATCCGTTCTATGTGGAGGAGCAGCGTCCCTATCAGATTGCTTTGGATAAATCGGTTCCGTTATTAAGCTTTGAGTCTTACCAAAAGCGGCTTGAACGCCGCGATTGGCGCGACCAACAAGAGGGGATGGATCCCATCGAGCCAGAGATCGACGAAGAGATCGAAGAGGCGGAACAGCCCCAGGAAATGGACGACGACTTCGACGAGGTCGAAGAGGTCGACATCGACGACGAGGCGATGTGATGGAATCAAAAGCAGGGTCCATAGAGTGCAAGAACGGCCGGCGGTGGGCGCTGGCGATCGGGCTGATGGCGGCATTGATCCTCGCCGCTGGTTGCAGTTCCACGCCTCCGGAGGTGGAAGAAGAGGAGATCACCGAGCAGCCCACGGAAAGTGAGGAAGATGACGACGCTCAGGAGGAATCGGAGGCCGACGAAGAGGGGGATGGGGAGCCATCGGCGGACGAGGATCACGAGTTCGACGGCGAAGAGGAGGTCGACGAGCATGTGGATGGGCGGATCAAGCAGGCGATGGACGATGCGCGAAATGGGGATGTGGAGAGTGCCCGCGAGGCCCTGGAGGGGTTGAGAGAAGAACGCCAGGGTGGGTTTGTGGCCGCCTATAACCTGGGGGTTCTCGCCGAGCAACAGGGCGATATCGAGGCGGCGGAAAATCTATACGGCGAGGCGCTGCGGCGCCATCACGACTTTACGCCGGCGCTGATCAATATGATCCGAATGAATCTGCGCCAGGACAATGTGGACCGGGCCCGTGAGATCGCCGACGCCTGGGTCGATGCCCGTCCCGACAACCTGGACCATCAGGCGGCGCGGTTGGAGATCGCGCTCCACCAGGGCCTCTACGAAGACGTGGTCGAGGGCGCGCGCGATCTGTTGCGACGCGATGTGGAGCAGGTAGAGGCGATGCTGCAAATGGCCACGGCGATGCAGCGCCTGGAGCGCTATGAGTTGGCCCGCGCGATCTTGGTGCGCGCCAATCAGGTGTCGCCGGATCGGGCGGAAGTCTTTTTTATTCTCGGCCAGGGGGCCTGGCATCAGGACAATCACGACCAGGCGCGGGTTAATTTTCGCCAGGCCCTGGAGCTCAACCCCCATTTTGCGGAAGCGCGAAATAATTATGCCGTGCTCCTCATCGATAGCGGGAACTTCGATCGGGCCGTCGAGCAGTTGGAATTGGCGCTCAAAGACGAGCCCCTCTACGCTGAGGCGCACGTCAATCTGGGCAATGCCCACAAGGCCATGGGCAACTACGAAGAGGCGCTTTCGGCCTTCGAAGAGGCGTTGGCGATCAACGACAGCCATCAGGCGGCGTTGTTTAATCTGGGAATTCTATTCCTGGAGGCGCCGGTTCCCGATATGGACCTCATCGAACGCAACGAAGCGGCGATCGCGACCTTTCAGGAATTTCGCAATGCCGTCGGGGAGAGGCGTGCCAATGAGAAGTCGGTGGATAACTTTATCAACGAGGCGCAGGCGACCATCGATCGCGAAGAACAACGCCAGGAGGCTTTGCGCGAAGCGCAGGCCGGCGGCGACGATGAACCGGAGCCCGACGACGATGGTGACGACGATGGAGACAGCGATGATGATTCTTAAACGAGCCCCAAAGGCGATCGCCCTGGTGGTGCTGGGGGCCGCCGCCGCGATGGTCACGCAAGGCGTGGCGGTGTCGGAAGTCCAGGCCCAGCAACGAGTTCTGGAGTTGGAGACCATCCAGATCGAAAGCGAAGTGCCCCGACGGGTGGCGCAATTTTTTGTACAACGCGACCAGTTGGGCTACCAGGAGATCGACGATCAACCAAGCTTTTTGCCCGACCTCCTAGAGTCGGTGGAGAAAGAACCGTTTTAATGATACACCTATGAGGAAGCTGGCGATCGCGCCGCTGTCAAAGGGGTCGGCGATCGAAAAGGATAATCGAAAGCAATCAACCTTTGCCGGGTTTCATTCAGTGTGTTATAAATCGAAATCTCAACGGGCAGCGGGCGAGGGACCACTGAGGATCGCAGAGCGCGATCGTCTCCATCGCCGAGAGAGCCGTCTGACGAGAAGCACAGAGTAGACCCTTATGAACCAGCAGATTGCCGAGCAAGCAATACAATCAGAAAAACATGCACGGAGGTAACCGGATATGGCTGCAATCGCTGACGCCTTCCGCGAAGGTGGAATATGGATGTACATCATCCTCGCAATTAGCGTCGTAGCGCTCGGCGTAGCGCTGGAGCGTTTTTTCTTCCTTTTCTTCAAATACAATATGAACGCCCAGGCGTTCATGGCCCAGATCCAGAAATTGGTGATGGCCGACAACGTTGATCGAGCGATCAAGTTGTGCAACGCCGCGCCGTCGCGCGCTCTTCCCCAGGTCATCAAGGCCGGGTTGACGCGTGCCAACAAGGGCGAGGTGGAGATCCAGAACGCCATTGAAGAGGCGACCCTGGAGATCGTGCCCAAAATTCAGACCCGAACCCCGGCACTTCAGACGATCGCCAACGTGGCGACGCTGGCCGGACTGCTGGGAACGATCATGGGACTGATCGAAGCGTTCGAAGCGCTGGAAACCGCAACGCCTGAAAACCGGCAGCGTATGCTGTCGCGTGGTATCGCAATGGCGATGAACACGACCGCTTTCGGTCTTATCGTCGCCATTCCGACGCTGATTGCCCACCTGATTTTGGGTGGGATCACCAAGAAGATTCTCAATGAGATTGACATGTATAGTGTCAAGCTCGAGAACCTGCTGGTGACTCGTGGCAAAGGCGGCCCGGTCGACTGAAGTTGACCCCCCCGTGCAATCGCCGCCGGGGTGTCGGTCACGGACGAGAGTCCGGAGACCGAACCCCGGTGGGCGGTGAGCATTGAGGATGAACGCGTGTGAGGTAAGGAGACCCGATGGCTCGTCAAACACGAGATAATGAGATAGACCACCCGTCAGAGCCAGATCTGGCGCCATTTATGAACATGGTGATCATTTTGATCCCCATGCTTTTGCTGTCGGTTGTGTTTTTGGAGGTGGCCGTCATTAACGTGACGATGCCGCTCGGTGGTAGCGCGACAACCGACGAAGAGCCCGACGAAGACGAAGAAGAATCACTGGATTTAACGGTGACGATCGCTTCCAGCGGCCTGTATATATCGGCCGTGGGGTCCCAGGTGTCGCCCATAGATGGGTGCCCGGGAGACGGAGCGACGATCTGTCTGACCGATGACATGACCTCCAATGACGTGGAGCAAGCGTTCGAAGAAGGTCGTCGATTGATGATGGATGGAGAAGAAGGAGCAGGGGAAGAGCGCTTTAATGATGCGTTGCAATCGTATCGCTGGCGCGAGTTCTATAACCTGCTGGCGGAATTCAAGAGTGATTTCCCCGATGAAACAACGGTGCGACTGACCGCGGATTCCGACATTCCCTTCGCCTTGACCGTAAGGACGATGGACGTGGCCCGTTATCAACTGGAGGACGACTCCTACGATGACGACACGGAATTCTGGCAAGCCGACTTCCTTGTGGAGACGGTGGACGGAGAAGAGCAGTACGCCAATCTCTTTGGTGACCCGGCGTTTGCGGTCCATCAATAGGGAATTGAATAAACAGCCAATTGGTGCGTCGAACGCTAAGACCAGCAAACGGACGGTAAGCGATGGCAGATGAAACAAATTCCCTCGGCGGATTTAGCAAAGAGGAAGAGGAGTGGATCAAGGCTCAGCGGGCCCGTGAAGCCAAACGGCAGAAACGGGCGGCCCGGCGGGCCGACGGTAGTGACGATGCGGTCAACATTAACTCGTTGATGGATATCATGGTCATTAT
This sequence comes from uncultured Bradymonadales bacterium, assembly GCA_964415785.1. Classification (GTDB taxonomy): domain Bacteria; phylum Myxococcota_A; class Bradymonadia; order Bradymonadales; family Bradymonadaceae; genus SLJM01. The sequence goes on from CAYQBU010000014.1 coordinate 9,126, forward strand.
TCTCGTCTTCTTGCTCAAGAGTTATGGAGATGAGCCGATCCGTGCCGTCGGAGATGATCTGAAGGTGCCTTCGAGCACCTCGCAGCTCGATCCAGCGGATACGATGACGATAACGCTGACGCGCCGGACAATCCTGGTCAACGACAGCACGGTGGTCGATATCCGTGATGGAGAAGTGGACCCCAGCCATATGGGAGGCGATTCGTCGTTGCGAATCGAACCCTTGCTGGAGAGGCTCAACGACGCGGTGGAGGATGAGCGAACCCAGGCCGAAATGTTGGGTGAGGAGTTCACGCCGGAAGCGACGGTGATTGCTGACCAGTCCACTCCACACCGTCTGATACTGGAGACCTTATATACGGCGACGGAGGCTCAGTTGACGCAATTTAGATTCGCCATTATCCGGTCGACCTCAGAATCGATCGGTGGCGTAACGCCAGCAGAGCCGGCGATGTGAGGCCAGCGGATGGTCCGCGGCTCTGGTCTGAAGAAAGGGCCGGCCGCGGCAGTCCCCATGGCGTATGCGGGGGGGCGCATAGACGGAATTCGCTGATAGAGTTGGGGGACACGGTCATCGGTAAGCGATGTGCTCACCAGGTGGCTTTGACGGGGACGACTTGAGTTCTCGATGTGTCAGGCTACAAGGATGCGTACCATGGGGAAAAAGCCCGTACCTAAAATATTGAGAGTCGGACTCATCCAGAACGATCGAATTCTGGATGAGCGGCTATTTAGAAAAGCCCAGACCGTCAAGGTGGGGCATAATTATAAGAAGAATACGCTGGTGGTGCCGGCGTCAAATCTTCCAGAGAGTTTTTCTGTATTCGTCTTTGAGGGGGGCAAGTACTACCTTCAATTCGATGGAAAAATGGAGGGGCGCGTCTCCCGTGGAGGGTCGGTCCAAACCCTGGAGGAATTGCGTTCGACGGGGAAGGCGAAAAAGAAGGGTAATCTCTACCGGGTTGCACTGAGCCCCAGCATGCGGGGCCGGGTGGCGATCGGAGAAGCATCGGTGCTGTTTCAATTCGTCACACCGCCGCCAAAGCGGGCGAAGCCGGTGTTGCCGGCGACGATGCGCGGAGGGCTGCTCAATGGAGGCATCGAGCGAGAACTGGGGATACTGGTTCTCATATCGGCGATCCTCCAGGTGGGCTTTGTGATCTATCTGGAGAGTCAGGATTGGCCGGTGTCGGAAGATCGTCAGTTGCGGATCCAAGATCGGATGGCCGAAATCATGGTCGATGAACCGGACGAGGAAGAGCTAGAGGAAGACGATGACGGCGACGAGCCGGAAGAGGATGATGACGGGGAGCCGGAGCCCCAGGCGGAGCCGGAACCGGAGCCAGCGGAGGAAGAGCAAACCCCGGAGGAAATGGCTCAGGAGCAAGAAGATCGGCGAATGGAGGTCACCGAGCGGGTGGAGGAAGAGACGATCATCTCTGTATTGACCGGCGGTGAAGACGACGATGGTGTTCAGGGCGTGCTGGACTCGGTAGGCGATCTGGGGGCCGACGAGGCCTTTGCCGATGCCACACGGGTGAGCACGGGAGGGGGCCTGGAAGAAGATCGGCTGGGCCGAAGTGGGGGCAGCCCCGATGCCAGTGGAGAAGGAGGACTGGCGGAAGGCGAAGAGATGGGCGAAATTGGCGGGGACGCCGATGTAGATACGGGAGGCGCCCGAGAAGAGGAACAAGTGGACGTGGTGGGGGATATGCGTGAAGATCAGCCGGAGAATACGGGGGAACTCGATGCCGACGAATTGATGCGGGGGTTGGCCCGAATTCGCCGAAATATCGAGGGTTGTTATGAGCGCTACCTGCGCCAGAATCCCAGCGCGTCGGGATCGGTGCGGATCATGATCACCGTTACCGCACAGGGAAGGCGAGGCTCGATCTCGAGTACGGAGGTGGTCAATGACAGCGTGGGCGGCGATGTGGGTCAGTGCATCGCCCGAGAAATTTCGAATGCCAATGTGCGCTTGCCGGCCCCAGAGGGCGGCGATGTGCACGCCACACTGCCCTACCACTTCTCGCCGGGAGGGTGAGAAAGATGGCGGGAGTTCTTGCAGTGCGAGGCGATGGGGATTATATTTTATACCTGTCGTCGCGAGCACCTGTCTTAAAAGACGCCGGGGGCCCCAGTAGAGTCACCGGACGTGGCGCGTAAGTGCCTGTGGCCAGGGGCTTGTAGTCTATCCGAAGAGCGAGGAGCGAAGCATGAGATCACTAACGATCATAGGATTGGCGTTGGCGCTGTTGATGGCGTCGGCCGGTCAAGCGGTCGCTCAGAACGAAGAGGCGGAGGAGATGCTCGCTGACTTCGAGGAGAGCAATGGCAATGGCGTATTGGACGAGGATATAGGCGACTTGACGCCGGAGGAGATGCTGGAACGGGCCACCGACATGGTGGCATCGATGGAGGTGACCCTGGAAAATACCAACGAGTTGTTGGCTCAGGCACGCCAAGAAGATCGAGATATTCTCAAGATCAACTGCATCAATGAGAACCTTGCTTCCATCAAGGGGTTCGTCAACGTGGCGGAGCAAAGCCTGGAGAGTCTTGCAGAAGCGGTGGAGGTGGACAATAACGAAGAAGCGGCGGAACATCACTATACGTTGATCAGCATCGCCGGCCAGCGGGTCAATCATCTGGGCGAACAGGCCCGGGTATGCGCCGGAGAGGAGTTGCGCTACGCAGAGGATATGGTACTGGAAGTGGATATAGACCCGGATATTGGCGACCCAGACCGAGATTTCATGGAGGATGAAGTGCTGGAACGATTGCCGGAGAAGACGCCCTATCAATGACCAAGCGTCACCTTTGGCCCGTCCGGTGAGCAGTAAAGGCCGGTGGGGGGACGAGGGACCACTCAAGTAGCCAAGAGAACCGATTTATGAACAGACGTGTGAACAAACGAGGGATAGCCCTGGCAGTGTTGCTGGGAGTGGCCATGGTGGCCAGTCCGGCGAGCGCTGAATGGGGAGACGGAGTCCGCGGGGGGGCGTTTGTACTGCATCCAGGGCTGTCGTTGTCGGCCGGTTTTGACTCCAACGTCTACTACGCCTCCCAAAATGAGGCGGGGCGGCTCCAACAAGCGCCGGAGATGGTGGTGGAGCCCAACCTGAGCTTTAGCCATGCCGAGACGCAGACCTGGCAGCTCGACGGGTCGGCGTCGGTGTCGTGGCGCCAGTTTCTGACCGATGATGAACGGGTGAGAAACCAGAGCGGGCTGGCGGCCGATGTGGACCTGACATCGGCGTGGAATCGAGACGGCACGGCAAGCCTGGAGCTGAGCAACGATTTTCGGCGCACCAACGAGACGCCCAGTCAGGCGATCTCGCGAAATAGCAATCGCATCTTCAACCGCACGGGAGCCATGGTAGGACTTCACCCGGGAGCGGGGATCTTGGAGACCTACGGAAGTTACGACTACTCCCTGTATCGCCATAGTCTGTTTGAGGACCTGGATCGATATACCCACCACCTGGGGTGGAACGTGAGATGGTCGTTTTTACCCAAGACGGCGGTGTCGGGAAGCGTGGACTACCGCATGATCCGCTATGAGGAGCCCTTTCGGGGCGAAGCCACCGTGGTCAATCCCGAGGGAAGGCTGCGCAACGTGGACAGTAACCCACTGAGATTGCGGGCTGGCCTGGAGGGGCAATTCACGCCCCGGATCAGTGCGCGCGCCCGAGGCGGTTATGGGTGGTCCCGTTACGACGAGGGCCCCAACCACAGCGGGTTTCTGGTGGATACACAGTTGAGCTACCAATTTGGCAATATCGATTACGACAACCGGTTGAGGGCGGGTTACCGAATGGATTTTTCGGACTCCACGATCGGCAACTACTACACGAGCCACCGCGGCGTGGCGGGCTATGAGCAGGGGTTTGCCAATAACCGGCTGCGCCTGGAATTGGAGTCCTCAGTGCAGGTGAGAAATTACGCCGATACGGGAGTGCAATCGGCGCAGACACCGAATTCAGATGTGGTTTTTCCCGACGAATTGTCGGATCTGCTCTTTGGATTCAGCGCCCGGACGAGATATGAGCTCCGAAAAGGGTGGTCGGTGTCGGCGCGCTATGGCTTTGCAGCAAATTTCACGGAAGACGAAATCATCGTCGAGGGGCCGGGGGAAGATTCGGTTCGGGATTATCGACGTCACCATGTGTTGTTGTCTACAAGCCTTCGCTACTAGGAGCCTGTTGCACATAAGCTCCGCATCGTCTCGCCGGGAGTAGCGACGTATAGGAGATTGAAGGTCAAGATTAGCAAATCACGACCGAAACCAGCCACGGCTGAGAGATCATGAGCCTGGACGACAGAATCGAGCCGACTAAAATTTGGGGATGTGGAGTAGTCATGGCGGTGCTGATGGCCGTGGTGATGATGGGCTTTGGATGCAGCTCCCACTCCGTGGATCCCTCCTACGAGGCCTTATTGGATCAGCAGCACGATCTGCCCCCTACGGGTCAATTGGGAGTGGGTGATGCCTTTCGATTGCGGGTCTACGGCGAGGAGAGCTTAAGCGACGAGTATACGGTGGACTCCAACGGGACCATCAATTATCCCCACGTGGGACGCTTCGAGGTGGCGGGCATGACTTGCGCGGAAGTGGAGGAGTATATCACGGAGGGCCTCAGCGAGGGCATACTTCGCTCGCCGAGCGTGTCATGCACGATCACAGATTATCAGTCGAAGCAGGTCTATGTCTTTGGTGAGGTGCAATCGCCGGGAAGTTTCCCCTACCGGACGGATTTGACGATCGTGGAGGCCTTCGCCCTGGCCGGTGGCTTTGACGAGCGGGCGAGGGGCAACCACACCAAATTGACGAGGGTTATCGATGGGGTGGAAATGCAATTTCGGATTCCGATGCAGGAGATCGTGGAGGGGCGTCAGAGAAACTTGAATCTCTTGCCGGGCGATGTGATCTACGTGCCGCAGTCATCGCTGTAGACCTGACCATCAAAAGAATAAAGCAGGCATAGAAAAAGCCCCGGGATGGTCTCCCGGGGCTTTTGCATGTTCATGGGGTCTGGATCAGGCGCTACTCGCCGGCGACGGTTCCTGCCGGGTCGCGGCCATTCCCCTCCTGGGAATGCTCGCGTTCGACCAGCTGGGAGGCCTTGGTCTTGCTGCGTCGCTGGAGATCCTCGAGGGAATCGCGAATCTCATGGCGAAGGGCATCGCCTCGCTTGGGGGCAAAGAGGAGGCCAAGGGTGGCACCGACGGCCAGTCCAGCGCCGAAGACGCCGATCATGGGAAAGACGATGTCCGTGGCCGAGCGCTTTTCCTGCAGGCCCATGCTGTCGAGGAGTTGGCTGCGGCCCTGGTCGTATTTGGAGTTAACGTTTTGATTGAGATCGTTGAGCAGTTTTTTGAGTTCCATGGTGCACTCCTGAAGTTGTGTAGTAAAGGGGTTAAAGGTGAGACGTCAGTGGGAGGTTTCGTCATGCCAATCGTCGACGGGACGGCCCTGGGCGATCTCCCGAAGTTGTTGAGCAGCGATGGGAAGGGCGGCGGTCTTTAGCCCCATGCGCAGCAGGCGTCGGGTAAAAGGGGTGAAGAGGCCGCCGCCGAGAATATAGCCAAGCCCTGCGGCTGCACCAAGGACGGCATAGGGGTTTTTATCGTAGTAATGGGCCAGGGGGTTGTCTTCGCGCAAGTGGCCGTAGAGCTGTCGGGCGTCGTCGGCGAGTTGACGAGTATCGTCAACGATGCGCTGGGAATCGGGCGATGATGACTGTTGGGACATGGGTAGACTCACCGTGGAGAGGAAAAGTTGAGGGGACGATCGTGGAGTTTAGGCGAGCCATCGACGTGAGGCGAGGCGACCGACGACGTAGCCGGCGGCCAGGGCCCCGAGGATACACATGCCGGGGTTTTCCTTGATCAAATCGACGGCGCGGTCGTTGAAGTCCTCAAGGCGGGCGCGAGTATCGTCATAGGTCTGTTCGAGATCGCGGTATCGCTCTTCGAGGGCATCGCTGACATCGCTGGACTCGTTGGAGTCAGCGGTGGTGGAAGAATCGGTCTGTGACGAAGGGGAAGGTCCGGTAGCGCTCATGGGCAGTCCTTAAGATGATGAGAGAGAGAGGGAAACACCATACCCCGCATAGAAATAAAACACCGTGTACAGAAGTGTGGTCACGAGTGGGACTGGGTCAAGTCAAAGTCATCGAAGGCCGAAATAGAGACCGATACCAAAGGCGATCCCCACGGCGGCCTGAGGGCGTTCACGGACCCGTCGACGCCAGTCGATGGCGTGCTCGACGGTGGTAGAGACCTCGGAGCGCAGCTCTTGGAGACTGGAGGCGATTTGACGGCGAGAGGCCTCGATCTGTTGGCGAATGGCCTCTGTATCTTCGCCGTTTGATCGGGTCAGCTCTCCACGGGAAGACGTTCGGGCGAGTTGTTGCGAATCTCTTTGATCCATTCTTTATCTCGCTTGAGTTCTTGCTGAGTTTCGTCGAGGCGCCCCTCGCGGCGTTGAAGGCGGCGATAGGCGAAGCCAAATCCAAGGCCGGCGAGCAAAAAGTTGAGGACGGTCATGACGACGGCGGCGATAGCCATGGCCCCGATGCTGCCGAGCCATAGGGCGAGGGTGATGACAGCGATATTGAAGATGGCATAACCGATAAGGGCGACGGCTGCCGAGAGTGTGAGCGCGATCGCGTCGGTGCGAAGTTCCCCGAGCTCGTGGCGGATCTCGGTGCGGGCGAGGTCGGCGTGATTGCGAATAAGCTGGGAGACCCCGTCGGTGAGATCCTCAAGGGCGTCTTGGAAGCCCGATGATCGTTGGCGGCGCGAAGATTGTTCCATGATGAGCTCCACAAAGGGGCTAGTCACAGGCCCGAACAAAGGGGTGTAGAGGTAAGCTGGGATCCTCGACCGGAGAATCAAGTCAGAGAAAACCAGGGGCGTTCAGTCCTCGACGACAACTGTAGCCACATTCCGGGCGCGGACAAATTCATTGGAGCTGTCGACCTCGACGCCAATGGAGTAATCGCCGGGCTGGGCGCCGCCCAGCCAGGTGCCCTGGATGCCGGTGAGGCGAACGACGTTGTCTTCGGGACCCTCGACCTCAATTTGAGGAGAGGCGGCCTCGCGATCGTCGAGATCTTGGACGAAGGCGTTGGCGCTGAGTTGGCCGTTGGCCAGATCTTCAGCGAGGTCGTCGGTAAAGTTTTCGGTGGAGATGATGACGGTGAAGACGGAGCTGGTGCGCGTGGTGTCGGAGACGGAGATGGTGGAGGGTTGGACCTCCACGGAGATGACGTCCGGCGCATCGTCGACGAACTCACACCCCGAAGAAAAAGCGAGGCCGACCACGATGAGCACCATCGCCAGGATGGTGACCGACGGTATAGAAAAGCGAGAGCGAGGGGATAACATGGTGGCCTCCAGAAAAAAGATCAGCGTGGGTTAGACGCACACATCCGTCAGGCATTCAAAATCGAGGGAAATACTCCCGAGACAGCTAGAATCTATGTAGCATGGAGCGCAAAGCAAGGCCACTGGGACAAAAGAGGGATGTGGACGATGGCGAGTCCAGGGGGTTAGGATTGGGGCGCAGGCAATGTCGACTGGCGACACGCGGTGACGAGGTCCACAGAGTATGGCCGTACATTACGCAGTGATCATAGACATGACGCTCAGTGAGTTGGAGGTCCGTGAGGTCAGCCAGCGGCTGGGAGAGGCGACGGGGGAGGAGGCAGATGTCTGGGAGGAGCGACTGGACGCGGGGGCTGTGATCCTCGAGGAAGGCCTGCGCTACGAAGAGGCCATCGAGATGCAGCGTCAGTTGGGCCGTCGTCGGATCCCATCGCAGGTCAAAAAAGACGAAACACTGTCGGCAGATATGCAGCGCTTGGAGCGACAGACCAGCAAAGATAAAGAGGAGATCAACCCGGGCGGTGAGGTACGGCAGGCGTCGGAGACGTCGAGCAGTGCGGAGGAGCAAGCGGGGGGTGAAGCGGCGGAGAGCGATGACAGCGGGGGGGCCTGGGGAGAGCTATTTCCCGACTTGCAGACCGAGCTTCGCGAGCCCGAGGCGTCGCAACAACTATCAGAAGACGAAGAGGGGTGGAACGGAGACGAAGGCGAGGTGTCGCTAGCGCTGGTGGATGTGGACGTCGATGAGCGGGAAGCGGTGGTCGCAGCTGTTGAAGGAGATGCCGGGGGGGCGCTACCAGCGGAGGAGATAGAGGAGAAGGCTTTCGATGGCCAGCGTATTCACGAAGCGTTGGGGGCCGGCGAGGAGCGGCCGCCCTTCAAGCCTCGGGGCTACGATCCGAGGCCCAACCATGTGCCGGAAGTGGCAGCCCTATTGAGCCTGGTGGCCCCGGGGGCGGGACAGATCTACAATGGGCAGGAAGAAGAGGGCCAGCGCTACGGGGTGCTCTTTTTTTTACTCAAGCCCTGGTTCGATGCCGTGGTGCAGGCCAAGACCTACGGCGACAAGATCCGCACCTACTACGCACCGCGACCGGAGGTGGGGCAGTGGAAAAAAGCCGTGGCCTATGCCTTGAAGTGGTGGGTGGCGGTGGCGGTGCTGGCGGTGACGACGGCCTTTGTGGTGGGCTTGGTCCAGGATTATCGCCACGCGGAGGCGACGCATCGCCATCAGATGATGGCCCAACAACTCATGTATCACAGCCAGGATGTGGTGGAGGTGGGCGTTCGAAGAGGAGCGCGAGCAGCGGAGAACGCGCCGCCACCGGAACCGCAAGACGAAGAGCAGGTAGAGCCGAGCTATACGATGGAGGACGAGGAGCGGGCTCAGCGCTTATTCATCATCGGCTATCACTACTGTCGGGGCGGAAATTACCAGATGTGCGAGCAATTGATGGGGCGGGTGACGTCGATGATGCCAGGCAATCGCGATGCCTTTCGCCTCCAGGCCTGGGCGAGCATGCAATCGCGGGGCGAGTGGGAAGACCGCTCAATGCCGGAGGTCGACGGCGACGTTCCAACGCTCGAGGAGTTTGAGGTGCAATTGGCCTCGGAGGGACGCGATCTCGACGACTACGACGAGGAATTCGACATCTGGTGGGACGCCCAGGGACGGGAAAATGTCGAAGAGGACGAGGCCGCGGACTAAGACTCGGCGTCGAGCTTGGGGTTTGGCGGGTAGTAATAGTCAAGACAGATGGCACAAAGGCCATGGCTTGTCGCAGCGGGGGGCGACTGTCGATAGGAGGGCACCCAATCCCACTGGTCGGGGTTGTCGACGCGGCGAGTGCGCTGGCAATTGCTGCACATGACGACCTGATCGTCGGCGAGGTAGTGTTCGTCGCAGGGCCTATGGACGGGGTTTTCGCGGGGCTGTTTCCAGGGGCCGACGCTGCGGGAGTTGACGATGAGCAGGCCCTGGACATCAGGCGCCTTGATGGGCAGCGGCAACAGGTTCATGTGGAAGGCGCGAAGCACGTGTGGGCTGGAGCAATCGTATTCATGGGTGCGCGGTGTGGCGTCTGAGAGGACGCGCTCAAAGAGTTGAGCGTAGAAGTCGCGCATCGACCCCGCCATGGAGTCGAGCACGGAGCGATTGAGGATTTTGTCGGCCTGACATAGGGCGTCAGAGCCCTCGTTGTCGGCCGCAAATTGGAGCCAGTGGTGGTTGGCATAGCCCAGGGTCAAATCACGTCGAATGCCGTAGATGGTGGCGTCGTGTTGATCGAGGATGTCCAGATCGAGTGGAACTAAAAGTTTCTTGAAGTCGTCAGCGATGAGATGAGAAGCCCCCTGGCCTGGAGAACTCGAAGTCATAGTGGTTGTCCTGGGTAGATGCGATGCGTAATAACACCGCATGGCGACATTATAATTCCGACGATAAGCACCCCGCAAGGAGAACCAAGAGATGGCGATACGAAAGGGATGGACAGACGGTCGATCATGGGAGGCTTCGGTGGAGGGATTGGCGGTGCGCGGAAGGCGAGGAGGGCCATCGGGAGGGGCGAAGGTGTTGTTATTGCATGGCTGGTTGGACAATGCGGCGAGTTTCCATCGGCTGCTGGAGGCGATGCCGACGGGGGTGGAGTGGGCGGCCCCTGATCTGGTGGGGCATGGTCGCTCCGAGGGGGCGACGAGAGCCTATCATTTCGTCGATTGGGTGGCCGTGGTGGTGGGCATATTGGACGCCCTGGGGTGGGAGCGATGCGCGGTGATTGGCCACTCCATGGGCGGGGCAATCGCGGCGCTGGTAGGGGGCGCGTTTCCAGAGCGGGTGGAGGCCATGGGGTGGATCGATGCCATTGGGCCCTGGAGCGAAGAGGCCGACGCGGTGGTGGGGCGCTATCGCAAGGCGCTTGCCGAAGAGGCGAGGCTAAAAAAGAGCGACAGGGGGGTCTACCAAGACCTGGAGGCCATGGTCCGTGGGATGGCGAGGAGCCGAGGGGGGTTGGGGTTGGAGGCGGTGGCGCCGATGGCCCGTCGGGGGGGCCGGCGCCGCGACGATGAGCGCTGGGAGTATGGCCACGACCGGATGCTGCAGGCGGCGTCGCGGATTCGGTTGACGGAAACGCAGGTGCGTCGGTTCTTGGAGGCGATCGAGGCCCCGGTGTGGTTGGTGCGTCCAGACCAGGGGTGGCCGGTGGAGGAGGCGTTGATCAAGGAGCGGGTAGAGCTGGTGGAGCGACTGCAGGTCAGCGATGTGGAGGGGGGCCACCATATTCATCTCCAAGATCCGGAGGCCGTGGTGCGGGCGATGGAGGGTCTATGGCGCCAGATTGGGATTAAATGAGGGAGGGGTCGATGTTAGTATGAGTGCTGCCCGAGCCACGGGAAGGGGAGGAAAAGTGGCGAAGTGAGCATTGGTTATTAAGGTCTAGTGCGGCAGGATAGAGGCATTGGGCGCAAGTAGGACCGAGAGGGCAGTCGATGTTGTGAATCCGGGGAGTAATACCCTATGGTTTGGCCTCCCCCGGAAGGCCCGGTCGGCGGGCGGTAGCGAGTCACGTAGCCAGAGATGAGATTTTAGGACATTCATGAGCGTAAAACGATGGAAGGGCCGCTATGTGGTGGCGGCAATCGCATTGACGATCGCCTTCGCGTTGAGCATCCAGCTCGGCGACCGAGGGGCCAGTTTTGATCTGGGGCAATCGCTGGCGGCCGAAGAGGAGAGCGGCGACGACTATCGGTTGTCGTCGCTGAGGATTTTCAATCGAGCGCTGTTGCAGATCAAAGAAAATTACGTGGAGCCCGAGCGGGTGCAGCCGGGGCCGATGCTGCTGGCGGCATTGGACGCGGTGCAGGAAGACATTCCGGAATTTGTGGCCAATTATGAGCGCAGCGACGAGGGAATGCCGTCGTCGATCGAGATTCAGGTGGTCGATGAGGAGCGGGTCTTTGAGCTCCATGAGATGGAGAGCCTGTGGGAGATGAGCCTGCGGCTCAAAGAGATCTTTTTATTCGTCGAGCAGCACCTGCCCGAAGATCCGGAGCGCTCGATCGAGGATATTGAGTACGCGGCGATCGACGGAATGGTGCGGACTCTCGATCCCCACAGCGGTCTATTGACGCCGACGCACTACGAGGAAATGCAGACGCAGACCGGCGGTGAATTTGGCGGGCTGGGAATCGTGATCTCGGTACAAGACGACCAGTTGACGGTGATCAGCCCCATCGACGGAACACCGGCCAGTGAAAAGGGCATACAGGCCCAGGATCGGATCGTGCGCATCGGCGAAGAGTCGACGATCAATATGAACCTCAACGAGGCGGTCAGCCGCCTGCGGGGCGAGCCGGGCACGGAGGTCGATATCTATATCGATCGCGACGGGTGGTCGGAGCCGCGCCAGTTTACGGTGGAGCGCGACATCATCGAGATCGAAAGCGTGGAGAGCGAGGCGCTGGAAGACAACGTGGGGTACCTGAAGATCAATAATTTTCAGGCCAATACCTACCCCGACATGCGCGCGCACCTCGACGAGCTGCGCGAGACGATGGGAGGCATCGACGGCTTGATTTTGGACATGCGCGGCAACCCGGGAGGGCTGCTGGAGCAATCGATTCAGATCAGCGATATCTTTTTGGAGGCAGGCACGATCGTGAGCACCGTGGGCGTGGGCAACACGCTTCGCGAAGAGCAGACGGCGTCGAGCTCCAATACGGAATCGGACTACCCGATGATCGTGCTGGTGGACGAGGGGAGCGCGTCGGCCTCAGAGATCGTGGCGGGAGCGCTGCAGCAAAACGATCGGGCGATGGTGGTCGGCGACCGGACCTTCGGCAAGGGAACGGTGCAGATCCTCTATGAGTTTCCGGACACATCGGCCCTGAAGTTGACGGTGGCCCAGTATCTGACGCCCGATGGGACGTCGATTCAGAATACGGGGATCGTGCCCGATCTGCAGGCGGTGGCCGCCGAGATCGAGGGCGACAAGATCAGCTTGTTTCGCTCGGAGTTGTTGAGGCGAGATCGGCAACTCGATCACGCCCTGGAGAATCCGTCGACGCGCCCCGATGATGAGGGTCCGTTGAGCATGATCCGCTACCTTCAGGAGAGCCAGGAGGACGAGGAGCAATTCGAGGAGCCCGGCGAATTTGACCGCGACTTCACGATCGATCTGGCCTCGCGGCTGCTCGGTCAGGTGCCGGGCATCAACGCCCGCACAGCGATGTTGGAAGCTCTGGAGGCGACCCTGGCGGAGGTCTTCGAAGAGGAGATGGGTCGTATTGAGGAGCGGTTTGCCGAATTCGATATCGACTGGAATGAGGGTCCGGCGACCGAGGATCCCCAGTATTCGCTGGAGCTTGAGTCCAATACGGAAGATGGAGAGATCGAGGCCGGAGAGACCGTGGAGTTGACGGCGACGCTGCACAACGAGGGCTCGGAGCCCATCTACCGGGCCAAGGCCTTGACCAAGAGCGATCATCCCCACTTTAGTCGCCAGGAGTTCATCTTTGGGCGTGTGGAGGCTGGAGAGAGCAAGTCCTGGACGGTGAATATCGATATTCCCAAGGACGCGCGCGATCGATTGGACCGCATCCACTTTGTGGTCAGCGACGACGAAAGCGAATTTGAAGGCGAGCACTATTACGACATCACCGTCAGAGGTCAGCAGCGCCCCCATTACGTCTTCGACTATTCGATGGTCGGCGATCCCTTTGCCGATGGTCTGTTGCGGCCGGGAAGCGAGGTGACGATGGCGGTGACCGTAGAGAATACGGGAGAAGTCACGGGAGATGACACGACGGTCTACCTCAAGAATATGACCGGTGGAGAGATCTATCTGGAGCGAGGTCGGGCAGTGCTCGAAGGCCTGGAGCCCGGGGAACGGGAGACGGTGGAGTTGGTCTTTGAGGTGCGCTCGATGCCCGAGGATGGCAAGGCGAGCTTTGAGCTCGACATCTACGACTCAGGATATCGCGACTTCGTGCAGCGCGAATTCCATATTCCGGTCGTCGACAGCGAGGAGAGCGTGGACGCCCTGGAAGGATTGGCGACGGTGGGCGATCAGGGAGCGACATTGCGTGTGGGCGCTCATCAAGACACGGATCCGGTGGCCAGGGCGTCGGCCCAGGCGACGCTGCCGGTGGTGGCGCGAAGCGGCGATTGGGTGAAGGTGGAACTCGACGGTCGGCGAGCCTGGCTGGAGAGCGCTCAGGCCACGATCGGCGAAGGTGAGAGCGGCGAGCTCAGCGGCCTGGAGCGCATGAAGCGCTTTCAAAAGTCGCGGGTCAGCCTGGACACCAATGGCATGTTGACCTCGGAGTCCACGATTTCGCTGGAGGGGCTCATCGAGGATGAGTGGGATATTCAGGACTATTATATCATCGTCCACCATCGCCACAGTCCGATGGATGTGGAGTCCAGAAAGCTGTCCTACCAGCGGGTGGGCTCGCCAACGGCGAGTGTGGACAGTGAGCTTCCGCTTTTTGAGGGCATGAACGAGATTTCGCTGGTGACCCGCAACGAAGCTGGAATTTCGACGACTGAGACCATCTACGTCTATCGAGAATAGAGGGCGGTGGAGAGGTGAAACGAAAGGTATCGCCGGGGGCAGAGGTCGTGACAGCGCCAGGCAGGTCGCATAGTATTTGAGCGAACGTGCTTAAAATAATTGAAGGTACTGTATTCATGCGTGATCACCGCCGGGATCAACGACGATCCGGGAGGTGGGGACGCTCTGGAACCGAGGAGAGCGACGATGAGTGAGTCCAACGACTGGTCCGATACGCCAGAGCCCGAGCATCAACCACCGGCCAAAGGGGAGGCGGCGACGGCTCATCATCCGATGGCCGATCATGAGTTTGATTTCGAATATTTTTTCCAAACCCTGAAATTGACGGCGACCCGGCTCAAGGATGGACCGGTGCTCAAGGCCTTTGTGATCTTGAGCATCCCGGTACTTCTGTGGGGGTTGATGGAGGGAGGGCTCCACTCCATCGGCTATATGGCCAATATTGGTCTATTGACGGGGGTATTGGTGACCATCCTGGGGTTGTTATTGATCCCCATCTGGATGGCTCTGGGGGCATTGCAGATCTCGCTCTATAAGCCGGCGTCGCGCCAGTTTTTCACGGGCATGGTGCCGCAACAAAGCCCGGTGGAGTTGGTGAAGTCGGTGGTGGGCGATTTCGTCAAGGCCTTCGTGACCATGCTGGGATTGGGTATCGCGGTGATGGTGGGGAGTTTTTGCTGCGTTTTGCCGGGACTGGTGGCCGGGTTCTTTCTGGGGCAGGCGCCGTATCTGGCGGTGGTCCGAGGTCAGGGGATCGGCGAGGCGTTTTCCAACTCCATTAATCGCGCCCAGAAGCACTGGCATGTCGTGGGTCTGGCGATTGGAGCCAATCTGATCGTGGTGGTGTTCGTGGCCGTGTTTGGAGGGATCATGATCGCCATGATGACCGTTGCCGGTACGGTGTGGGCCCCGCTGGCGTTGCTCAGTGAGCCGGTGATCAGTTGGCTGCTCGGTACGGCGGCATCGATCGCTCTCTTCATTATCACGATCGGAGCCTTCGGGATCATCGACGAGCTGGAAGGGCTGGATACGATCGAGGCTTAATGCATCGCAGAATCATGAGTCCCGACGACGATGATCGTCGTCGGGACTTAAGTATCGGCCAGGGAGCGCGAAAAGCTCGCCTGGTCGATATTGTATTTCTAGGGGATTCAACCCGGGCGCCGGGGGAGAAGGACGGCCAGCGCAATGGCCTGGAGCTCAGGCGGTGTGAATGATGTCGAGGAGTTGGTCACCGAAGAGATCGACATGCCAGGGGAGGATGCCCGGGGCGGTGGCCAATTCGTCGAGCGAGGAGGGGGGATCCTCGCAGAGGGTGCGAAATTGGGCGTTGGTACCGATATATTCGCCGGGGATGGCGAGGTCTCGGGCTTGCTCGTTTCGCCAGGAGCGAAGGGCGTCGTAGATCTTTCGCTGGGCGGCGTCGGGGCGATGTCGGCGGCGGTCGCGCTCCGGCAGCTCCGGGGGATCGTCCTGGAGTGCGCCTTCCACGATGGACGAGATTTCGGCGGCTCGCTCGCGGCTCACGGAGGTGGCGTAGCTGTGGTCGGCGATGTCGGCGGGATCCTGGAGACGGTGGCGGGCGAGGCTAATGAGGAGGCGGTTGGGGACGATGAGAAAGGCGGCGCGATTGAGGGTGGTGCACAGTTCGTGGCGCCACAGGTAAAGGCGGCGAAGGATGGCGCGGCCCGGCCCATCGAGTTTGTCGGCCCCCTTGATCTTGGCCCAGCCCTGAGGGTCAAAGTCCGAGGCCTGGTATTCCGTGGTGGTGGCGATATGGGTGCAGGTCTGGGCAAAGGCGTCGTACCAGCCCTCGTCGACGAGACGGGGCTCAAAGCGCTTTTGCAGCTCCAGGAGGTGGGCGACGTCCTGGGCGGCATAGTGGGAGGCGCGCCTGGGAAGCGGTCGGGTGGACCAGTCAAAGCGCGAGAAGCTGGGGGCGGGCTCCCGATCCAACAGGTTTTCCAGCAGCCAGGAGAGGCTGTTTTTTTCGGTGCCCAAAAAGCGGGCGGCCACCCGGGTGTCGAAGAGGTTGCGAATGGACACGCCGTAGTCGCGGGTCAACTCGCCGAGGTCGTTTTGGGCGGCGTGGAGGATCTTGAGCTGCTCCGGATCGAGGAGGCGCTCAAAGAGGGGTTGGAGGTCGTCGGCGTTGAGCTCCAGGGGGTCAATGAGGGCGATGCGCTCGGGGGTGGCGACCTGAAGGAGGCAGATGCGGGCCTGGTAGGCGTGGAAGTGATCGCTCTCGGTGTCCACGGCCAGGGGGCGGCCGACGGCATCGCCGCAGAATTGTTGGAGGGAAGCGGGATCGTCGATCCAGGTGACGTCATTGGCGTTCATGGGAAGTCTCGGGCTGAGAGTCTGGGGAGAGGAGGGTAAGCGCCCCCTGGTCGAGGGCGTCGAGCAGTTGCTGCTGGCAGATCAACTCATGATGGTTGGTGACCTGTTCCATCATATTGTTGATATGAGCATAGGCGGAAAGGATGGCCCATGCGAGGGGACGGGGAGAGTGGTCGCCGGAGCGAAGGGTCCAGCGGGTCAGCCAGTGGTCGGGATTGATGGCCAGGGTGCGCTCCGAGCCACTTCCCAGAAGCTGGCAAAAGCGATGGGCGAGTTCCCTTTCCTCAAAGGGGGTGGCATGGACGATGACGCGTAGATCGGCCTCGGGGTGGAGGCTGGGCGCCGGGTGGAGACGGGTGATCCAGTGCTGAAGGGTGGTGGCCAGGCAAATTTCGTCGGTGGAGGGGCTATCGTCGTCAGCGGTGGGCGCATGGGGCGGGGGTTTGGGTCGCTGTTGATGGATGGCGCCCAGATGGAGGTATTCGTCAACCCAGTCCTGGAGGACCTGGGGCAAGTCGCGCAGGTTTTGGGGCTCGAAAGAGAACTCGGGGTCGAGGAGGTGGCGAGCGGCCTGATGCTGGAAGTCGTGGACAATGGCCATGGGCTGGAGCGGGAGGCCCGATGAGGAGGGGATAAGCGGGGTGTGGAGGATCTGTTCGGCGAGGTTGTCGTCGACGGTGCTTCGCACGGTGTGGTCGGCCCCGGCGCGAAGATGAAGGTGGTGGCCGGCGTAGTCCAGCAGGGCCTGAAGGGCGCGGTGGAAGTGGGTGGGATCATCGTCGGCGGCCAGGACCGGTAGGCGGGCCAGGAGATGGGTGAGGATCTGATTGGCGAGCAGGTGGAGGCGGGCCTCTACGTCGTCGTGGGTGACGCCGGGGCGAAGCTGGAGTTTGCCGACGATCCCAAAGCGGTGGCCCAGCTCCTCGTGGAGACGGGTGGGCTGGTCATCGCTGCCAAAGACGAGGAGGGCCGGTCGCTCCGGGGGATCGAGGGGCAGGCCCAGGACGCCCTGGAGTTGGTCGTCGGCCAGGGTCTGGGACTCCATGAGAGCTTCTTCGGTGATGGAGGCGCCATCGAGGGCATCGACCTCGCTCTGGGAGAGGGCGTATTCGGCGGCGCCGCAGACCTGGTCGCCCAGAAGGTGGAGCACGAAGGGGTTCATGGCCAGCGCCAGGGGGCGGTCGTCGGGAATGGCGTCGGTGAGCCGTTGAGAGGCTTCGTGGAAACTCTGTTCGCCAGCTCCTCGGGCTCGCCCATCGATCATCTCCACGGGGTGGCCGCTGTCGAGGGCCTGGATGAGGGTGCGATGAGAGATGGTCTCACCGCCGCTGGTGGCGTAGAGCGGAAGGTCGAGAATCGCGGAGCCAGCGGTCTTCAGGTCGGGATGATCGGGCAGGTGGCGTGCGCACCACTGGAGGTGACGCCAGGCGTGGCGGCGAAGCTCCTGGGTGTTGGCGTCGACGGCCGGCAGGGCGATGACGTCTCGGAGTTGTTCGACGAGCGCTGTGAGGCATCGAGCCTGGCGCTCGGTGGACCAGTCGGTGGGGTCGACGCCCTCGACGAGCAGCGGAAAGTCGGGATAGGCGCGCAGCCCGACGGCGATATCGCGGCAGCGAACGCCTTCAAAGTCGGCGACCAGGTCGCGCTCGTCGACGCGGATATAGGCCGTGGGCCCGACCAGGGCGATCAGGATGTCCTCCAGGGCTTCGTCGACGACGAGGATGCGCGAGGTATCGAGGTCGTCGAGATCGGCATCGATGTCGGCGCGCACGGCGTAGAGCAGGCCCTGGCAATCGTCGACCAGGGCGATCAGATCGTTGATCGACAGGCCCTGGCCGTCGAGGCTGCGAAGCAAGGGGCGATCGAGGACGGTGGCGTCGAGTTCGGGATCCACAAGAGAGAGGCCCAGTCGGCGGTGGTCGTCGGTGGGGCGGATGCGCTTGACGAGGCGTCGGCTCAGGGTGGCCAGGGCCAATCGGGCGGCGTTGGTTCCGGGATCGATGTCGGTGCGAAGGGCGGCGCGCAGGGCGTGGTCGGCGGCCTGCTCCACCTTCGCAAGGTGGGTGTGGACGATGGCGTCGGCGATCATGGCCGCCCGGCTGCGCCGGGGGCTCTGGGGGAGGTGGGACCACAGGAGGGTGGGGCTGATGTCGTCGATCTCGACGAGCAGGGTTTGGCCGGGAGCGACGGCGTCGACCTCGCCAGTCCAGACGACACGACGGCGGCTCCGGACCTCGGCATTATGGGTTTGAGAGCTATTGGTTTGGCGGCCGGCCGGGGTGTAGATCCAGGCGCGAATGGGCTCGCCCAGAGGGGCGAGATGCTGGCTTTGAAAGGCGTCGGGCAAAGTGTCGTCGTCGGGGAAGACGTCGAGAAAGTGCATGGCCTTGCGAAAGTAGGTGTATTCGTCGCCATGGTCGAAGACCCAGTCCGGCAGCGAGGGCTCTTGTTGGTCGAAGTCAGAGGGAATGAGCCGGTCCTCGGGAATGGCCTGCAAAAGAGGTTTGAGGCCCATCTGGCCCAGCTCGATGGGAGAGGTCAACCAGGGCCGCGGGGGGAGATCGGCGGACCGCTGGGTGTAGAAGTCGACCAGGGCGTCGTCGTCCAGATCGGGGCGCACCAAATCGGAGTCCTGGCCGGCGAGGGTCAAGATGTCCTGGTAGCTGGTGTGGCCCACAGAGAGGGTGGGATAGCCCAGTGACTGGGAGATGGCGCGGGCTCGCTGGTGGGCCGTTGGCGACTGAAGATCTTGGCGGCGATAGAGGATCACGCGCTCGGATTGGCGAAGGATCTCCAGGGTTTGTTGGTTGTCCAGGTCCTGGCCGTCGAGGTTCTGGACGTCGAAGCGCCCGTGGGAGTCACTGATGCCCACCAATTGGTTGATGTAGGGCTGGAGGCGGACCCACATCTCGGCGTAGCGATCGTCTTCCACGATGGCGCCGTGGTCCGCGGTTTTGCGAAGCTTTTCGAAGGTGATGACCCCGCCCAGGTTGTCGGCGGTCTCGCCATCGGGAAGGGGGATGGAGCGTTTCTTGGATTCGATCCAGACCCCGTGGGTCAAGAGGCGAAAGTTGGCCTGAGAGGTGCGTCGAGCGACGCCGATGGAGCCGTAGAGATCGCCCTCGTCGAAGTCGACGGTGCGTCGAAAGCCAAAGAGGGACTCCGGGATGCGCTGGCTGGTATAGCCGAAGATGGGGTCCTGGTTATAAAAGATGGGCACGGGGGCGACGATGCAGCGCTTTTCGATGGCCGTAAACTCGCGCTGGTGGCCGTTGACGCGTTGCATGGAGCTATTGAAGCCCAGCTTGAGGCGAGAGAGGCCGGTGGCGCGAAGGAAGGTGCCGTCGAGCGCCTTTTCAGGGGTGCCCACATCGACGGTGTCGTCGTCTCTGATCTCGATGCGCGTGGTGCCCTGGAGGGTGCCGTCGCCGGTCTCGATGGCGATGAGATCGGGCTTAAAGCGCATCAAGGCGTTGACGCCCAGTGCCATCTGTCGAAGAGGGCCGTGTTCGACGTCGTCTTCGGAGGCGAAGAGAAAGTCGAAGAGCTGAGCCATGGCGTTTTGGGGAAAGTAGCCGCCGGTATAGGAGATGGCGCTGGAGGTGCGCTGGCAATCGATGTCGATATAGGTGGCGCCGTTGGCGATCGCCGATTGGATGAGTTCCAGCATGTAGTGGTGGGGGTCGACGAGGGCGAATTCACGCAATTTCTGGATGGCCCGGCCGCGAGCGATGGTGAATTGGCGGCGTTCCTGGAATTGACCGGGTTCGCGGCTGCGGGCGATGACTTCATCGATGGAGGACATGAGGGGCTCCCGATGGGGAAAGGGCCAAAATTACTGGAATTGACGGCGCGTCGACTGAAGGGCGAGGTCGATCATGGTGGCGTCGGCGTCGAGGCCGTGGTCTTCGCTGAGGGTCAGCGCTCTGGCCAGCAGGTAGGCGCCCATGGCGGGGTCGTTTTCGTAGCCCCGCTGGATGAACCCAAATTGGGGGTGGTGGCGGTTGATGGCGGCCTCCATGGGGCGATCGGTGTCGGCGAGGTCCTGAGGGGGGCGGGCCATGAGCTCGTCGATGGTGTCGCTGACGACGACCAGGGGGGCGTCGTCGCCGGAGGCCTCGATGGTGCCCGTGGTGATGCGCCGAAAGGAGGTGTCGCCCTCTTTGAGGAGCTCGAAGGCGTCATCGAGCAGGGGCTGGATGGCGGCGTCGACGGGATCGTCGATGGCGATGGGGAAGTAGATGGCCTTCGGGGTATCGATGGCGCGGCGGAGGCCATCTTTTCGGGGCGAGCCGACGTCGCGGCCCAGGAGGTTGCCGACGGTGGTGACGGCGCCCCAGAAGACGCCGCGGGCGGTCTTTGCCCCCAGTTGGTGGAGCAGGGGCACCAGGATGCGGGGAACGGTGCGAAGGTTGGCGCTGCCGGTCAGGGATTGGTCGGCGACGCCGACGAGGACGGGGACGCCGCGCTCATGGAGGGCGGCGGTGAGGCTGGAGGGGCGGTCGGTCATCAGGATCTGGCGGGAGCGCCGGTAGTGGCGATAGAGCGCGTCGGGGCTGATGGGGTCGCCGTGGTGGCAGCGCAAAAAGGGCGTCTCTCGGTGGCGGGCTACTTCCTCGACGGGTTCCATGGCCAGAAAGTCCATCCAGCGGCCGTAGCGCTGGAGGTCTTCCACGGACCACTGGTCGGCCTGGGCGAGGTCGGCGAGGCCGTCGATGAGGGCGTCGAGCAGGGGGCCGTTGGCGGCCTCTTCCAGAAGCGTCATCGCCTTTTGGTATTGCTCGTCGCGGATCACGGAGTCCCGGGCCAGGGTATGCTCCAGGTAGCGCGATTTGATCTTGAAGGCGACGAATTCGAAGCGGCGCTCCCAGCGGTCCAGGACCTTGTCGCCCACGTCGGTGCGCGCCAGGGTCAGGCCGCGGTTGTAGAAGCCGTAGGTCGGCTCGCCGCTATAGGCGAGGACGATCTCTGTGCCCTGGTGCTCGTCGATATGCTGGAGAAATTCACCGTCGACGCCGAAGTCCTCGTTGATCTTCTCCGGGGGGGCGAAGTCGTCGTTATTGGTGCGGTCCTCGAAGGTGACGTCGACCTCGGAGTGGTTGCACCAGTAGCGAAGCGTTTCGGGGATCTCTTCGGCCAGGGCCTGGTAGCGGTGGTACTCGCCCTCCAGAAAGAGGGTGATCTGGGTGCCCTCGACGGGGTTGTCGACGCGAGTCTTGGAAAAGGAGCGATCCTCGTGAAAGAGGACCTCCCAGTACTCGCCGCTGCGCCCGGTGTGGACGAGGACGGCCCGAGGCTCGAGGGCGAAGACGGAGACAAAGCCGATGCCGAATTTGCCGATTTTGGTCAGGTCGTCGTCTTTGCCGGAGGCGAAGAGGTTGGTGAATTCCTGGTCGATGATCGCCTCGTCCATGCCCTCGCCGAAGTCGTCGACGTGGATGGCGATGGTGCCCTGATGGCCCTCACCGGGGAGATATTCCATCCAGATGTCGACGCGGGGCGTGCCGGCGTCGATGCTGTTTTGGACGAGCTCGCGAAAGCAATCGAGGGCGGAGCTAAACTGGGTGACCAGGTTGTCGAGCATGCCCTGGTAGGAAGCGACGGAGGAGGCGTTGTCTGGGTTGGCCATGGCGCTCTCAACGAGGAAAGGAGAGGGGATCAGAGGGGGTAGATGATATTTTTGGTGCCCTCAGCGGCGCAGAGATCGCGGAGCTGAGGTTGGAGCTGTCGGGAGACGACGAATTTGCGGTCCCGATAGACGTGGTAGCCAAATTGGCGGCGCGCCTTGCGGTAGGTGGAGCGGAGTTCGTCGGCGATCGTAGAGCCAAAGAGGTCGTCGAAGGGGTCGTTATTTCGGTGTTCGTCGACGTCGAGGGCGGCAGAGTCGATGGCGAAATGGGCGAGGAGGCGCTCCGGATCGTCGCCGATGAGGTCGTCGAAGGGCGAGGGGATCTGGCAGCGCCCGTCGTAGATGGGACCCAGGGTGGCGCGGCTGACCCGCTGGACGTCGACGCCGTTGAGGGTGCTGAGCTTGGTGAAGGTAAATTCGGCGTCCATGGCGCTGAATTTATAGATCAGCGATTTGAACTCCTCGGTGTAGCTTGCGGTGTCGTCGTCGAGCTCTACGGCTCGGGTATCCCAGACGCTGGCGCGCTGGCGAAGCTCGATGGAGGTGCGGATAAAGAGGCCCGAGGCGTCGAGCTTGTCGAAGAGGATCTGGAAGTAGGCGGTGTTGTTGTCGGGATCGACGCGGCGAAGGGCGACGTCCATGGCGCCCAGGGGGGCGAGGCGGATGTCGGCGATGGCGTCGTAGTAGTCGTATTTGGCGAGTTGCTCATCGTGGATGGAGTGGTCACTTTCGGCCGCTTTCTTAGCCAGTGAGCGGCGATCGCCGAGTTTTTGGAGCTGGTCGGCGGCGATGCTGACGTCGGTCTGGACGCGGGTCCATTCGCGGTAGGTGGGGAGCCCGCTCTGGAGGTTGATTTGAAGGCCGTCGTAGAGGCCGCGGTGAACCTCGGGGCTCATGGCGCGAAGGTGGCCGCCCAGGCGGCGCGGATCGGGGTAGTGGTGATTGAGGCGAGCGGCGCGAAGGATGGCCAGAAGGCGGCGGATAAAGCGGCCCTGCTCGTCGCCGTCGAGCGTATATGTAGAGATTGGGGCGCTCATTGCAGATGCTCCTGGATGATCTCCCGGTTGACCTCGTCGACATTGGCCTCCTTTCGAGCCCTCTGGGCGGCCTCTTCGATCTCTTTGGCGAGGGCGGAGTTGAGGGTGTCCGAGCCCTGAACCTGCTCGAAGAGCTCGTTGAAGGTGATATTTTCCTCAAAGGCGAGGACCGTTTCCTCGTCGTAGAGCTCGAGGTCGTCGACCATCTGGTCCACATTTTCGCGAAAGTAGGTCTGGGTCTCGGTGACAAAGCGGCTGGTCTCATTGACGGCGTCGGTCAGCGATTCCAGGGAGTGCTTCATCTCCAGCATCACCACCGAGGCGTCGGCGGCGGCGCCGATGGCCTGGATCTGGCCGGCGATGACGTCCAATTTTTCACTGGCGGCGGTGACATAGAGAGTAATGTCATTTCGCAGATAGGAGATCGTCTCGGCGAGCTGGCGCGTATTGTCGATGAGGCGCTCCAGGCGGTTTTCGGCGGTGCTATAGAGTTTGAGCAGCCCGGCGTGCTTGGCCAGGGTGCGACGGGCCTCGTCGAGGTGGGCCTGGATCTGACGGGCCTCTGAGGAGCCCTCTTCGGCGTCGTCGAGGTGCTGCTCAAGGCGCTCCTGGATGGCCTCGACGCGCTCGATATAGGCGGTGGCGATTTCTTCGTTTTTGGCGGACTGGACGATGCGCTCGTTGAGGCGCTCAATTTCGTCGAAGAGGTTGACCTGGGCGACCTCCAGGCGGTCGGCGAATTCAGCGGCCTCGCGGACCCGGACGGCGCTGACCTCGTATTGGGCGCGAAGCATCTCCTCGATGGAGTGGCGGGTGATGATGCGGCCGGAAAACCAGGGCAGTCCAGAAAAGAGGTCGCGGACCCCGGAGACGAGGCCGCTTCGCTGGCGTTCGCGTTGGAGGTGATCGGAGAGGTCGCGAAGCTTGTCCAATTCGCCGCTGAGCGATCCCTGGAGCTCGGCATTTCGCTGGCGCAGGGCGTTGAGCTCGGAGACCTGGTCATCCTGGAGCTTGCGCTCGCGGTGGATGGTGGTCTCCAGGCGGTGAACGGAGAGATTGTCTCCCAGGTATTGAACGTCGCGCCTGAGGATCTCTAGATCGTCTTCCAGAGTGGTCGTCTCCATCCCTTGCCTCGCGAAACCGGTAAACCGTGATCAGTGGAGCCCCGAGTTTGGCACGATGAGCGGGATTTTCCAACTCAAAAAGGCCCCGCCAAGGGCCTTTTTGAGGGTTTATACTAGATGCAACGAGTTGTAGGCCATTGGCCTAGCCGACGACGTCGACGGGCCCATGGTCATCGCAGTGATCGCCGTGGGGGTGGTGGAGATGGCCGTCGACGAGGTAGCAGATGTGGTCGCCGTGGGGGACGGCCTCGTGGCCGCAGTCCGGGCCATGGGTGTGGTCCGGGTCGTGGCCCTGGCAGTCGTGATCGGGGGTGCAGTCATCGGGGTTTTTGTTGGAGACCTCCAGGCTGTGCTCGTCGTAGTGGCCTTCGTGGGGATGGTGGAGGTGGCCGTCGTGAAGGTAATCGACGTGGCCGTCGTGCTTGATGGCCGTGTGACCGCAGTCGGGGCCGTGTTGATGATCGTGATTTTGGTGTTTGTCGCAGGCCATGATGAAACTCCTGAGCGTGGGTTTGGGGTTATTCAGCGGAGTGAACAAAGAGTTGGTCGATGATCTGGCGGACATGATCGTCGGCCAGGGAGTAATAGACGTGTTTGCCGTCGCGCTTTCGGGCGACGAGTCTTGCCTGATGCAAGATCTTGAGCCGTTGTGAGATGGCGGGCATGGAGTCATCGGTCTCGTCAGCGAGTTCGGAGACGCAATGGCGCCCATCAAAGAGGAGCTCCAGAAGCCGCAGCCGCTTGGCGTCGCCCATGGCCGAGGCCATGGCGGAGGCGGCTTCGATCACCTCGTGGGAGCGAAGCTGATGCTCGTGAGGAGGGTGATCGTGTTGGCAGGATGTATTCTGGTCGCTCATCGGCACCTCTTGGTTAAACGGTCCTTTAAATGTTTAATCAAAATGGGAGAAGAGTCAAGCAAAGCCCTTGCTCAAGGGAGCCATGAAGCAAGATGAAATGGGGAGGGGTCAGCTGTTTCGGGCGCCGATGGTGGCCAGGGCACGCAGGAGGGCGTCGGTGTCGAAGGGCTTGGCGAGGCGGTGGTCGACGGAGATGGAGAGGGCGCGCAGGCGTTGGCGTTCGTCGGGGAGGTCGCCGGTGGTGATGATGGGCAGGTCGGGCTCGAGGCGACGGAGCGCCTGAATCAGGGCGGCGCCGTCCATGATGGGCATGGTCATATCGGTGATCAGAATATCGAAGCCCTGATCATCGGCGGCGAATTCGGTCAGGGCCATGGCCCCATCGTCGGCGCAGACCACCTCGTAGCCCTCGCGGCTCAGGACCCGGGAAGCCATCGTGCGGATACTTTCGTCGTTGTCGACGAAGAGCAGGCGCTTCACGGAGAGGGGAGCAGAGGGCAACGAGGTGTCGGGAGAGGGCGCCGAGGGTTGGGCGGGAGCGTCGCTGAGGGGAAGTTCGACGATAAAGCTCGATCCCTCGCCGGGGGTGGAGTCGACACGCAGGGTGCCGCCATGGCCCTCAACCACGGAGAGCGAGGTGGAGAGGCCAAGCCCCGTGCCCTGGCCCTCTGACTTGGTGGTATAGAAGGGATCGAAGATGCGTTGTCGATCCTCGTCGCGGATGCCGCAGCCCGTGTCGTGAACCTCGAGGCAAAGCAAGCGCGAGGCGCTTTGGGAGGGATCGTCGTCGGTGGTGGCCACCAGGGTCAGTTCACCGCCGTCGACCATGGCGTCGCGGGCGTTGAGGCAGAGGTTGAGCAACACCTGGTGGAGTTGGGTGGAGTTGGCACATAGCGTGCCCAGGTCGGGATCGGCGAGGAGATGGAAGTTGATTTCGTCAGGCAGACTATCGACCACGACCTGCTGGATTTCGTCGAGGATCACCCGGGGGTCGATGAGGGATTTTTCGCCCTCGGAGCCGCGGGCAAAGGTCAGCACCTGGCGGACGAGATCGGCGCTGCGCCGGGCACAATCGGAGATGATGTCCAGGCTGTCGAGCTGATCGTCGTCGGCGGCGGTCATCTGGAGGTAGCGAATGGACATCAAGATGGGGGTCAACAGATTGTTGAGGTCGTGGGCGATGCCACCGGCGAGGGTTCCGATGCTCTCCAGGCGTCGGGTTCGCAGGAGCCGCTGCTCCAGGAGGCGACGCTCCGTGATGTCCTGGAGGGCGCCCTGCATGCGTTGAATCGCGCCCTGGTCGTCGTAGACCACTTCGCCGACGGCGTGAATCCAGCGTTGCTCCCCAGAGGCCGTGATGATGGGGGCCTCAAAATCCAGGGCAGCGCCCTCGTTGAGACTGGCCTCGATCTGCTCGACGATCATGGCGTGGTATTCAGGTCGATAAAAATCGATGGCCGTGGGCAGATCGGGGGAATAGCCCGGGGGGTGGCCGTGGATGATGGCCATCTCGTCGGACCATACAAGATCGGTGGCGTTTCCCTGACCGTCGCTCTCCACGATCCAACCGCCGATGCGAGCGACCCGTCCGGCGATGTGCAGCAGGTGCTCGTTTTGGGCCAGGGCCTGACGGGTCTGGCGGACCTCGGTAATGTCTTGAATGACAGCGATCAACTCGGTGGGCGGCGCTCCGTCGCGACTCAAGGCCCGGGCGCTGACGAAGGCCCACACGACCTCGCCATCGGGTTTGAGGTAGCGCTTTTGAAGCTGAATATCTGTGGTGTTGGTAGACAAAAGGCGCTGCATCGCCGCCTTGCTCTTTGAGCGATCGTCGGGGTGAGTCATGTCGATGATGGAGCGAGCCAACAAGTCCTGTTGGGAGCGGCCGACGATGTTGGCATAGCTGGCATTGGCGCGCTGGATACGGCCGTGCGTGTCCACGATCGCGATGCCATGGCCGGCATGGCGGTAAATAAAATCGAAATAATCTCCCGCCGGTTCGGACAGCGACGAGTCGCTCCCCAGTTTTGACACGATCGACAACAGGCAATGACGAGTAGGGCCTGAGTCGCCGTGACAGAGCCGTAGGATCCGATCGACGGCGTCGTCGATCGAGATGGAGGCGGTGGTGGTCGAGGATGACGTGGACATCGCAAACCGCGGAGCAGAGTGGAGCTCAAGAGCCGAAGCGCTCCGGAACGATAGGAGCCACCAATCATAACTGGAGATCGATGTGACGACAATATCTGATAATCAACGGGGCGAGCCCAGGGTTGGAGACGGCAGATGGTGCGAAAGCAGAAGCAGGGTTGACAGATAGATGGTGGGCAAGGTTGCATAAGGGCAGCAAAGATCGCTACTATTCCATCGTCCCTTGTCGTTCCCGCCCGGGATATGCAACCTTTCGGCCAGAATTTGGCAGGAAGTTGCCGATTTGTAACAGAGCATCAGTAGAGTGACCCCTGGAGATATCTTATGAGAGACAAACGCCACTGGAGAATTCTTCTGGTCGGTGCCCTTGCGCTGACCTTCTCCGTTGCCGGCTGTGGTGACGATGACGATGATGTCGCGTTAGAGTGCACCGGTGAAGGAGTAGAGGTTCAGGAGCAGGAGGATGGTGCGCTATTGTGCGTGGCCAAGACTCATGACTGCGGTGACGACGAGATCGTCACACCGCTGGGCCAATGCCAACCGGTCGATATTTTCTGTGGCGACGGCACGGAAGTGGACTCGTCGTCCGGTGAATGCGTGTCCACCTCCAATGTGGAGTGTGGCGCGGGAACGATCCCGGAAGATGGGCGATGCGTCCTCGAGGATCCGCTCTTTTGCGGGCCCGGGACAGTTTTGGCCGATGAGGTCTGCGAGGTGTCTGAGGACGCCTGTGGGCCGGGAAGCCGATTCGACGGTGCCTATTGTGAGGTCGACCCCGATGAGGCCTGCGACGGTCGAGCGGAGTTGGATGTCGTCACCGGGGAGTGTGTCGATGAAGGGGTCGTCGAATGTGGTGACAATACGGTCGAGGTAGACAATCTCTGCATGCCCATGGGCACGGTGGCCGATGATCTGGCGGCCGATGCCGACGTGCAGCAGGGCGACTCGGCGACGATCAACATCGACGAAGATGATCCCGTCGTATTTGCCGGGGCGCTCGATAGCGCGCTCGATTATAGCTTTAATGTCAACGGTGAAGCCGGCCAGTGGGTAGAGATCACGCTCTATTCGCGTGGGCTGCCCTCGCCGGCCTTTTCGCTGACCCACTCAGAGTGGGAGCGGAGCACGATCGCGGGAATGAGCAGCCAGCCCAAACGCACGGTGCTGATTCCGGAGACCGGTTCCTACGATCTGACGATCAGCACATCCAGTACGGCGGCGGCAGGTCACCCCGATTGGGCCTATGTGGGAACGGTCGAGGTCGTGGATAGCCCCGATGCCTATCAGTGGGATATTTTCGAAGATGCCCTGGAGGGGGATCTGGTGTTGACGACCAATAACTGGATCCGCGCCGACGTGGACACGGGGGTCGATGAGGTAATGGTGGCCGTTCAGGACTACGGCTCCAACGCACATGGGCCGACGATGGAGGTCTGGGGATCGCCGTCGGCGAGGTGGTCCCAAAATGCGCTGGACGACGACGACCAGATCTCGGTGCCCACCCAGGGCGAAGAGACGCTGTGGTTTCACTTCGATGCCGTCCAATTCGACGGACCGGATACGAATTTCGCAGTCAGCGCCCAGGAAACGAGCATTTTGCCCCCGGGGGCGACCTTCGACACCGAAATCGACGTGGACGCCGGTGATATCTTTGTGGCCAGCCACCAATCCAATGAAGACGCCCCGATGGACGTGACGATCAGCTTTGATGGCGAAGAGATCGTCGAACTCGGCGAGGTGCCGGCGGAGCGAATCAGCTACGACGCCGACGAGACGCCGCGACCCCATGTGCTGGCCGAGGACAGCGGCACCTACACGATCACTTATACTAACAATGGATCCGACGAGGTCACGGGCTTTATCTCCTCGGCCTCCGTCGAGGATGCTCCCCGGTTTGAAGTCGACGCCGAGGGCATTTCGAACTTCAACCACAGCTTCGATGGTGACGAATACGATACCGGCGATTGGCAATATGTGGTCATCGAAGCGGCGGAGATGGCCAATCACGAGGTCGATGTGGACGCCAACGACGGCGAGGTCGACCTGGCGCTCTACGATGCGGACCGGTTTGCCGTGGCCAGCGAAGAGGCCTCGGGCTCGATGACTCAGTTGGAGGCCCTCTCCACCGAGGAGCAGATCTTCGTGTTGGCCATCAAGCCCACCGACGAGATCACCGAGGGCATTGACGTTCAGATTCGCGCCGAAGTCTTTCAGTCAATTGGTCCCGACGAGGTGGTCAGTGAGACCTTTGACCTCGATACCAACGATGTGCTTCGCGGTACGGTGTCGCCCTTTACCGGCGATGAGCTCAATATCCAGCTGATCAACCCCAACGGCGTGGTGTTGCTGGACGTCGAAGAGGTCGACGGGCCCTATGATATCGCAGAGGTGATCGCTGGCCCCGGCGAGTATACGCTGGAGGTTACGAATCCAAGCTTTACGCCGTCGCTCATCGGCGACATCAACGTCGCCGGCTACGAGCCCTTCGATATTCTGGATGTGACGGAGCCACCGATGGAGACCTATGATCGGCCGGCCCTTAGCGCTGGAGAGCGCGAGGTGATGCTCGTGCGCTATCTCTCGGACGATATGGTGGGCGCCGAGCTGATGCTCGGTGACGATGACGATATGGCCACCCTTCGCTCCTGGGAGCCTTCCAATCCGGTTCCGAGTGCGGCGATCTCAACGCCCGATGAATTGTTGATCGGCCTTGGTGGAGAGCAAAATGAGGTGCGGATCGTGGAAGTCGAAGCCGGAAACGACTTCTCCAGTGATTACGAACTCGAGGTTCGCGAACTACTGCAACTGGAAGTGTCGGAGAGCGTGGAGCCCGATCTTCACATTCCAGATGGCGACGATTTCGAGCATGTTCTGACGGTCCCCTCGTGCCCGAATGTTCTGGAGATCGATATGGATATTGATCTGGACTTCATCTTTGCCACGGTGTGGCTGACGCTTCGGTTGGAAGCACCCGATGGAACGGAAATCACGCTGTGGTCGGAAGGCGGCACACAGGATAGTGATGGCGGTGAAATTGTGTCAGGAACAGACGGGTTTATCTTCGGCAACTTCAATAAAAACCTCGACCCAGACGGAACAGACGCTGTTCCGATCATGGATTTGGAAGGGGTCAATGGGAGTGGCGAGTGGACACTTTACGGTGATAACCGCTCTTCATTCCGTGGTGGAAACCTCAACTCCTGGGGTTTGAATCTGCTCTGTGAATTCTAAAATAGCACGCCATCTCCCGGGGGGGAGGTGGCCGGCAAGCGGTTGGGATACAAGCATGTTGAGTAAGGAAGCGAGAGTCATGCAAAAGTGCCTGAAGGTTTTACTTATTGGCCTAGTGGCGACAAGCCTAATGGCCTGTGGCGATGATGACGACGATGCCCAGACGTTGGAATGCGGCGAGGGAACGGTAGTCGACGAGGATTCCGGCGAGTGTGTCGATGAGCGCCCTGAGGAGTGCCCCGACGGGCAGATCAAGGATGCCCAGCTCGGCGAATGCGTCTCTGACGGTACGGCCTATTGCGGGGAAGGGGCGGAGCTGAACCTGGATGTCGGCCAATGCGAGGCCGATCCCGTCAACTTTTGCGGCGATGGCACGGTGGAGGACGACGACTCGGTCTGCGTCGAAGAGATGCAGATTGAATGTGGCGAAAATACGGTGGTGGCCAGCGGAGAGTGCGTGCCCGCCGAAGATGTGTGCGCCGACCTGTTGGAGCAAAACGAGGACTATATCTGCGGGACCAGTCCCGATATGTGCGGGGCGAATACGGTCTTTGATGTGGACGAGCAAAAATGCATCCAGGAGTTTACCCTGGATTGCGGCGCCGGCACGACCCCCGTCGACGGGGTGTGCATGCCGACGCGAGCATTCTACGAAGATCTGGCCGACGATCCGGACTACGATCTCGACGCGCTCGGTGGCGAGATGACGCTGGAACTCGGCGATGCCGGCGAAAGCTACGTGTTGGTGGGTACGATCGGTGAACCTGAGGGAGAGGATCGCGAGCAGGTGATCCATGAAGTGCAGATGCAGGGCGCGCCGGGCCAGTGGATGCGGATCAGCCTCTACTCGCTGGGGCTTCCGGAGCCGGGTTTCATCAATAACGGGCCATTTGGATACTATCGCGTCAGTCAGAAGGGCGGGGGAATCGAAGCCGTTCGGGACCACGCATTGCCCCATATGGGCAATTATAACCTGACGATCGCCAATATGCCGCAACTCAAAGAGGATGTTCCGGCCGCTGGTGGAGATGATTGGAAGTATGTGGCCTATATCGAAATGCTCGACGCCCCGGAGGCCCAGGAGATCAATCTCGCCGACGGCGAGATGAGCGGAGATATTCGGCATCTACGGGATAACCTCTT
>CAYQBU010000015.1:0-16232 GCA_964415785.1 uncultured Bradymonadales bacterium
GACACTCTCAACGCCATCATCGACGGGATCAAATAGCCCGAATTGTCCACGACCCGCCTGCTGTGGCGTCTCGTGGACAATCCAGGCCATACGTCTCATTGTTCACAGAAGAACCGTCGGTGGAGCAATCTCCACCGACGGTTCTTTTTTTTCTCATTCAACCCCGGTTAACCCCGCCTCACCCTCACCTGGGCCTGCCGCTGACCGTCGTAGCGCACGGTCAGTGCCCAGGGCCGACAGCAGACCTCGCAATCGCGCACCATCTCTCCCTCCGACTGAGGATCCAACCAGATGGTGACGAGCTCAAAACACCAGGGGCATTGTATTTCGACTTCCGTACCCATCGATGAATTTATCCGCCGTAGGTGTGAGAATAGGGGAATCGAAAATGAGCCTGGATATAGAATTCGCCGATATGCCAGAGCGAGTCAGCGTCGAAATCGCCCATCTCCAAAATCCCCCCGTCATAGGCCTGAGGCAGATGGACCTTGGAGGCCCAGCCTGTACTGATCAGGAAATCATCAGTGATCGGGATCTCGAAATCGAATTGAAGCTCAACGCCGGGACGCAAAAAGAAGAAGTTGTCCCGAGGCATGGCATCGGAGTTCATGTAGATGGCGCTGAGCACCGCCGAGCCGCTGGCCGTCACTCGAATGGGATCGCTGATCGGAGCCAACCCGGCGCCGATCAGCGACCAGGTGGCCCCCCAGATCGATGTATTCCTGATCGGTGGCGACAGATAGAGCGACGTGGGGATCAGGCTCACGATCGAGGGGCTAAAACGAACTTCACCCATCTGCTGGAGTTGATTGCGATATTGAGAGGGTACCATCCCCGGATGTTCTTCGATCAGGTCGGCATCGATCACCGCCGCAAGACTGAGCCGAAGCCCCGTGTGGATGGGCTGGTCATCAAAGGCCCGCCCTTCCCAGGCCACCTCTTCAACGCTGGGCCCGCCGAGTAAAAAGCCCGCCGGTCCCACGCCTACTTGCACCGGCACCTGTGCCGTGCGCTGCGCCTCTGCCTCATTTACGGGCACCACGAGGGCGAATACAGCCACCACCGCCACCAACCAACCACCACACCTCATACGCGCTCCTCCAGCCGGGCCACGCCGATCCTCAGTCATCAAGACTCGACGGCCACATCATCGTTGGCAAACTGACAAATTGGACATTCATCTATTTGATGTCCCCGGGCCGGACAATATTCACGACCATAAAAGATTATCTGCAGATGACGCTTATTCCACGTCTCTTTGGGATAGAGCGCCTTGAGGTCCTTCTCGGTCTTCTTGACGTTTTTGCCTGTGCTCAGGCCCCACCGCTCGGCGAGGCGATGGATATGCGTATCCACCGGAAATGCGGGCTCTCCGAACCACTGGGTCATGACCACCGACGCCGTCTTGTGGCCCACGCCGGGAAGCTTTTTGAGCCCCGTCAGGGTATCGGGCACTTCCCCGTCGAAGTCGTCGATGATGATCTGCGATAATTTGTGGATCCGCTTGGCCTTCGTTGGCGCCAACCCACAGGAGCGAATCGCCCCCAGGATGTCGTCGACCTCCAGCTCCACCATATCGTGGGGATTGTCGGCCAGTTCAAAGAGGTCGGGGGTGACCATATTGACCCGCTTGTCCGTGCATTGAGCCGACAAGAGCACGGCCACTGTCAGCGTATAGGCGTCCTTATGGTCCAGCGGAATGGGCGTCTCTGGATAGTACTCGTCGAGCATCTCACCGATGCGCCGGGCCTTCTTTTTTTTATTCACGTCTCTACCTCAATTCTACCAAATAGCCGTCGGCCCCAGGGCTCCAGAGCCGAACGGCCCGCCTCGACTCCCGCCGCGGCGCGATAAATGCCGATCGCCGCCGGGATATAGCATAGAAAGACAAAGGGCAAAAAGACGGCGCATTGGGTCAGCGACAGAGCCAGGGCCACCAGCGAGGCCACGTAGATCGCCCCCGCCGCCCTCGCGTGGTGCAGAGCAAAAGCATTATCGCGCAGCACCATGGGCACCACAAAGACGGGCAACCCAAACAGCACGCTAAAATAGCTCAACAAGGCCATCGGCCTTCCGGCCTCCACCGTCCGCTCCACGCGACGCTCCATCAGCGCCTGACTCAACTCTCTTCCCTCGTCGAGCAAGAGTTGCTCCGCCATGCGCTCCAACTCCTCATCAAGGGCCGTCGGCGGCCTATGTGGCAGTTGATCGCTCATCGTGTCTCAAAGCTTAACACCAGACGCTGCCTTGCCATCGGCTTCCCGCTTCCATATATGTAACCAAGGTTTGCACGCCCGCCATTTTGGGATTTTTTATCGTTGGAGAGGCAGCAGATGAGTTATCGTATTGAGACGGATTCGATGGGTGAAGTGGAAGTGCCAAAGGACAAGTACTGGGGGGCCCAGACCCAGCGATCGCTGGACAACTTCGAGATCGGTGACCACACCATGCCCCGGCCGATGATCAAGGCCCTGGGCCAGGTCAAAAAGGCGGCGGCCAACGTCAACCACGACCTCGGTCTTCTGGACAAGGACAAGCGCGACGCCATCGTCCAGGCCGCCGACGAAGTCATCGCCGGTGATCTCGACGACCACTTTCCGCTGGTCGTGTGGCAGACCGGAAGTGGCACCCAGACCAATATGAATACCAACGAGGTCATCGCCAATCGGGCCATCGAGATTCTCGACGGCACCATCGGCTCCAAAGACCCCATTCACCCCAACGATGACGTCAACAAGAGTCAATCGACCAACGATTCCTTCCCCACGGCCAGCGCTCTGGCCGTGGTCGATCAACTCCAATCCCGGGTCCAGCCGGCGATCGCGCAGCTCAAGAGCACCCTGGAGGATAAGGTCGAGGAGTTCGACGACATCATCAAGGTCGGTCGCACCCACCTGATGGATGCCACTCCCCTGACGCTGGGTCAGGAGTTCTCCGGCTACGTGGCCCAACTCGAATACGTCGAAGAAGCCATCGAACAGGCGATCGATGCCGTCAGCGAGTTGCCCATCGGCGGCACCGCTGTGGGCACCGGTCTCAATACCACCGAGGGCTACGACGTCCAGATGTGCCAGGAGCTGAGCACGGACACGAACCATACCTTCGTGGCGGCGACCAATAAATTCGCCCTCATGGCCGGAAAAGAGACCCTCGTTCAGGCCCACGGCGCCCTCAAAATGCTCGCCGTGGCCCTCAATAAGATCGGCAACGATATCCGCTGGATGAGTTCGGGCCCCCGAAATGGCATCGGCGAGATCATCATTCCCTCCAACGAGCCCGGCTCCTCCGTGATGCCCGGCAAGGTCAACCCCACCCAGGCCGAGGCGTTGACCATGGTCTGCGCTCAGGTCATGGGCAATGACACGGCGGTGACCATGGCGGCGGCCAACGGTAATTTTGAGCTCAATGTCTACAAGCCGATGCTGGTCCACAACCTTCTGGAGAGCACTCGCCTCCTGGCGGACTCCATGGTCTCCTTCGACGAAAAATGCGTCTCCGGCATCGAGGCCAATGAAAAACAAATTGCCGAGGATCTGGACCGCAACCTGATGCTCGTCACCGCGCTCAATACGGTTATCGGCTACGACAAGGCCGCCGAGATCGCCAAGAAAGCCCACGACGAGGATAAGACCCTCCGAGAGGCGACCATCGAACTCGGCCACCTTACGGGTGAGGAATTCGACGACGCCGTGATTCCCGCCGATATGATCGCCCCCAGCCCGGCTGGCGAGTGATGCAAACTCGCCCCCGTGTCGAAGAGCTTCTGGCGGCCTATATGCAGGGCGCCTTCCCGATGGCTCACCCCGAGGAAGGGGGGCGTATCTACTGGTACGCCCCTGATCCTCGCGCCATCATCCCCCTGGAGGACTTCCATATCCCCCGGCGCCTCGCTCAGACGGTACGCCAGGAGCCCTTCGACATCCGCATCGACGCCGACGTCGCCGCCGTCATTGACGCCTGCGCCGCCCCGCGCCAGAACCAATCCCAAACCTGGATCTCCACGGGCATTCGCGACGCCTACCTCGATCTACACGATCAGGGTTTCGTGCATACCGTTGAAGCCTGGCTCGACGACCGCCTCGTCGGCGGCCTCTACGGCGTCGCCATCGGCGGGCTCTTCGCCGGCGAGTCGATGTTCTTTCGCGAAACCGATGCCTCCAAGGTCTGTCTCGTCCACCTCGTGCGACGACTACGCCAGCGAGGATACGCACTGTTGGACATCCAATTTATCAACGATCACCTCCGTCAATTCGGAGCCATCGAGATTCCCCGCAAAGAATATGAACGGCGCCTGGCTCAGGCCCTTACGCGCCCCTGCCACTTCGTCGATGACCACGGCAATTGACCTCGTGGCCCGCCCGTATTAGGCCCGTAGAGCGCGAGAAAGCCTTTTATTGATCTCACTTTCCCAATCCCATGCAGAGGCAATTCCTATGGTGGAAGCTGAACCAACCCACAATCTGATCATCACACAGGGCGATATCACCCTGCTCCCCATCACCGATGGTGCCCTGGTCAACCCCTCGAACACGGGGATGATCCTGGGCAGTGGCGTGAGCGGAGCCATCGCCCGACGCGGCGGTCCCTACATCCAACAAACCCTGCACATGAAGCGCAGTCAGTTGCGCGACAACCGCCTCAAGCCCGGCCACGCCGTGGACACCGAGCCCGGACAGCTCAACTGCAAGCGCCTCATCCATGTCTCCATTGTGGGCGCCAAAAAGATCAACGACCGCCTGATCTCCAATTGCATCCGAAACGCCTACAAGCTCGCCGACCAATTGGAGCTGAGCCAGATCGCCTTTCCCGCCCTGGGCACCGGCGTCGCCGGCTACCCGGTCAAGCGCTTCATCGAGCGTTTCTGGAATATTACGGCCACTGAGCTTCCCCGTTTTAAATATCTCACCGACGTCTATCTGTGCATGCACGACGAGGACGACGAAGAAAAAAATAGCTTTCAGCTCGCCTGCGACTACGCCGACGAGCACGTCCAAGAGATGCCGGAGCGTATCAAGCTCGAGATCAGCGAATCCGGCTTTACCGGTGGTGTCTTCGGCTAATTCAGGGCACAGCTATGACCAATCCAATCTCCGGGCGGGGCCGGGGCCAGGGCAAGACGATCCTCTTTGGCGAGCACGCCGTCGTCTACGGATGCCCTGCCCTGGCCTGCGCCCTCGACCGCGGCGCCGTGGCGACGGTCACCGCCGCCGAGCACAGGCCCCTTCGCATCAGCCATCCCCATGGGGTGATCGACGATAGCCCAGAGCTTCAGACGGCCCTGGACGCCCTCTTCGCCGTATTTGATGCCCGCGCTGACCAGTGGAGCATCGACATCACCATCGACATCCCCGTCGGCGTCGGCCTCGGCAGCTCGGCGGCCATGGCCGTCGCCGTGGCCCGCGCCCTGGCGGACGCCATGGATCTGGACGGCGAAGATACATCGCAACGCATCGCTCGCGCCGCCGCGGCATCGGAGGCCGCTGTCCATGGAACCCCCTCGGGCATCGACCAGACGGCGGCCATGGGCGAGGGCCTATTTCTCTTTCAACGCCCTGCCGACGGCGAAGCCCCACGCATCACCCCCCTGAAATCCGCGCCTTCGTCCTGGGTGATCGCCCGCGTCGCTCCCCCATCGTCGACGGCCAACATGGTCGCCGGCGTCGCCGCCCTTCACCACGCCCAGCCCCAACTCTGCGACAAGCTCTTCGAAGCCATCGCCGATCTGACTCACCGAGGCGCCCGGGCCCTCACGGACCACCGCCTTGACGAGGTCGGCCAGTTGATGAACCTCAATCAGGGACTGCTCAACGCCCTGGGTACCTCCACGCCTCGACTCGAAGAGGCCTGCCAGCGAGCCCGTGACGCCGGGGCCCTGGGCGCCAAATTAACGGGCGCCGGCGGCGGAGGCTGCATCATCGCCCTGGCCGCCCCCGATCACATCTCATCCATCGTACAGGCACTGGAGCCGATGGGTGACGTCTTTAACGCCGGGCTTCCCCCTGGCCAGGAGCGACCATGACGGACCAGGCCACGGCCCGCGCGCACTCCAATATCGCCCTCGTCAAATACTGGGGCAAGCGCGACCCAACGCTTAACCTCCCGGCCGCAGATAGCCTGTCCATGACCCTGGAGGCGCTGTCCACGGTGACCACCGTGACCTTCGACACCGACCTCTCCACAGACCAGGTCACCCTCGACGGCCAAGCCCTGTCGGCACAGGGGCGTCCCTGGCGTCGCGTGGCGACATTTATGGACTGGATCCGCAACGCCTCTGGCCGCCGCACCCACGCCCGGGTGGAGACGAAAAACAACTTTCCCACCGCCGCCGGACTCGCTTCCTCGGCCTCCGGATTTGCAGCGCTGGCCATGGCGGCGAGCCACGCCGCCGGCCTGGACTGGGACCGGCGCCGCCTCTCTCGACTCGCTCGCCGCGGATCGGGCTCCGCCGCCCGCAGCCTCTTCGGCGGCTTCGTCCACATGCGCGCCGGCGATCGCGACGATGGCTCCGACGCCTACGCCGAAGCCCTCTTCGATCGCCACCATTGGCCGCTGACCTGCCTGGTGGCCCTGACCACCAGCGGACCCAAATCCATCAGCTCCACGGCGGGCATGACCCAGACCCAGGAGACCTCGCCCCTATTTGAGCCGTGGAGGGCCACCGTCGCCGGCGATATCGATGCCGCTTCCCAGGCCCTCAAAGAGCGAGATTTCTCGGCGCTAACTCGCGTGGCCGAGCGAAGCTGTCTTCGCATGCACGCCACCGCGCTGGGGGCCGACCCGGCCGTTTTGTACTGGCAACCGGCGACGGTCGCCGTCATTCACGCCGTCCGCCAGGCCCGCGACAAGGGCTTGCCCTGCTTTCTGACCATCGACGCTGGGCCCCACGTCAAGGTCTTTTGCCCCACCGACCAGACCCTCGAAGTTCGCGCCTTCCTCGATGACCTTGAGGCCGTCCAACAGGTTCTGGAATCGGGGCCCGGACCGGCGGCTCAACTCCTCGATGACCACGCTACCATTGACACCGTCTAGCTGCGCCGACAAATTAGGGACGCTCTGATAACGCTTTGAGCCGAAGTTGACGGGTAGCGGGCTGCAAAGTCGAGGGCGTGTTGGGCAAGGCGCGGCGACGAGGCGATGCCGGAGGTATCGTCGAGCGAGCCGCAACGACGTTCCAGCACGTTCTCGACGCGTCAGACGCACCGTCAGCGAGTGCTCAAGGCGTAGTAATTTCAAGACTAGACTTATAGCTGCCATAGCCTCCAGGGGTTCCACCATGCCAAGAAAATTCGATCTCTCTCGGTTCACCAGAACAGCCCGTGCAGCTCTGGAGCGCGCCCAAACGCTGGCCAAGAAGTTTCGCCACAAGCACGTCGACGTGGAGCACACCCTGCTGGCGATGCTGGAACAAGAGGATAGCGTCGCCCGTACTCTGCTCGAAAAACTGGATGTCGATCCCAAACCCCTGGGCCGCGACCTCATCGAAGAGCTTGAGCTGATGCCCCACGACTATCGCTCCCGCGACCAGGTCT
Organism: uncultured Bradymonadales bacterium; assembly: GCA_964415785.1. GTDB lineage: Bacteria > Myxococcota_A > Bradymonadia > Bradymonadales > Bradymonadaceae > SLJM01. Next base: position 7,530 of record CAYQBU010000015.1, read on the forward strand.
TTGTCGCCGACGCTCTTCTGGACGCTCTGGAAGAGGCCGGCGATATCGCCCAACGCCGTGGCGACCGCTATACGAGCAGCGAGCATCTCCTTCAGGTCTTCGCCGGCCAGAAAAAGGGTTTCGCCGGGCACCTTTTGCGCGACGCCGGCGTCAACAGTGATGACCTCGCCGAGGCCATCGACGACGCCAGAGACGGCAAAAAAATCACCCGTGCCGACGACGGAGACGACGACGAGTCGAGCCTGCTCGCCCAATATGCCGAAGACATCACGGCCATGGCCCGCAAGGACAAACTCGACCCCGTGGTGGGTCGAGATCGCCAGATCCGCCGCCTCACAGAAGTGCTGACCCGGCGCACCAAGAACAATCCCGTGCTCCTCGGCGATCCCGGCGTCGGCCGCACCTCGATCGTCCACGCCCTGGCCAAGCGCCTCGTGGAAGATGACGTCCCGCAGCGCCTCAAGGGAAAGCGCCTGCTTCGCCTGGACCTGGGCTCCCTGGTCGCCGGCACCAGCCTTCGCGGTCAATTTGAGGAGCGCATCAAGAGCGTCATCCAGGAGGTCGCCAGGAGCGACGGAGAGATCATTGTCTTTATCCCCGAACTCCACCAGATCGTCGGCGCCGGTGGCGGCGACAGCTCCGACGCCTCGGCAATGCTCAAGCCCGCCCTGGCCCGCGGAGAGATCAGTTGCATCGGCACCAGCACCGTCGACGACTATCGCCAGCAAATCGAGAGTGACCCTGGTCTGGAGCGCCGCTTTCAGTCCATCCGCGTCGACGAGGTCGACATCGACCAATGCGTCTCCATCCTCCGCGGGATTAAACAGGGCTTCGAGATACACCATGGCGTCCAGATCGCCGACGGTGCCCTGGTCGCCGCCGCCGAGATGTCGGACCGCTACGTCCAGGATCGCCAACTGCCCGACAAAGCCATCGACGTCATCGACGAGGCCGCCAGCCGCCTTCGCGTCGAAATCGACAGCAAGCCCACCGAGCTCGACGCTTTGGAGCGACGCCTCCACAACCTGGAGGCGGAGCGCCAATCCATCGCCGACGCCACCAACCGCGACACCGTCGAGGAGCGAAAACGCCTGGACAACGATATCGAGAGCCTCCGCGAGGAGGCCTCTCGCCTTCGCGTGCGCTGGGAGACCGAAAAGGACGTCCTCGACGACATCACAGAGATCAAAGAAGAGCGCGAGGCCACCGAAAAAGAGATCCAGGAGGCCAAGCGAAAGGGCGACCTCGGCCGCGCCGCCGAAATCCGCTACAGCGTCCTCCCCAAGCTCGAAGACAAGCTCCAGGAGGCCCAGGAGCGCATGGACCGCCTCCACCAGGAGGAGCGCCTCCTCAAGGAATACGTCGACGCCAATGACGTCGGCGCCGTCATCGCCGATTGGACGGGGATCCCGGTCAGTAAAATGCTGGAATCAGAGCGCGAAAAACTCCTCAATATGCCAGACCGCCTGCGCCAGCGCGTCGTCGGTCAAGACAACGCCATCGAAACCCTGACCCGCGCCATCTGGCGCTCCCGCGCCGGGCTCCAGGATCCGGACCGCCCCATCGGCAACTTCATGTTCGTCGGTCCCACCGGCGTCGGTAAAACGGAGCTCGCCAAGGCGCTGTCCGAATTCCTCTTCGATAGCGAGGACTCCCTCATCCGCATTGATATGTCGGAGTATATGGAGCAATCAAAGGTCAACACCCTCATCGGCTCCGCCCGCGGCTACGTGGGCAGCGAGAAAGGCGGCATCCTCACCGAAGCGGTGCGCCTCAACCCCTATAGCGTCGTCCTCTTCGACGAGGCCGAAAAAGCGCACCCCGACGTCTTCAACCTCTTGCTTCAACTGATGGACGAGGGACGACTCACCGACAGTCAGGGACGCCGCGTCGACTTCACCAACACCCTCGTCATTTTGACCTCCAACGTCGGCAGTCGCCGAATCATGGACCTCAGCGGCAAGGCCAGCGGTGAAGAACTCCACGACGAAGTTCACGAGATCCTCAAGGATCATTTCCGCCCTGAATTTCTCAACCGCCTCGACAGCCCGATCGTCTTCAACGCCCTCGATAGGGACTCCATCCGCCAGATCGTGGACATCCAAAAGCGCAGCCTCCGCCGTCTGCTCAGCGAACAGCGCATGACCATCGACATCTCCGACGAGGCCAAGGACTTTCTTACGGAAGCCGGCTTTGAACCCGAATACGGTGCCCGTCCCCTCCAGCGCGCCATTGGCACCCATATTCAGGACCCCCTGGCCGTGGAGATATTGGAGGGCAAATTTGAGCCCGGCGACCACGTCGTGGTCTGCGTTGCCGACGATGGTGACTCCTTGACCTTCGTCAAAGGCGATCGCGACGGTGCCCCGGAGTCCCAGGACACCGCAAGCGATCCCGCTCTAGCGGAGCAATAACCACAACAGGGCAGCTCCCATCACAGCGCCCATGATGAGAACCGTCGGCCAGTGCACGGCTGATTTCACCTCGTCGTCGGGCGCTGTGGCTGTTTCTTGGGCCCCCCCGCCCTCTCCCGAGGGCAGGCTGACCAGTGGACCCGCGGACAGATTGCTGCGCAGCCCTCGGTTGGACGCCGGGTCTTCCATCTCCAACCCCGTCCAGGGCGCCGGAAGGCGCTTGTCGGCAAACCCCGGGGTATCGTCTTGGGGCAGCAAGTCCACCTTTAAGTGGGCTCGAAAGGCACTGACCTGATCGAGGCGCTGCGTCGACAAGGGCTGCAGGGTTGCCCCCAAAAGCAGCTCCAATCCCGGCAATCCATGCTCCTGCACTCGCTCGTAGGCCGGGTAGGACACAGGGCTCTCTACGCGATGGCGCGGCTCCTGACCGCTGAGCAAAAAACTCAACAGCGCGCCCAATCCATAGAGATCGGCGGCCGGAGAACGGCGCTTGCCCTCCTTGTCGTCGCGCACCTCTGGCGCCACATAGGCCTCGTTGAGATCCACCATCGCCCCCTCTTCACCGGGGCTCATGCGGATCGCGCCATCTACCGCCCATGCCCTGAGCCGGTCGCCACTGTCGTCGACCACAAACCGACGGGGGTCAAAATCGCGCCAAAGCCAACCCGCCTCATGAGCGGAGACTACCAGGGCGGCCACCTCGTCGGTCCATCTCAGCGCCTGCTGGGCCTCCAATCCCTGAGGAGCGTGCTCCTCCATCCATTGGTCCAGAGGCTGACCGCGGAGCCGCTCACAGCGAAGTATGGGCTCCGGCGGCCGATCCACCGGACTCTCCTGCACCTCGTGCCACCCCAACGCCGTCGGTGTCGCGCTGCATCCGTCGAGATCTTTCATCACCTGATGCTGGCGCCGAAGCGCCGCGCGCCGCGCGATAATGTCCAGCCCATCGCTATCGTCCTCGTAGAGCACGGCCCGCAGCTCGATCGTGTCCCCCTCGTCATCCCGGGCTTCGATGCGCTGGTAACTCTCCGCCTCATCGATCAACTCTTTGGCCCCCAGCGACTCCAATGCCTTACTCACCGATCCTCCACCGTTGGTTGGCTCTGCGCATTAATGATGGTGATGATGGGGGCTCAACCCACCATCAAAGTAGTAGCGCTGAAAAATCGCCACATCCATCGGCATATAGGAAAAGGGCATGCCCAATAGCATCGATGTCGGCATCGTCCCCACCAGGCCGGGAATCCCCACAAGGCTCAGCCCCGGCGCTTGAAGCCTGGGCGGCGATGCTCCCGGTTGCGTGATCGGCGCCTCCAGCGGCGACCACCCGCTCATATCCCAGTAGTGGCGAAGCTGGGGCACCTGATCGACGAGATGAGCCGCCACCAATGTCTCCCTCGTCTCCATCGACAGACCGACCTGATCGTCGTCGATCCGATCCACATCCAGGTGAACAACCAGATCTTCGTCAAAAACCTCGTCCAACTCGTGGTCATGGGGCAAGAAGACCTTTTCCAGCGTGCGGGTTAACGTCCCCGTATAGCTCATCGCCGACGTCGGCTCTCGAATCTCTGAGGCCGCTATTTGCTCGGCTAGACGCTCACAGGGCCGCGCCCCGTACAGGACGGTAAACCAGCCCTCTTTATCGACCCAACAGGCGCCGGCCGGCCCATGCCCATGACCGATCTGGAACACCACGGAACCCCATGTGCCATCGAGTTCGTGAAATAATTCGTCGTCCGGCTGGTGAACCATCACCTGGTCGCGCCGGAATAGGGGCAGCCAAAATTCCTCCATCAGCGCCTGATGAAAGGCAAATACATTGTCCCGATCGATCCCCTCGTCGATGAGCTCCCAGCGCAACATAAACTCCCCCGTATGCGGCGGTGGCACGCGAGTCGGAAGGGCCACCAGGCTGGTGGTGCCCGCATTGGACGCAAGCATCCGCTCTAGCCTCTCAAAGAGCTCTCCGTCCTCGACATCATCCAGTTCGCGAAGCTTGTCCAGACCTACCGCGTCATTGAAGAGGTCCAGCACCGCCGGCCACAGCTCGGGAGTTCCCTGAATGTGGAGCTGCCCATGGGGATTGGTGAACCAACGCACATCGCTGTGATCGTCGTTTCGGAGCGAGCGGGCCAGCACATCAACCAGGGTTGCGTCCTCCCGCGATATATCGAGGTTGAGCCGAATGGACTCCGCGCCGTGGGTCTCCTCGTCGCGCTCCAGGCTCATCCACATTCGCATGATCTCCGGCCAAAACTCTTGTTCGGAGAGCAAATCTGCCCACCGAATCCGAAGCAGGTGTGGCCCCAATTGCGACGGCGGGATATCGAAGCCGTGCGCCACCAGGGTCGCTCCCATCTCGTCGGCCATATCACCGTAGCGTTCGCTGAGGCCCAGGCGCCTCGGCCAGGTGTAGAGTTCGGCGGCCTCTACACCGCTTCCCTCGCCCGTTAGAGCCAGGGCCTCACCAAAATAGGCTGCTCCCGCCTCAAAATTGGATAGCACCAGCCGATACTCCTCCCCGGTCTCACCGGGGTTGGCGATCTCCTTGACCGTTCCATAGTAGTCCTCGCCGGCCACCACTGTCAGGGTCTCGTCGGCCACCGGGTTTGCCCAGTGGCGATGCTCCGTGCCCAGGGCCGACCAATCGATATCGCGATCGTCGACGGTCAAACCCACCGCCCACCGCCATCCCTCGTCGTCGCTCTCCCAGACCGCGATCTCAACGGCGTCTCGCCACAGGATCTTTCCGGCCTGCTCCTCTCCCACCACCTGAGTGACCCAGCGATGAAATTCGCGCGCCGGCTGAGGCGCGATTCCTCCCGGCTGGTCGTCGCGGCCAACGAGGCGACCGGCCTCCACCGACTCCGCCCACCAATGCTGGAGATCAAAATTTCGCTCGTTGAACCGGGACAGACGCACCACGGCGCTGACCTCTTCATCCAACTGATCTGCCCCGGCCTCGGCGGGATCGACCACATCATGGCCGGGTTGGCATCCATCGTCACAGCCCATCCACCCCATCAGCAACCCCAGCACTACTACTGACCTGGCGACCATCCAACTCGTCGACTTTAATCGCTGCACGGCTAACCTCGTTCTCAAACTGACGTGACGCTCTGGCTCCCAAATTCCTGAGCCTTACCACACCTGACCTTATCGTTCTGACCTTGAATGTCGACCGCCAATCACTGCTGAGGCCGAACGCAACTTGAGCCAGCGGGCCACCATTGCTACAAATTCGGGTCGCCGCAAGGCTTCTTTTCCCATCGTCCGACTCTCCACAAGCAGGCCCTACGATGCCCGTATTCAAGCTACCGCCTCCAACGACGCGCTCTCCACTGCTCCTTGCTTTGGTCGTGGCCCTGCTCTTTCCATTGAGTTCTGCGGCCCAGGCTCCCGGCCCACACGATCACGACCACAGCCATGACCATGACCACGACGATGGTCAGGCCCACGACGCCGACGACGACCACGACTCAGACGCCCCCTTCGCACGCTTTGACGCCCTGCCGGGACTCTCTGCTCCGGGCGAAGCCGAGGACCAGCTCCCCTCCCTCGATGAGAGCGCTGACGAGGCTCCCGACGAGCCCGTCGAACTTCGCTTTCGCCTCGACGACGCCGTCACCTACGACACCCACCATGTCGTCGATCTCGACATCGACGGCGCCCATCACTTCACGCCGCGTCACCGCTCATCACTCCAGGTCACCTACCAGCCCATCGACGATGAACAGCGCCAGGCCACGCGCACCTTCGGCTCCGCTCTTAATCCCGACCAGGGTGGCCAATTGATCCTGGCCACCGTCGAGCGCGCCCGCGTCGCCATCGACGCCCCACAGGCCCTCATCGACGACGCCCGGCCCTACCAGATTTACGACGACGCCACCTTCTCCTTTCGCCTCGACGACCGAGGTCAAGTTGGCGATATTCGCGTCCACCGTTCCACCAATCCCCTGGTGATGAGTACGGTCTCCGAGATCGCCCAATACCTGAGCCAGAGCATGCCTCTTCTGCCCGATGAGCCCATCGAACCGGGCCACACATGGGAGGACACCTTTACCCTCCAGGAGGAAGACGAAGAACACCATCGCCGCCAGGAGGTGGACATGATCTATCGCTTCGATGCCTGGGTGCCCTGCGGTGACACCACCTGCGCCGCCATCACCATTCACAGCGATCTCGACGCTCAGGGGCGCTTCCAGCGAGGTCGCCTGGATACCCAGACCGAGGCCAGCGGCCAACTGGAAACCATGCTCTTTCTCGACCCCGACTCCGGCCAGGTCGTCGCTTCCCGCTCCAACACCCACGCCAACGGCCACACCTTCACCGATCACGACCGCGAGGAAGAAATCGTGCGCACCACGGAGTTTGACTTTCACCTGCACATCGACTCCATCGCCACGCGACGCGCTGACTAAATTCCAGCCAGGCTCCCCAATCCTATGGTGCAAACCCAGGACAGCTCCTCCGTCGACACCCCCGACTTGATCGGCGGCCGATACGCCATTGAAAAACCCCTGGGTGAGGGGGCCATGGGCGAGGTCTACCTCGCCGAGCACGTGATGATGCAAAAAACGGTGGCCCTCAAAGTCCTGCGCGGCGACCTGAGTCGTGACGACGAGGCCGTCGCTCGCTTCCAGCGCGAGGCTCGCGCCGCCGCCTCCCTGGATCACCCCCACGTCTGCCAGGCCACCGATTTTGGCCAGACCGACGATGGAGATTTCTTCCTCGTCATGGAACACCTGGAGGGCGAAACCCTTCAACACCAGATCGAGACCTTTGGCTCTCTGACCGTTGATCGAGCCCTCCATATCGCCGATCAGATCGCCGACGGCCTCCACCAGGCCCATCAACAGGGGATCGTCCATCGCGATCTCAAGCCCGAAAACATCATGCTCATCGACCGCCAGGGCGATCGCGACTTCGTCAAGATCATGGACTTTGGCATCGCCCGCCTCGTCGCCGGCGAGGACTCCGAGGCCACCGACGAGGAGAGGCTGACCCGTGCCGGCATGGTCTACGGCACGCCCCATTATATGGCGCCCGAACAGGTCGCCGGCGACGATATCGACCTCCGCGCCGATCTCTACGCCCTGGGCATCGTGCTCTTCGAGATGCTCACCGGCCAACCCCCTTTCGATGGCGACAATATCGCCAAGGTCATGGGCCAGCACATCACGCAGCCCATTCCCTCCCTCCAGGACGTCGTCGATGACCGCCGCTTCGCCCCGGAACTTCAGTCGCTGGTCGACGTCCTTCTCGACAAGGACCTCGAGCAACGCCCCGATTCCGCTGAGGCAGCCCGTGAGTTGATCAATGACGCCCGCGGCGCCCACCAGCGCCGCCAGACCCTATCGACCCTTCGCCTCGACGAGGTCAGCGACCACCTCCGCGACATCGGTGAACAGACCAAACGCCTGGGCGCAAAGACGCGCGACTACGGCCTCCAGCGGTGGTCTAAGCTCTCCAAAATCCAGCGCCTTCTGGTCTCCACCATCGCCGTCTGGTTTTTCGTCTCCTCTTTCGTGCTCTTCTTCGGTGCCGTCTGGTGGTTCGGCGGCGGGTTCGATCGTCCCACGCCCGGCGAGCAACGGGCGGCCACTCTGGCGGAAGCCCAGGACGACACCGCCGATGACGACGAGGTGCAAGCGGCCATCGAAGCCCTTGAGCACGGCGATCTCGAGCCATTCCAAGACCTCATCGATGCCTATCCGGAAGACGCCCACCTGGCCTTTATTTTTCTTCGCCACCGACTGAACGACTCCGATCTCGATCCCGACCTCGTCGCCTCCGCATCCCATATCCTCGATCTCGACTCGCGCTACCGCGACGACCCCTTCCTCATCGATGCCCTCGTCGACGCCGCCCTCGATAATGACGACGAGGCCTACCAATTCCTCATCGACCATCCCTCGGAAACCGTCCTTCGTCAGATCGGTGGCCTCGCCTTTCGCCACGACAGCTCTTCGCGGCGACAATGGGCCCAGGACTGGCTCGACGACGCCGGGCAGTGGGACGAACTCCCCGATTGGACGCGCTACTCCATCGCCCTCCGCCAGGCCCACGGCTGCGATCCCCACAAGGAAAAGATCGACGCCCTCGTCGACACGGGGGCCTCCGAAGCCCTCGAGATCATCGAGATCTATCGCGCCAAACCAACCCGCGGGTGCGGGACGCTTCGTCGCCGCGATTGCTACGACTGCATCCGAGACGATCTCGACGACGCCGCCGAAGCCCTGGGCGCACAAACAGCCTCCGATTGAAGAAGGTGGGGTTTGCATCT
>CAYQBU010000015.1:16332-22785 GCA_964415785.1 uncultured Bradymonadales bacterium
CCGAAGCCCTGGGCGCACAAACAGCCTCCGATTGAAGAAGGTGGGGTTTGCATCTCGGACGATAAGTCGCTAGATTTTATTCCAGTTAAAGAACTACTTACAATCTAATTTGCTGCCCACGCTACTTATCCCTGCCCCCCGGGAGAATCGACGATGGCTGTATATTCCACACCTCCAGGCCCCGGTGACTCCACGCTGCCGAGGATATCTCGCCTCTGTCGCATCACGCTCGTATTCGCTGCCGTTGGCCTCTTGGCTGCCGGATGTGGCGCTGATGACACCTCTGGTTCTGACGACCCCTTCGTCAATAACCAGGAGCCCAACCAACAGCCCAATAATGACGACGATGCCCCCATCGTCGCTCCCGATCGCGTGGTCGCCCTCGATACCATCGTTCCCTCCACGGTTCAGGCCGGCGACGTCGTCGATCTCGAATGCGTCTACCTCGATGCAAATGGCGAGCAGGTCTCGCTCTCCGATCCCCCACCCACCCGCGCAGCCACCTTTCCGGACACCGCCTTTGATGAAAATGACGATGATGAACTCATCGCCATTGGCGCCGGCGATGCTCAAGCCGCCTGCCAGGTGCCGAGCCTGGGCCTCGTCGATGAAGACCCGGCTTCGCTGACCATCACCCCCGGTGACGTCTTCACCACCACCGCCGAACTCGAGACCCACCAGGTCGTCGCCGGAAATACCGTCGACGTCACCTGCTCGGCCTTCGATGAATTCGGCAACACCATCGACGACGCTGACTTTGACATCGTCTCCGATGTCAGCTCTTCGGGCATCGTCACCGATAACGACGCTTTGACCATCTCGGCGACCACCGCCGGGATATTCCTCTTCGATTGCCACGTCGAGGGGACCCAAAACCGCTTTGGTGATCCTCTGGAAGTCCTGCCCGACGAGCCCTCGGAGCTCTTTCTCGACGCCATGCCCTCTCAGGCCACCTATGGTGTGGAGCAGGTTATTCGCCTCGATGTGCTCGTCGAAGACCGCTTTGGCAACCGCATCGACTATCCGCAAGTCAACTACGAGGCCGACGACCCCAGCGAGAGCTTTGGCGACAGCCGCTATCGCTTTAGCGAAGATGGCGTCTACACCATGTCCGTCGAGGTCACCGAGGACACCCACGACGACAAGGAGCTCTACGAGGAAATCGACGTCGTCGTTAACGCCAGCGGACCGGACATCAACTGTGACGCCCCCTTCGACGGCGAGATGATCGACCACCCCCCGGGTGACTCCATCACCTTCGACGGCATGGTCTCCGACGCTCACAGCGTCGATAGCGTCACCGTCAACGGCGACTCCGTCTCCCTGGCCGCCAACGGCAACGGTGGCTACGACTTCTCCACCTCCGTCGACACCCGTTACGGCGTCAACTTCGTGGACATCGCCGCCACCGACGAGTTCGGTGAAGAAAACGTTCGCACCTGTGCCTTTACTGTCGCCGACGCCTGGCAACCGGAAGGACAGGCCATCGACGACGGCATCTCGTTGTCCCTCTTTCAGGATGCCATCGACGACGGGAGCTTTGACGGCGATATCGACAGCCTCAACGACCTGTTGATGACCGCCCTCAACAGCCAGGGCATCGAAAACATGATGCTCGCTGAGTTGGACGACTTTTCCCAGAGCGATAGCATCACCGTTTCGTTTGTCAGTTGCAGCTATACCGTCTACGTCGAAGATATCGACATCACCAGCGGCCCTCTCCACGTCACTTCCCTCGATCTCATCGACGGCGGGTTGACCATGGAGGCCACCCTCAATGATATCTTCCTCGAACTCTTCGTCGACGTCGGGTGGTGCTTTGGAAACCTCAACCCCGAGGTCGACATCAGCTCTGTTGATCTGAGCCTCACCGCCGATCTGGAGCAGGTCAACGGCGAGCCGTCGTTGACGCTCAACAACGTCAATAACGTCACCTCCGGGTCCATTTCACTCAGCGGGCAAAACTGGGCCTCCGACATCTTGTATTCCGGCGTGGAGAGCATCGTTCAGGGCACCCTCCGAAGCACCGTCGAAGACACCTTCGAAGACGTCATCGTCGACAACTTCGACGCCCTCATCGGCGACGTCATCTCCAGCCTCGAGGTCTCGGAGCTCGGCGCCGAATTCGACGTGCCGCGCCTCGACAGCGACGACACCTTGTCGCTGGGCTTTACGCCCGACGACTTCTCGACCATCGACGTCGATCCCGACCGCGCCCTCTTTGGCATCGCCCCGCGCATCTACAGCGCTGACGGCGCCGGCCACGGCATCGATTCCCCGGGCGCGCCCTACCCGCAGACCTCGCTCTTCATCCAAGATCCGGACCCCGCCGGTGTCGGTCAGGACCACACCGCCTCCGCCGCCGTCCACATCGCCCTGCTCAACCAGGCCCTCCACGCCCTGTGGCGCGGCGGTCTCTTTCACGCCGACGTCGGCGGAGCCCTTGGCGATGATCTTCCCGACGGAGCCAGCGTCCAGCTCTCCGCCGCCATGCCGCCCATGGTCGCCCTCGATGACGACGGCACCGCCGAACTCATGATGGGCACCGTTGGCGTCGAATTGGTCCTCCCCGGTGTCTTCGACGATCCCGTTTCACTGACCGTCGGATTGACCGCCGAGACTGGACTTGACCTCAATGGCCTCGAGATCGCCTTCGATGGCGTCATTCTCGACGAATTTTACCTGTCGCCCAATGAGATCTCGATTAACTCCAACACCCGCGATATTCTGGAGGTCTTCCTCAGTGATCTCTTCCAGGACATCGTCGATCAGTCGCTCAATGCCGCCCTTCCGGCCCTGCCCATCCCCTCTTTTGAGATTCCGCCGGCCATGGCTCAATTTGGCCTCGCTCAGGGCTCCGAGCTGGGCCTTCGTGACATCTCGGTCGACCAGACTAGTCGCTATATCGAATTGGATGCTTCCTTTGGAGTCGAGTAACCCATGACCATCTCTACCGACCCACATCGCCTCTTGATCGCCCTCCTGGCCGCTGGCGTTGCTCTCTCCTCGCTTTCGGCGTGCAGTAGCGACGACGAAAGCGCGTCGAATAACCAGGAGAATAACCAGGTCAATAATCCGACCGAGAATCAATATGAAGATGCCGCCTTACCGGCCCAGCTCTTCATCGACCTCAACCCACACCGAGAGACCTACGTCCTCGACACCGAGGTGACCCCCGAGGCATCTCTTTACGACGCTCAGGGCGACTCCTTTGATGGCGATGTGGACGTGGAATGGACCATTGGTCCCTCCAACCTCGTCGATGAAGACGACGATGGCAGCTTCGTCGTCGTCGGACAGGGCCGTATCGACATCGAGGGCTGTGTCATCAACCCGGAAGAAGATACGGTCACCGACATCTGCAATTCTCGACGGATCACTGCCTCCGATGGCGCCGGCGCCATCCTCCTCGAGACCCCCGTCGCCGGCGATCACTTCAGCGGCCAGGATACCGACGTCATCGAGGTCTCCGGTCAGGCCGACCCCGCCCTCGTCGACGATTCCGTCCAGATCAATGGCAATACGGTTCCCGTCGACGAAAACGGACGCTTCGACTACGAGGTCGACCCCGTCTTCGGCATCAATACCATCGACGTTCGCGCCTTTGACGGCGTCAATACCGCCGACAGCGTCGCCACCGTCAGCGTCATGTGGGCTCCCGACTATTTGCCAGCCGACATCGACGTCGACGAGGGCACCATCGCTGCCCACCATGACGAGGCTCTTATCTTGTCGCTGGGCCAGAATTTCTTCGACGATGGCTCCTCCTATGTCGAGGCCTCGGACTCGCTGATCATCACCGAAGACCTGGGCGATATCGTGGAAGTCCTCATCAAATTCCTCGACATCACCGACCAGATCCCGGACCCCGTCGTCGACCAGGGCGCCTTCGCTCTCAGTGTGCCCGACGTCCATATCAACGACCCCATCGTTGAAATCGACGTCACCGATGACGGCATCGAACTCTTTGGCCAGATCCCCGATTTGGTCGCTGAAACCGACGGCTTTATCGAACTCACCGACAGCGCCGGAACCGTTAGTCTCGACGGTGAGATCTCGGCCGGCGTGGCCATCTTTGCCTCCATGGACGTCGAAAAGGCCGGCCCTGACGAAGACGTTCACGTCGAGCTGATCGATTTCGAAATCGCCATCGAGGGAGCTGAGCCCAATTTCAATAGCGACGAGGCCAACGCCTTTTTTGAGTTGGCCGACAGCGTCCTGCGCGACCAACTGGAAGACATCCTCTTTGACGCCATCGACCTCTCCTTTGTCGACGCCCTACCTACCCTGCTTCAGGAGGTCTTTGAATCCCTGGACGACATCATCGCCGGACAGCAATTCGACCTGGAACTCGAAGATCTCGGCGTCGACTTGACCATTGATCTCGACGGCCAAGTCGGCCAACTGACCCCCATCGCTGGCGAGGGCATCGAGGGCTTTGTCTCCGCCGGCGTCAGTCTCGACGCTGACCCCGTCTTCCCCGACGCTTTGGGCGCCCCGATTCAGGAGGTCCACGACGGCGAATTGCCCTTCTTCTCCGGTGGTCGCCTGCAACTGGGAATCAACCTGGCGCTGCTCAACACCATGATGCACGCCATCTGGAACGCCGGACTCCTCGACCTCGACGTCACCGAACAACTGGGCGACGAGATCCCCCTGGTCAACGGCGCTGTCCTCGACGGTCGACTCCAGCCCATCATCCGCCCTGCCTCCCAGGGTGAGCCCTACGACATCGTCCTCCACGCCGGACAGGTCGAGATCGAGCTCGACGTCGATGACATCTCCAGTGGCGAATCCCAGATCGACCGCTTTGGAGCCGATATTCAGGTCGGAGCGAACCTCGATCTCAGCGGTGGTGACGTCAGTATCAATATTTCCGACGAGCCCTCGGTTCACATCTGGCTTATCGACACCTCGGCCAGCGAGCCCGTCGTCAATCAGGACCAATTACTTACCCTCGTACAAAATGAGCTCTGGCCCATGCTCACCGAGGACTTGGGCGATGGACTGGCCTTCGATTTGCCGATTCCGGAGCTCGATATGCTCGCCGACTTCGCCCCCGAACTGGGCGATATGGAGCTCGTGCTTCGACAGAACCGCGACCTCCATGAGCGCGCGGGCTACCTGATGCTCGATGCCGCCATCGAAGGCGAGATCGCCCTTCCCTGAGCGATTTTGACCCTCTTCAACGCCGTCCTCAATGGGGCGTCGCCACCATGGCGACGCCCCACTTTTTTATGCGATCCGATTTACGGGCGCCCAAAATGCTTGAGCCAGTAGCGGCTATAATTTCCATCTCCTTCATAATATGCCACTCCCAGCTCCTCATGGTGCGGGTAGAGAATATTATCCCGATGACTGGGCGAATCCATCCAGGCGTCGATCACCGCCTGCGGCGAGGACTGCCCCCCACCAATATTCTCTCCCGTGCAGGTCCCGGAATAAGGTCCCTGATGGCAGCGATCAAAAAATGAGGTGCCATCCAAGGAGTCGTGGGAAAAATAGTCGCAGAGGCTCAGATCCATGGCGTGGATCATCGCCGACGCCGCCAGATCCCCATTGTAGGTGACGGGATCGAGCCCCTCATCTTCGCGGATCTGGTTGACCATCTCAAAGACCTGGCACTCAAACTCCGGGGCCCCCGGCGCGCAGCTTTCCACCACATCCTGGGCTGGACCGCAGAATCGACAAATCGCCGCATCGTCGGCACAGCTCAGATCCGGGTCCACCTCTTGGACGGGCTCCTCAGGTTCTTGCGGCTCCTCAGGTTCTTGCGGCTCCTCAGCGTCTCCTTGAGTCTCGGGCTCATCCCACTCCTCTGGATCTCCATTGTCGGCCTCCCCCGGTGTCAGAACCCCCTCTCCGATCCACGACTCCACATCGTAGCCAATCCCCACCCAGTTCGGGGTCGTCTCCCGGGACTCCACATCATCGATGACCATCAGGTCGTTATTGTCCCTCTCCTCAAACCCGCAGGCCACCACCCCCACCAGCCCTATCACCACTGCAATTGGCAATCCTCGACGCATATCGTCCTCTTTCCCTTCGGTCATGCCAGGCGAACCGCATAAGAAGTCCGCTGCGACTGAAACTTTACAGTAATACCGAAACCCCAACCATTTCAAGGGGTTAGCGATACCTGCTCAATATCGATTTGCCTCCATGCCCAATTTTCCAGCGCCATTGAGAAAGCTCGCTCTTCCCGGTATTTTGGCGGCTGCGCGATTCATGACCGTTACACTGAGTTTTCTCCGATACGGATATTATTATGACGCACCGAATCCTCTCCACGCTCGCTGCCTCAATCTTCTTCGTCGCATTGGCCACCGCCGGTGCCACGGCCTTCGCCTGCGACGGCGGCGATGATGGCGACAAAGACTTCGCTCCCGTGATCGCCTGCGACGGCGGCGACGACGAGGATCAGTCCATCATCGCCTGCGACGGCGGCGACGA
>CAYQBU010000015.1:22885-39155 GCA_964415785.1 uncultured Bradymonadales bacterium
GCGACGGCGGCGACGACGAGGATCAGTCCATCATCGCCTGCGACGGCGGCGACGACGACGATAAATCCATCATCGCCTGCGACGGCGGCGACGACGACGATAAATCCATCATCGCCTGCGACGGCGGTGACGACGACGATAAATCCATCATCGCCTGCGACGGCGGTGACGACGACAAAACCATCGTCTAAGCGTTGAGCTTGACCAAGACGACGAAACCCGGCTTCGCTTGCAGCGAGGCCGGGTTTCTTCTTTTTTGCTTGCTATTTTTTATTGTGTTTCTACTTTCTGGGCCACACTCGCAGCACTACCTCAATTTGTATCCGAGGGGACCTCTTCTATTGACCGGGATGGTTAGATGATCGCGACTCCAGAGCTCTCAACCCGATCGAACGTCGACACCCTCAAGCAACGCTTTGACGCGATCCGCGACCAGAGCACGGCCCTGGCAGCATCGCTCCCGGCCGAGGATCAAGTCATTCAGTCCATGCCCTCGGCGAGTCCCACCAAATGGCATCTGGCCCACACCACCTGGTTTTTTGAGACCTTTGTCCTCCGGCCTCACCTCCCCTCCTATGAGTGCTTCGACACCCGCTTTGAGTCCCTCTTCAACTCCTACTATCGCGGCATCGGAGAGCCCTTCGAACGCGCTCGACGAGGTACAATCGGCCGTCCCACGGTGGCCACCATTGGTGACTATCGCCAGCAGGTCGACCGAGCGATGGAGCGCTTTTTGGGCTCCCCGGACATCGCCGACGAGCATCTGGCGCTCATTGAACTGGGGCTCCAGCACGAGCAGCAGCATCAGGAATTGATCCTCACCGACATCAAGCACGCCCTGGCCTCCAATCCCCTTCGCCCAGGCTATCGCACCGATCTTTCGCCAGTCGACGCCCCCGATCAACCTCCTCCCATGAATTGGACCTCTTATGACGAGGGCCTCTACTCCATCGGGCATGGTGGTGACGGGTTTTGCTTCGACAATGAATTGCCGCGCCATCAAACCTTTCTCCCCTCCTTTGAACTCACCGATCGCCCCGTCAGTTGTTCCGAATTCATCGCCTTTATCGACGACGGCGGATATCGGGACTCTCGATGGTGGCTCTCCGAGGGATGGCAAATTGTCCAGGAACAGGGTTGGGAAGCCCCCCTCTATTGGGAGCGCCAGAATGGCCAGTGGTGGACCATGACCCTCGGCGGCATGCGCCCCGTCGTTGACGCGGAGCCCGTGATCCACGTCAGCTTTTTCGAGGCCGACGCCTACGCTCGTTGGTCTGGCCATCGCCTGCCCACCGAGGGCCAATGGGAAGTAGCTTCTGGGCAAGAAGTCCCCGATGGCGACGGCTTCCTTGAGGGGCAGCGCTTCCATCCCCGTGCCCTCCAGGATCCGTCTTCCATGGCGTATTTCGGGGATTGCTGGGAATGGACGGCCAGCCAATATCGCCCCTATCCCGGATTTCGTCCCTGGAAGAGCACCATTGGCGAGTACAACGGCAAATTCATGTGCAATCAATTCGTGCTCCGCGGTGGCTCCTGCGCCACCGCCGAAAGCCACATCCGCCCCTCTTATCGAAACTTCTTTGCCCCCCAGGCCCGCTGGCAATTCAGCGGCTTTCGCCTGGCCCGCTAAACCCCTTTATTTCACCACAATTCGGGCGATCTTTAGGGCCTTAGGCCATCGCTCAATGGACGGAGACCTTCCCATTTATGAGTGTCGACACCCAATCTGCCTCCATCGACTCCCCGCAACTCTACAACGCTGTCGTCCAGGGCTGCACCGACGCCCCAAAGAGCATCCCCTGTAAATTTCTCTACGACGACCGCGGATCGCAGCTCTTCAATCAGATCTGCGACCTCGATGAGTATTACCTCACGCGCACCGAAATGGCCCTGACCCGCCGTCAGGCCCCGGACATCGCCGCTCAAGTGGGATCGCGGGCCCGCCTTGTCGAATTGGGCGCCGGCAGCGGCCACAAAACTCAAACGCTTATCGATCACCTCCACGACCTCTACCAATATGTCCCCGTGGATATCTCCGCAGCCGAGCTCCGACGCTGTGTCTGCCGACTCCAAACCTACGCCCCCGACCTTGCCATCGAGCCGCTCTGCGCCGACTACACGGGCTCCTGGTCGCTCCCAGGGGCCAGCCACGACGGCCGGACCCTCTTATACTACCCGGGCTCCACCATCGGCAATTTCTCCCCTGAAGAGGCGTCTTCCTTTCTCTCCTCTCTGGCCCACCGCGCTGGTCCTCGAGGCTCGCTACTGATCGGCGTGGATCTCGTCAAAGACGCCACCCTACTGGAAGCGGCCTACAACGACTCTCAGGGAGTCACCGCTGAATTTAACCTCAACCTTCTTCGACGCATCAACCGTGAATGCCACGCCAACTTCGATCTCCAACACTTTGAACACCAGGCCATCTACCAACCGGCCCATGGGCGTATCGAGATGCAATTGGTTAGCCAAAAAGCCCAGACTGTCGCCCTTCCCGGACAGACCATCTCCTTTGAGCCTGGCGAACCCCTGATTACGGAACACTCCTACAAATATCGCCTCGACACCTTCGCCGAGTTAGCCGAACGCTCCCATTGGCGAATTCGCTCTTTTTGGACCGACGAGGATCGATTGTTCAGTCTCTGGCTTCTGGACTCGGGCCTCAACCCGATGTTCAACTAGCGATCCACCACCCGGCGTAGGCCAACCAGTAGGCGCTCCCCAGGATCAGGGCCGGCATCGCGTAGCGGCGGTTATGCTTGGCGATCAGCCCCGCCAGCACCATCGTGGCCACGGCCATCGGCATGCTCACAAAGGGCACGGGAAACCCGGCCGCCGTGGCGTGGACCTGAGAGGTCATCAATTCCATGAGCAGGGTCACCACCGCGATCACACCGCTTCCCGCTCCCATCAGGGCCAATGTCCCCACTGGATAGGAGTCGAAGAGGTTTTCTGGATCCACCTTGATTTCGTCGCGTCGGGCGGCCTGGTCGCTGTGTTTTTGCATCATCTGCACTCCATTGAGGTCGCGCGCTTTACCTTTCCCCTGTGAACATAAGGCGCAGTCTCGCTCAAGGCAATCTCTGAGCTGATCTTCGCCTGCCCCTCTACTGGCATTCCCTCTGACTCGTCGCCCGGGCAGTCAAAACGCGGGCCACCGGAAAGTCATCGAGATTAGGACTGATTTTGCTCAACCCCGGCACCTTTTTGAGTTGAAGTTTCATAAACTCATAGCGATCCAAGAGTGGGCTGGTCTCCGGCAGTCCCATCTCTCTTAAGGCGAACCGACGTGGATCCTCATCGGTGGTACGTCCATCCTCATCAAAGACCATGGCGTAACTGGGCCCCGGCATTAGCGAATCGCTCCACGCGAGAGTAACCACTCCATCTTCGAAACGGGTCAGATAGAGGGTCGATGCCGCCGGATCGTAGCCAAAAAACGCACCACTACATCCCAATTCCTCGACCAATGCCTCCGACCAGGGCAACCCGATTACCCGATCATCGAGCTCCACGCCCGGCTCGGACACCACGCTCAAGCCCTGCGCCTCCGCCACCACAACGGCGGTGCTCCACCGCTCGGGACTCGCAGTCACGTCTTCCAACTCTACCTCCATCACCCCCGCCGTCGCTTCCAGCGCTGCCACCACCTGCGCCGGTGTCGCTTGGCAGACCAGTTGAGAAAATGGAGGCCAGGGGGCCTCATCGCCGGGATGCCTGAATTGGCCCCAGAAATCTGTCGTTCCCTCGCCCAGATCCACGGGATGAATGCCTTCGTCGTCGATGAGGTACCACTCGCGTTGCATCAATATCACCTGCCACTCGTCGCAATGGGTTGCCAAAAAAAAGTGGCGGTCACTCCCGTGGGAGCGCCGCCACCCAACCCTTGATCGAGTTAGCAGGGGGAGCAAGAAATTCGTCCCCTTTTATTGGATTGCCAGATCCACTCCCAGGGTCACCAATGCCCGGATCCCCGAGTTAATACGGTCTGTATCCGGCCCTGTCCCGCTCGAAATATTGGCATACTCCGCACCGATCCCCAGATTGACGTCGACGGCCGTCAACGAGGCCACTTCCACTTCTGCCCCCAGGCTGGCGTTATATCCCAGATTCCCCATGGTCAACGACATCGATGGCCCCGCCTCCGCAACGATCGCCAGTCTCGTCAACGGCAACTCCGAGCGCAGCTGGGCATTGATATCGAATTGGGTATAGCTCAGATCGCTATCCTCGAAGGAGTTTCGCACCAGGTTGAGCTTCGGCCCCACCGAAAAATAGCGCAGCCCGATCAACGCGCGAATTCCAATGCCAGAGCTCTCCACCTGACGGTTGGGAGCAAAGGAATCGGACCCCTCCTCCATCCAATCATCGGCCATCGGCACCCATCGCGCTTCTGCCCCCACCCGAAAGAAGGCCTCCGCTGACGAGGGCGCAATCACCGTCGTCAGCGCCGCCATGATCGTGACCATTGTTACCCATCGTATTAATTTCATGCCCGGCTCTCCTCATACTCATTCGTGATGACTCGATAACATCTGCGCTCGTTTTCTTTTCGACGTGCCCATCGCCTGATTTATGCAAAACGAGGTGTGGCATTGTGCTGAGGATCGCCGCAGCCCCCCGGCCTACTCCTCGTCATCCGCTGGGGTGGACGCCCGCCTTTCGCCGGGCCTCGTCGACCATCTGCTGGGCCTTTTCTTCGTCTTTCCAGGCCTCCTGAATCTCGGGGGCCATGCTGTGGAGAGGATCAAAGTACAAAAAGGACTGCCCCGGTTTGACCGACGGCGCCGTATACACGCTGACCCCAGTTTCCGCATCGTAGTGCTCGTGGGAGTGAACGGCCCGTTTGCCGCCTCCACCGGGAGCGTCGACCACAAAGGTGGGCGTATTGAATCCGGCGGTCACTCCTCGAACTGCCTTTTCAATGGTCTTATTGGTCTCGACCGACGTTCGCAGATCCTCGACGCCCTGCACCATATCGTGTTGATAGACGTAATAGGGGTGGACGTTGATCTCGCCCAGGCGCTTGACGAGCATCGCCATCGTCGCTGAATCATCGTTGACCCCTCGCTGCAACACGGACTGGTTGCGCACGATGATGCCCCGCTCAAAGAGCTTATTCATCGCCCGACGACTGATCTCGGTGATCTCATTGGGGTGATTAAAGTGGGTGTGAATCGCCACCTGCTTGTGGAGCTCACGTCCTCTGTCGGCGACCCGGCTGATGGCATCGAGCCATCGATCATCGCTCAAGATCTTCATCGGCATCACCGCCAACCCCTTGGTGGCGAAACGGATGCGTCGAATATTGGGCATCTCCAACAGCCGCATGCCGATGGCCTCGATATGCTTGAAGGCCAGATTGAAGGCATCGCCACCGCTGATCACGATATCCTCGAGATGGGGCGTCGCCTCCATATAGTCGAAGGCCTCTTCCCAGCGCTTGGGATCAACCCGCAACTTGACCTTCTCCACCGTGTCCGTATCCACGCCGATGGCGTAGCTGCGCGTGCAAAACCGGCAGTAGACCGGGCAGGTATCGAGGGGCAAAAACAGCGCCTTGTCGGGATAGCGATGGGTCAACCCGTCGACGGGAGCATCTCGTTGCTCGTGGAGCGAATCCAACGTCAGCATCGGGTGATCTTGGGTTAGCCGAGAGCCCACAGGGATAAATTGGGTCCGAATCGGATCGTTCCACGGATCCTTCCAATCGATCAGACTCAACAGATAGGGCGTCACTCGCACTGCCATCGGCGCCCGCTTAAAGCCCTCCTGAGCGTCGGCCACGAACTCATCGGGGGCCAGGCCCTCCATCAGCTCGATGAGTTTCTTTTCGCCATATAGCGAGTTTCTCATCTGCCAGATATAGTTGAGGAAATCCTCTTCCTCCACGTCTGCAAAGGCTGGAATTTGCCTCCAGAACTCATCGTCTCTCAGATCGCGGTGAGATAGGCCGTGGTCGCCTGCCTCGTAGTTCTGCTCCGCGCTGGTAGTCGCCCCTGAAATGTCGTGTGCCGTTGCCATTAGGATACTCCTTGGGAAAGGTCTGTCAGTGGGAACAAGGATCTGAACAGTTGAACTGCCCTCCCCGCACCACACCGAACGCTTGTCGAACGTATCGTCAGTGGCGCGGCGGGCCGTAACCGCAGACCTCATTCCACACTCCCACAACAGGGGGCGAGAGCGCTCCAATGCTGCGGGCTTCAGGCCCACCATCGCGATCTCAATCCCTGTGGAGTCCGGCCCATTAAATGTGCGCTCTACGCCCCCTGATGTCAAGACTTTCCGCCCTCTGGACTTCACGTCCACTCAGAAATCAAAGCGCACCCTCGCCCCCACCTGGTCGCCATCGATCACGGGGCTCCAGCGGCTACTCTGGGCCTCTGCTGGCTTCTCGTCGCCGGTCAACAGCAGGATGCTTCCCGTCGTGATCGCTCCCAGCCCAACCACGTAGAGCGACGAGATCCCCAGCCGGGTCATGCCTCGCCGATCGTTGAGCCGCTGTTGCTCCGCTTCAAAGGCCTCCCGATTTTCGATGCCCTCCAGATCACTGACCCTACTCTCCCATCGCAAATGCCACAGCCCTCCGCCGGCCATCGCCGCCACACCCCCGCCGATCAATCCCCAGGCCAGGCCCGACGACTGGCCCAGCCTCCCATCTTCACTGACCCCGTCCTGAACCATTGCCGAGGCCTCTTCCTCTTCCGCTTCGCGTTGGGCGGCCTCGCGCCTCGCCATCGCCAACTCCGTATCCACGCGCCCTCTCAATGATTCCGCTCGCGCCTTTTGCCTCTCCCCCTGGCGATACTCCTCTCCCCAATCCAACCACTCCTCTGCACCCTCGTAGTCTCCTTCATCCACTTCGCTCTCTGCCAACTGAATCGAGCAATCGCCAAAGACCCTCTCCACATCTCCCATATCCTCCTCGCTGTAGGAGCCCGTCTCCAAAAAGGACTCCCCCATCTCGATGGCTTCCTCACAATCGTCGAGCAGGTACTGGGTGATCATCTGATTTTTTAACAAGATGGGCTGCGGATAGGCTTCAAACGCCTCGGCATAGGCTTTGGCGGCCTCCGCAATCTCGCCGGCGCTGTAGTGCTCGTTGCCCTTGGCGCTCAAGTCGATCATCTTTTGATGGGCGTCGATGTCTTCTTCGGCCACATCCTCAGCATCGATCAATTCTTCATCACCACCGATATCTGGCTCCTCGGCGACTGCCACTGACGCTCCCAGCCACACCAATAGACCCACCAGGATAAAACTGATTCGATGACCCATCTTTCGCCTCGTTGCTATCTCACCAAAACTCGATTGCGTTCCGCTATTCGGCGACACCTAGTCCTGCGGTGGTAAACCAATGCCTTCCGGTTGACCCGAACTTCCATCGTCGTCGCCTGGCAATTGAATGCCTTCGGGACTCCCGGAGTCCACTTCATCGTCGGATTGCTCTTCCTCGTCCACTTCTTCTTCCGGCTCTGGCTCAGTGGCTTCCCCTTCATCACTGCCGGGGCTTTCGTCCTGCGCCGGCTCGTCTTGGACAGGGGCCGGTTCCTCTGGGATGCGCTCCGCCTGCTCTTCGGCGGCTGGCTCAGCGGCGTCATCCGCCAAATCCGAACCCTCCATTTCCTCGGTGGGCTCCTCGGCGTCTGTCGCCTCGTCCAATCCTTCGTCTTGCTCGTCATCAGCACCATCATCCAACGCTACAGGATCTTCAGGGGGCTCTTCCAATTCTTGTTGCACACCAGCTTCAACGTCGAGCCCCTGGTCGTCATCGACCTCTGCAACCGGTTCTATTTCTTCTTCTTCGCCCCCTTGCCACATCAGCCCCCCCGCCACTCCGCCGAGGAGCACCACCAGGAGTAAGGCGATGACCATCTTTTTTTTGCCCCCCATGCCCGGCACCATCGTCTCCACGGCCAGATCGTCGTCCCACCCTTCCTGTGGAGTGGGCTCTTCTACTTCTTCTTCGGAGGATCGATCGACCATGCTCGGCGCCGTGACCATCTCCTCGTCGTCGGAATCCTCCGACGTCTGTCCCGGGCTCTCCTCCTCGCCTTCGTCCTCGGCCTCGCTGTGATGGGCGAGCAGCGTACTGGCCGTCTCAATCCTCTTCTTTTCCTCGGCGTCGCTCTCTTCACCTTGCTGCACGGCCAACAATTTATCCGTCAGTATACTCTCCTCTTCTTCGCCGCGCTCCGTGACCGAGTCCAGCGCTCTCGCCAGCGCCTCACAACTATCGAATCGGCCATCGGCGTCCTTCTGGAGGCACGTCAAGATGATGCCCTCCAGATCCGTTGGCAGGTTGTCGCGCTCCATCTGCGGGACATCATCGTGGATGTGCATCATCACCGTCTCGATCGGCGTCTCCCCCATAAAGGGCAACCGGCCCTCTGCCATTTCGTAGAGTATCACCCCAATGGCATAGATATCCGTGGAGTACGTGACGTCCAATTTCGCCCGGGCCTGCTCCGGACTCATATAGAGCGGAGTGCCAAACATCTGACCCATCTGGGTCAATCGCGTCCGCTTTTCATCGTTCTCCGCGATGCGGGCAATGCCAAAATCCAATACCTTGATGGACATGGATTCTGCATCGCCGACCACCATGATATTTTCGGGCTTGAGATCGCGGTGGATGATCTGGTTTTTATGAGCATGCCCGATGGCCCGCGCCACTTGCGTCCCCACGGCAAGGATATCGCCCAAGGACAACCGCTCTCCCACCAGAGACTCCAGCGAAAACCCCTCCACGTACTCGAAGACAGCGTATAGGGCATCGAGCTCTTCACTGAACCCAAACTCATAGAGCATGACGCAATTGGGATGGTGAAGCCTGGCGATGGCCTTGGCCTCCGTTTCAAAGCGCCGTCGCACCGCTTCATCGCTGGCCAGTTCCTGGTGCAGCACCTTGATCGCCACTTTGCGATCGATGGTCTCATCGACCGCCAGAAAGACCTGACCCATCCCACCGGCGCCCAACTCCTCGAGGAACCGATATTTTCCTGCCAGCACAACCCCGACCCATTTATCGCTTCCGCGTCCTGAAACCACGTCCTCGCTCTCTCTTGAATTCAATCATTACCACCGATGCCTCAACGTCCGCCCTCACCGTATATGCATGGCTCATTCCACCGACCCCTTGCGTGGTGATCTACCATGATGCACGGGGGCCATTTAAAGTAAAGTTATCTAACCTGGATGATTCATGAGACGTTGTCACGCCCTGAGCGCGCCGGGAGCATCGCGACCGCGTACTCCTGGGGTGAAGCCAAGAAAGGCCCCTGGAGTGAGATGCAGGGAGTCCGGCTCTGATGAGCCGCAGTAGACGAGTCGTGAATAATCCGGGCTGACCTGGCACGAAACCGGGCGTTGTCTCTAACGTGAGGTCTTGGCATAGTCATGGGGCTTTCTACACTCATCTGCCCACGGGATATCCATGACCGTTTACCGACCGCCAACCGGCCTTGCCACCGGCCCGGCCCTGAGCGGGGTCCTTCTTATGGGACTCCTCCTCGGCGGCTGTGGATTCGAACCCCAGCCCTCTCACCAGATTCCGGGTGGCCCCGTCGCCGATCCCGCTCATCAGAGCCAGGCCATGGAGGGGCCGGTTGAAGCCCCATGCACCGTCTACGTCGACGGCACTGGCGACGTCGACATCGAGGATGACTATATCGCCAATGTCGTGGCCTGCGAAAATGGCAACGCTCCCATGGAGGCCCTCAAGGCCCAGGCCGTCCAGGCCCGTGGCTACCTGTACTACAAACTCCTGGTCACCGGGGCCGACTCCATCGTCGATAGCGAGGCCGACCAGGTTTATAGTTGTAGCTATGCCAGCGCTGAATCGCGCCATTTCGAAGCCGCCGAAGCCACCCGCGGCCAATACCTGGCATGGGACGACCACATCATCGCCTCGTTCTACGTCGCCGGCGCCATCCCCTCCGACACCGACACCTGCGATGGGGCCACCGGCAATGACCCCACGGACACCGAGGGCTTCGTCACCTATAACCAGGGATTGACGGGTTGCGACATCACCATGACTCCCCTGGGATGGGTCCCCGACGATTGCACCCAAAACCCCCAGAACCGGGGCTGCGCCTCCCAAAATGGCCAGACCTGCCTGGCCAACCAGGGCTGGAGCTACGATGACATGATCGCCTTTTACTATGGCGACGACATCACCATTGCTCAGGCCACCGGCGCCTGCGGTGAACCCGCCGAATCTCCCTCCAACTCCGACCTCTTTTGCCAGGACCAGGACGGCGACGGCCAGTATTGCCGAGGCGACGACGCCATCGAATGCGCCGACGAGCAAGCCCAATCTATCGAGTCCTGCCCCTATGGCTGCGACGACGGTGCCTGCCTGGATGCTCCCGAAGACACCGACCGCATCTGCGACGACGCCGACGACGGATGGCGCTGCATCCACAATGGTCTGAGCCTCCAATGCCAGGAGGGCTCCATGACGGACCGTCAATTCTGCACCGCCGGATGCGTCGACGGCCGATGCGTCTCCACCGGGCAAAACCCCGACGATCAGCAATCGCCCTCCACGGAAGACGAAGAGACCACCCTGGTCACCACCTCCCCCGGCATTCAGGGGGGATGCTCCCAGACTGGCCTCTCCTCGTCACCGCTACCTGTATCGCTGCTAGTGCTGCTGGCGATGCTCTCTATTTCGTCCCGTAGAGGCGATCGCCGGCGTCGCCCAGTCCCGGAATGATATAGCCCTTCTCATTGAGCTTTTCGTCGATCGCTGCCGTATAGATCGGCACATCGCCGTGAACCGAATGGAAATGCTCTACCCCTTCTGGCGCCGCCAGCAGGCACAGAAATTTTATCGACTGCGGCTCAAAATCCTTAATCCGTTTAACCGCTTCAGCCGCCGAATTGCCCGTCGCCAGCATCGGGTCGACGACGATGACGTCCCTGTTTTTCATTCGCTCCGGCATTTTCAGATAGTACTCCACCGGCTTCAGAGTCTCCGGATCGCGGTACAGTCCAATATGACCGACCCTCGCCGAGGGGGCCAATTGAAGCAGGGGATCGACGAACCCGATGCCCGCTCTCAGGATGGGAACGATGACCAACTTCTTTCCCGCCAGATGGGGGGCTTTCATGGGCATCAGTGGCGTTTCGATTTCTTTTTGGGTCAGCGGTAAATCCCGCGTCACCTCGTAGCCCAGGAGCAAGGCCACCTCGCTCATCAACGACCGAAACTCCGTGGTCGTAGTCTCCTTTCGACGCATCAGCGTCAACTTGTGTTGGATTAGGGGATGATCGATGACCGTCGTCATTTTATCCATCGTCGCCTTCCGTCGTCTCAGTCCTAGCCGTCGTCGGATCTCACCATCGCGCCCTCGGCGCGTCCCGACAGGTAGCGACGTGGTGCGGTCTCGTCAACCTCCCCCACCTCAGCTCAGGTTCGACCGCGAACCGCGATCTGAGCACCACTGACCGATCGCCCCGCCGGGCTGACGAGGTATTCCATCAGGTCCACCAACTCTCCCCGGGGCACCCACTCGGAAAAATCGGCGTCATTCATCTCTCCCCGGTTGGCTGGCGTGTCGATCACCGACGGCTGCAGCGCATTGACCGTGATCTCCATATCCGCCACCTCGGCGCTCAAAGATTGGGTCAGGGCGTTGAGCGCCGCTTTCGTCGAAGCGTAGGCGCCCTCCCCGGCCCCGGGATCGATGGTCGATCGCGAGCTCAAAAAGATCAGCCGTCCCAGGCCGCGCTCCTTAAACCGTCCCATCACCGATCGGCTGATATAGAGGCTGGAGCGCAGGTTGACGTCCACCAAAAAGTCGATATCGGCGACTTCAATGGCGTCGATCTCCGACCAACGAAACCCTCCGGCGCAGTGGATGAGCGTATCGATCTCGCCCACTTCTTGCTCCACCGTCTCCATCGCCGCGTCCACCACCGAGGCTTTCGTAACGTCGACCTTCATCCACTGCACGGTGCTGCCGCGCTCATCATCGACCAACGACCCCGGACCCGGCGCCTCGATATCCCATCCCACCACCGCATCACCATAGCGGCTAAAGCGCTTGACCACCTCTTGACCCAGCGCCCCTTTGGCTCCCGTGACTACCACCGTGCGTTCACCTCTGTCGGGCATCTGCATAAATCCTCCATCGTATCCAGTTATCTCACCCCCTAATCCTTAACCGCCATCGACCAGTTGGCAATCTCACCACCCCAAAAAAACCTGACCGCCCGACCTGCCTATGTTAGACTGTCCCTCAATAGAAGGCCTCTGGGCCCCTGGTTTACCGAACGCAAACATCCCCTATGAGCGACCACATCCATTGCAATGCCTGCGGATCGGAGTTCCGCATCGCTCGCCGACCATCGGGCGAACAGACCTTGAGGGTCGCCTGTCCCGGCTGTGGGATGGGCTTGACCATCGAGCCTAAGCGCCGGCCTGCGAGTTCGCCGTCACCAGAGCTGGACGCTCCCCAGGGCACGCCTACGCCTCCCCCTCCCGAGGCCACCGCACGCCGACCGGGCTGGCGAAGCCTCGATCACAGCGCTCTCTTTGGCCGTCCAAGCCCCCCACCTCCGGAGATCGAAGCCCTCCCCGGCGACGACGACACCACCGACGGGGACTCCCTGTCGCTCGACGAGGCCTTCGACGACGGCGACTGGATCGACGCCGCCATCGACGACGCCGCCGACGAGATCTTCTGGGTCGATGACACCCCCACCGAGATGGACCGCCTCCCCGGGGCCTACCCCCCCGATATACCCCCTTCTCGCTCTGACGAACCCACCGCGCCGCCACCGACGCAAATCCCGGAAGACGAGGCATCTCCTCCTTCACCCGACGAGGAGCACCGAGACGAAGGCCGTCGAGACACGGAGGTCGGCGACGATCCACCGAAAGCTGTCGAGTCCGACGACCCCGTAGAGGCCACCGCCCCCGAAACGCCTCCCTTTGAGACCGGAGGTGAGACCTCCCTGGCATCGGCGCTGGACGCCACGTCCTATCGCCTTCGAATCGGCGACGAGGTCTACGCCGACATCACTCCTGACGACCTGGTCACCCTCCTTCGCCGCGGCGTCTGGTTGGTCGCCGACGACATCGCTGAGGGCGACGGCGACTTTAGACCCATCGAAGATCACCCCATCTTTGAGCGCGTCCAGAACGTGGTCGCCCAGAGCGTCACCACCTTTTTGGCCGCTCGCGCCCGCCTCGTGACCTCCGAGTCCGCCGATGATGCACCGCTCATCACCGACGCCGCCCTGGAGGCCCCTGGGGCGCCCGTCGCATCGCGCTCTGTGCTTCACCCCGCAAGCCATCTCATCCCCTGGTCCATCGCCCTCATCACCACGGGCGTCGCCAGCGCTGCCGTCACCTACGCGCTCCTCTCCGACCCCGAGCCGGCGCCTCTGGAGGCCGACGCCGCGGTCGTGGAACCGACCGCCACCGCCCACGGCGCCAATGCTCCCTCCACAGCCCCTGGGGCCCTCAATGACGCCACCCAACAGGCGTCGTCTCTCGTCGCTGCCAGCTCCGCGCCCTCGCCTCTCGACCTCGTAGAGCAAGCCCTGGACGACGGCGACGTCCAGATGGCCCAACAGCTCGCCGCTCATCACTTCCAGGACATCGACGACCTCACCGCACTCCAGGACGCATTTGACCGCGCCATCGACGCCGATACGACCTATGACCGTCACCTCCGAACCATGAAGCCCGACCAGGGCGTCGACGCCCTCCGGGCCCTGGGCGGCGGCCGCTCCGTGACCCTGCGCTTCACCAACGACGGGCAGAGCCAATACGCCTACAAGGTCGCCCGAGACGATTGGGAATACGGCTGGCGCGCCGAAATCGCGGCCTTCAAACTGGGCGAACTCATCGGCGTCGACGTCCCCATCAATGAACCGGCTCGCATCAGCCGCAACGACTTCGACGAGCTCTACGGCCGCGTCGACACCCCTCGCCAACAAAACTACGCCGACGACCGCTTCCAGGAGCTCCACTGGAACACGGAAGCCGGCCCCGATGGCCTGCAGCGCGACTACCTCTACGGCACCCTCAAGGAGTGGATCCCTCACTACGAGGAATTTCCCCTGGAGTACGTCGACGCCTGGCGCGACCTCCTTCGCGCCGACAGCGACCCCGACCTCCTGGCCCAACCGGCCCACCAGCTCGTCGATCGCTTCGACGAACACTCCCAACAGTCTCATCAGGCCCTGGCCGGCGAGCTTCGAGGCCACACCAAAGAGGATATTGCCCGCCAGATCTCAACGCTCCACGTCTTTGACTTCTTGATGAATAATTTCGACCGCTACAGCGGCGTCCCCGAGTTCTATGGCGTCAACAGCCACTTTCGCGACGGCCGCTTCATCGCCATCGACAATAGCTCGGGCTTTCAATTTCGCGACCGGCCGGAATTGGCGCTCCTCGATCGCCGCCTCCAGCCCATCCAGCGCTTTGAGCGCTCCACGATCAACACCCTGCGCCTGCTTCACCCCGACCTGGTGGATCCGATTCTCTTTCCAAACCCAGATAGCGACGAGGAACAACGCCTCGACTTCTTCTGGGAGCAACGCCAGGCCCTCCTCGATCACGTCGACGCCCTGATCGATGAGCACGGCGAAGAGGCCATTTACTTCTAGGAGCCTGTTGCGTATCGCGGACCGAGTCCTCGCCGAGGAGATTTTGATGCCAGAATCATTCGCATGACGACGAAATAACAGCGCTGTTCGGAGGAATACGAGCGGTGTATGGCGCAAAATCGGCCGGCGAGACGATGCGGAGCTTATGTGCAACAGGCTCCTAGCCTCTACCCCTCCAGGCCTCAATCCATTGGCCCCACTGCTCGCGGCCCTCTCCCAGGGCGAAGAGACAACTCGCGCTCATCGTTATCGCCGAGCCCAGACACCAGGCGCAGGTCGCCCCCAGAATAAAGGGCTGCCAAAAGGTCAGTAGGATCGAAAAGACAAAGCCCGGGGCCGCCACTCCCAGAGCGAGCGCCGGGCTCCACCGCTGCCACCGCTCTGCTCCCCACTTCCTCATCCCATAGAGCCCAAGGAGCGCCCCGTAGGCCAACACCCCGAAGAGCGCCAATGGGATCACCCCAAAGACCATCGCCATCTCGCTCTGCTGGACAATATTGCACTGCCCAATTGGCCCGCAGAGCATCTCCTCTTGCGTCGTCTCCCCATACGTCAGGTAGGCCGATATGCCCAATCCCACCACGGCCACCGTCGACCGCGTCCACAGCGGAACGCCCCGACCCCATCTTCGCTGCCAGGGCGCCTTAATGACCATCACCAATCCCAGGATGAGCATGATCACCAGTAGCGCCGCCGACACCGCATTGCCGGGCATATCGCGCTCAAAGCGATTCACCCAACTCCTTCGAGGCTCCACGATCTCATCGCGCCCCTCCAATTGCATCCATTGCTCAAGGCTTGCCAGCGCCGGCAACGCCGCGCCGTCTCTGTCTTTGGCCTCCTCGATAAACCCCGCCAATTGCTCGGGAATCTCTCCTGCCCCCACCAGCACCTGATTGTCGATGATCACCGTCGGGACGCCCCGGCGATTATCGGCCAACTCGTAATGCTCCCAGGCCTCCCTCAAGACGGCGCTTCCCTCATCGGTGGTCGTATCCACCACCTCGATCCTAAGCGCTGCCCCGTACTCCTCTTGCAGGGGAGCCAGATCGCGCTCCTCGACCACCTGACAAAACGGACACTGCGGAGACGACAGATAGAGCACCTCCACCTGGGCTTCTCCATCGACCTCCTCCGCCGTCGCAGCCGTGCTCATCACAAGCACCACCACCGCTGTCCACCAAAACCACCATCGCCGCATGCCGTCCTCCACCGCCTTCTCCTATTCCAACACCCAGACCTCCAACGGTGAAGCATAATCTCCCCTCCCCCGGAAACAATACCACCGGCCACCTCAATGAAATTGAAACTAAATATCATTTTCTCCTTGACGTTCTTCCACGGAATCTTATCAATAAGTTGGAAAAATGACGCCACCCTGACTATCCCGTGGAGTTTTATCGATGATTAGAAGTGCTACCCTCCTCAGCGTCCTGGCTCTCTTGGCCCTGCCCGGCCTGGCCTGCGACAGCGACACCACTGACACCTCGGATGACAGCGCTGAGTTCGACCAGGCCTCCGACGACGAACCTCGGGGAACGCTGACCTTCGCCTTCCAGCCTCAGGAAAACCCCGACGGCATGGCCCTGGACACCGAGCGCTTCGCCGAGTTTATCGGCGAGCAGACCGGCTTTGAGGTCGA
>CAYQBU010000016.1:0-38676 GCA_964415785.1 uncultured Bradymonadales bacterium
GACGGTCATCATCGCTCATCATGAAGATGCCATCGATGATCAGGCCCTGGAGAGGCTTCGTCCCCGACTCAAATCAGAACCATCCTGAAGCACTTCACCGCCACAACTTCGCAGGACAGTCCATGACAAAATGGGAAGAGGCCTGGCAAGAGGGACGAATCGGCTGGGACGCCGGCGACTCCCCTCCGATTTTGCATCAACTGGTCGCTCAAAAAACCCTGCCGGCAGGCCGCGCCCTGGTTCCCGGGTGCGGAGCTGGATACGACGTGCTCACCCTCGCCTCACCGAACCGCAAGGTGATCGGGCTCGATGCCGCACCATCGGCGAAAGCGCGCTTCCAAGGCCTCCTCCATGACAGCTCGGTCGACCCGAACCACGTCGACTATCTCAGCGACGACTTTTTCAATTTTGAGCCCTCCCAGCCCTTCGATCTCGTCTGGGATTATACCTTTTTATGCGCCATCCAGCCGGAGCGTCGCCCCGCCTGGTCCCGAAAGATGTCTCGCCTGATTCGCTCGGGTGGCGAATTGGTGACGCTGCTCTTTCCTGTCATCGAAGACCACTCCACCTTCTTGGAGATGGTGGCCACCGGTCCCCCCTTTCCCCTGGTCCCAGAACAGACCCCGCACCTTGTTCAGGAGGGGTTTGAGCCCATCACCATAAGCCCCGTCCCCCCCTCCCTGAGCCACGAGGGCCGGCGCGGCAAAGAGTGGTTGGCCCGCTTTCGGCGCCTCCTTCACTGAGGCTGACCCAATTGACTTCGCGGGCCGAGTAAAATCCGGCTC
The DNA here is from genome assembly GCA_964415785.1 of uncultured Bradymonadales bacterium. GTDB lineage: Bacteria > Myxococcota_A > Bradymonadia > Bradymonadales > Bradymonadaceae > SLJM01. The sequence goes on from CAYQBU010000016.1 coordinate 786, forward strand.
ATCCCCAGCTCTCCATCGTCATCGATGGAGAGTAGTCCCGCCAGCCGTTGGTGATGAAACCCCTGGCGACCGGCTGCCCCCGGATTGATCCACAGCGTCTCGCCGACCTTTCCCACCACCGCGATGTGGCTGTGGCCAACCACCAGAATATCGGGGTTTTCGGCCCTCAATAGCTCCCGCGCCGCCTTTCGCGGACGCTTCGGTGAGCCCGCGATATGAAGCAGGGCAATCCGCTTACCTCCCACTTCGATGACTTCCTCCAGGGGCAAAAACCTCAACTCTCCACCATCGATATTGCCCCGCACCGCCGTCACCGGCGCGACCTCTTCCAATTGATCGAGCACCTCTGGACGACCCACATCGCCAGCATGGAGGATTCGGTCCACTCCTTGCTCCTTGAAGGTGTCCACCAGATCCGGGTCCAAATAGCCATGCGTATCGGAAACCAAGCCCAATAACCAACCCATCGCGTCTCTCCTTGCCTTCACTCCTGACCACTGTCTATGGACTCATACTACGTCTTGGATCAACGACTCAACAGCCCCCCCACTCCTCGCCCTATCTCCCCGAATTCAAAGGGGTTCGAATTATTCCGCAAACGTCTTTGATTTCCGACTCGAATCTAGGTATCACCCCCATGATCGCGAGTGCTCTGTCAAAGGAGTCTTGCCGCGGTACTCCACATCCAATGGGAACAGGGAGTCAGGGCGTTCAGTATTCGCCCCCCGGCAACACAACGCGCTATCCCGTATTCTTTATGAGCCGCAACAAGCGAGTCATGAATTTTGCGGGCTATCTACCCCCAAGTTGTTTTAAATGGACGGAGAACAGTTATGAAGAAGTTTGCTACCCTTATGCTCGCTGCTGGTGCCATGGGCGCCGTCGCCGTGACGGCGATTCCGGAAGCCGAGGCCGCTCGATCGACGAGTCTCAGCGACAGCCGCCTGATCACCGACAAGAATGACATCTACCTCTTTCCCCAGGTGGGCGCCGAGTATAGCCGCCTACTCAGCTTCGAATACGGCATGACACAGGGCTCTGGAAGTGGCCTCGCCCTCTTTGGAGACGAAGAGTTGACGCTCGGTGTGGGCCTCTCGCGCGGCGATCTCATCGACATGCCCGATTTCTTTGGGGTTCCCGGAAACACGGCTGGTTTTCTCGACTCCAGCATCACGAACCCCGTCGGTGGCCCAGATCCGGTGGTCATGGCCGATCTCTTCGCCAGCGCCGATATCGGTGGCGGACTCGTTGGTGCTCGTCTCTCCCTCGGTCAAAACGTTGACAAAAATACCAACCTCGACGATGAGACCACGGGCCAGTCCAATAATTTCTTTGGCGCCACCCTCGGCTATAGCATCGATGACGATATGCGCATCGACACCAGCCTGACCTTTCAGCATGCGCGGCTGCGTCCAACCGACGAGACCTCCGATGAGGACTCGGCGGACTACCCCAAGACCTCTGCCAATAATATCGGTCTCTCCGGTCGGGTTTATAACCCCATGAGCGATGAGATGGATCTGGGCGTCATCGCCGACCTCTCCTACGCCAGCAACAGCACCACCGGCTGGGACTTTGGTGAAGACGAAGAGGGCTCCACGTCGCGCATGAGCAACCTCACCGCCCTCGCCGGTGCCGGCCCTGTCTATTACATCGACGATGCCACCGTCGCCGCCTATGGCGTCCTGGGCTACCAGCGCAACTCCAATAACCCCGACACCGATGAGGATCTGGATCGCCAGATCGGCACGGATATTCTCTTTCCCGGCGTTCATGTCTCCACGGAAATCGATATCCGTGAGTGGATCCACTTTCGCACGGGCATGCAGTATAGCTTCCAGTTCAACCGCGACCGCACTGAAGCCGATGTCGATGACACCAGTCGCGACGACACCGTGACCAGCTCCCGTAGTGGCGCCTTCGGTTGGAATGCCGGAATCGGCGTGACCACCGGCGACCTGACCATCGACGGCGTCTTCCAGCACGGCTTCATCACCAACGGCCCCGCCTTCCTCGGCGGTGAGCAGGCCGGCCTCGGCGGCATGTTCGCCATGGTTGCAGCCGGTTATCAATTCTGATTCGTGACGTGCTGAATAAAAAAAGGGCCTTCCCGCCATGGGAGGCCCTTTTTTTTGTCCCTTCATGAAGTCCAGAGCAGCACTAGAGCGCCTTCGGCGGGTCCGATTGCGGGTTGTCCAACATATCCTCTGGTCCCTGAGGATCGCTGAGCTCGAACTCGTCGGGCTCAATGCCCATCTTGCGAGCACGCTTACGCCACTGCTTTCGCGCCAACTCCCGCATGTCCTGCTCCACGTCCGACTCGTCGACGATCTCCAGGCCCAACAGGGTCTCCACCACATCCTCCATGGTCACCACCCCGGCGATTCCTCCGTATTCATCGACGACCATCGCGATATGCTGATGCTCGGTGATCAACTGCTCGAAGAGCTCTCGCACCGATTGCTGCTCGGGCACGTAGATGATCTCGCGCACCATTTCCTTCATCTCCGTATCGAACCGATCGCGCGCCATCTCCAGGAGCAAATCCGCCTTCAGCACGTAGCCCACGATGTTGTCAGTGCGCTTGCGATAGACCGGAATTCTGGAGAATACCGGATCGGGATGGGCCTCCATAAACTCACGCACCGTCGCCGACTTCTCCACGGCGTGGATCACTGTCCGAGGAGTCATGATGTCTTTGACGCGCAAGTCGCCAAAACGAAGGATATTCTGTAGCAGGTGAGACTCTCCGCGGGCCACCACGCCCTCCTCATAGCCCAACTCCGTCATCGCCGACATTTCCTCGCGGCTCAATTGGGGCGGCGCCTCATTGGGCGATAGGGCCTTCATCAACGCCTCCGCCATGAAGACCAGCGGATAGACCGTCAACTGCAGAAAGGGTAAAATTCGGGCCATCCAGGGGGCCAGAAGCCGCCAATGGGTCGCTCCCAGCGTCTTGGGAATGATCTCCGATATAAATAGAATCCCCAACGTCAATACCCCGGAGACCACGGCCACGTAGGTGTCGCCCCAGATCGTCTGCGCCTGAGCGCCTACCCCCACGGCTCCCACCGTATTGGCGATGGTATTGACGCTCAGAATCGACGCCAGAGAGCGATCGATATCGTCTTTGAGCCGACGCAATTTATCGCCAACCGGATCCTCTTCAGCCTGTTTGGCGGCGATAAAGGAGGGCGTCACGCTTAGAAGAACGGACTCCAAGATGGAGCACAAAAAGGACGTTCCCAGCGCAATCACCGCAAAAATAATGAGAAGCGTCATAGCCGGGCGCCAAAGTGCAAGAAGGATTGCACCAACGCCTGCACATCTCGAACGAGCATCGGCTCCTTGAGTCGTCCCTGCTCATCGAAGGCCTCATGCGCCTGACTGAGTCCGAAGACCCGGGGATACACAACGGCACCCAGCGCCTCCAGGGGTACTCGACTTTGTTGCAGCCCTCGATGTCCGCCGACCAGGGATCCGGCGGCCGACATCAACAACACCGGTTTCCCAGCCAAAGGGTTCGTGGGGCGATACCGCGAGATCCAGTCGATGGCGTTTTTGAATGCCCCCGGAATGGAGTGATTGTATTCCGGCAATGACATGATGAGGGCATCGGCCTCGTCGATCCTCGCCTTGAGATCAGCCGCCCCGTCGGGAAACCCCTGGTCGCGCTGATCATCGGCGTTATAGAGGCTCATCGGAAACCGCCCGAGCCCCTCGGCGCGGCAACGCCCCATCTGCTGCTCTTCGATCACCTCGGCGACCACGCCGATCAACTTGCGATTCAATGACTCTTCGCGCAGTGAAGCCCACATCAAAAAGACGTCCTGAACCTCTCGCCCTGATGGGCCTGTACTTACTTCGTCATCCATATCCATCCATTGAAGATTACCACACCACGGCCGCAGCGCGTTGCCCGGCCCTTGCCCCATAATACAAAGGTGGCGCCTCCCCTCAAAGCATCGGAGGCACCACCTTATATTGCAGCCACCTCGGTTCATTGAACCGAGGTGGCGTCATCGGACTGAGTTAGCCGTCCTGACGCTCTTTTTCTTCGATCAGCTCCTGCTGAATCTGGGCCGGCACGGGCTCGTACTTTTCGAACTCCATGCTGAATTCCGCCTTACCCTGAGTCGCCGAGCGAAGGCTACTGGAGTAGCCAAACATTTCACTCAATGGCACGTTGGCGGCGATGATGGCATAGCCCTGACGGGTCTTGGAACCCTTGATCATTCCGCGACGACGGTTGATTCCGCCGAGCACGGAACCGGAGAATTCCTCCGGGCACTCTACCTCCACCTTCATGATCGGCTCCAGAATCACTGGTTTCGCCTTGCGGTAGGCAGCTCTAAACGCCTGGCGCGACGCGATTCGAAACGCCATATCCGACGAGTCGACGGCGTGGTTGTCGCCATCGTTGATGCAAGCTCGGATATTGACCACCGGAAAGCCGATCAGACCACCCTCTTTCATGGAGTCCTGAAAGCCCTTGTCACAGGCCGGCTGATAGTCGCGGGGAATCACACCTCCGCGGATCTCATTGACGAATTCGTATTCCTCTTCCGAGTCCGGATCCATGGGCTCGATATACCCGATGACTCGTGCATACTGACCGGAACCACCGGTCTGCTTTTTGAGCGTATGGTCGAATTCGGTATGCTGCGTGATCGTCTCACGGTAAGCGACCTGCGGTTCGCCAACTTCGATCTCGGCGTCGTATTCGCGACGAATACGCTCGATATAGACCTGCAGGTGAAGCTCGCCCATGCCACCGATGATCGTCTGACCGCTCTCTTCATCGCGGGAGACCTGGAAGGTGGGATCCTCTTTCGAGAACCGGTTGAGGGCCTTCGAGAAGTTCTGATAATCCTCCGTGCTCTTCGGGGCCACCGCAAAGGTGATCACCGGCTCCGGCACGTAGATGGAGGTCATCGTCACGTCGACTTCACCGTCGGTGAAGGTGTCGCCCGAGGCGCAGTCGATTCCAAAGAGGGCCACGATATCACCGGCCTTCGCCTCTTCGATCTCGTGCATCTCGTCGGAGTGCATCCGCACCAGACGACCGACCTTATGCTTCTCTTCGTCCTGCATATTGTAGATATCCATCCCCTTCTCCAGGGTGCCTTGATAGATCCTACAATAGGTGAGCTGTCCGTAGCGGCCGTCCTCCAATTTGAAGGCCAGCATCACCAGCGGCTTGTCCTCATCGGGGAAGAGCTCGACGACTTTTTCCTCGTCATCGCGATCCATGCCCTCGTAGTCCATCTCCAGGGGAGAGGGAAGGTACTCGACGACGCCGTCGAGCAGCGGCTGGACGCCCTTATTCTTGAGCGCCGAGCCCATGAATACAGGCGTCATCGTGCGGGCCAACGTCTCCCGGCGAATGACCGGCTTGAGCATCTCGGCGGTGACTTCTTCGCCTTCCAGATAGGTCATGGCGATACCGTCATCGAGGTCGGCAATCGCCTCCACCATCTTCTCGCGCTGAGCCTTGGCATCGTCCACCAATTCCTCAGGGATGTCATCGCGGCGAACGATCTCGCCGTGATCGCCGTCGAAGTAGATCGCTTCCATGGTCAACAGGTCGATGACCCCTTCGTGGCGGTCTTCCAGACCGACCGGAAGCTGCAATGGAATGGCGTTGTGCTTGAGCTCATCGCGCAGCTCTTCGACCACACCCAGGGGGTCGGCACCGGCCCGGTCGCACTTGTTGATAAAGGCGATGTTGGGCACTTCGTAGCGCCGAAGCTGACGGTCGACGGTGATCGACTGGGACTGCACACCGGAGACGGAACACAGCACCAGAATTCCACCGTCCAACACGCGCAACGCCCGCTCCACCTCAATGGTGAAGTCGACGTGACCCGGGGTGTCGATGATGTTGATGGGATTCTCGCCCCACGTGGTATAGGTGGCAGCGGACTGGATGGTGATGCCCTTTTCCTTCTCCAGCTCCATGCTGTCCATCTTAGCGCCATCGCCCTCCTTTCCTCGGACTTCCTGAATCTTGTGGATCCGTCCCGTATAAAACAGGATCCGCTCAGACAGGGTCGTCTTTCCAGAGTCGATATGGGCTGAAATCCCAATATTGCGAAGTTTGTCCAAATCCTTGATCATGGTCTTACTCGGCTGGCGTTATGTACAACTGGTACTTTTTTGCGTTTCGAAGTACCGAACTAATTCGATTGTCCGCCGCGATCACGTCCGATGTGACGTCTTCTTTTCACTATCCAATCACCACTAACCGAGGCGATCCCCATTGCTTCATCGTGTTTCAAGCAACTTTCGCGAGACGCGGCGAGCGGACTCTACATATAAATCACGCCAACTTTCAAGCGCCCCAACGAAAATTAATGGCCTCTGACTTGACATCGTATCAACACGTGTGAACGCAACCCCTATTCCAGCCCCCCTCCGCAAGGGGCGCTGAGGGGGGATCAGAAAATTTATTGCGCCCCATTCTGGCACTGATAGGCTTTGGGTAGCAAAAGATCTCTCTTACTGCGCGCACCCGAGAGTTGACCATCACGCCTGGGCAAGGACGCCCGGTCGGTCGTTTCCCCTTTCGGGCGCCGTTTTACGATGCCACGGAGGGCCCCATGGCGGCCAAGAGCAAATCGGCGTCCACCGCCGATGCCAAAACTTCATCGTTCGGACTTCAACGCGAATTGGGTGGATTGATCCTTCTCGCCAGTGCCCTGGTGATCCTCCTTGCCCTGATCAGCTTTACCCCCGACGACCTGGCGCTCGCCGACGGGGAGCCGGCTAACCTCATCGGCCCTGCTGGCGTCCACATCGGCGACGCCCTGCTGTCCATCTTTGGGATTGGCGCCTTCTTTCTCAACGCCCTGCTCTGGTACTTTGGAATTTCACTGCTCGTGGGCCGAAGCATCGACGCCAGCGCCGGCGAGGTCCTCGGTCAGGGGCTCTTCGTGGTCACCGGCACGATCCTTGGCCACCTGTGGCTCGTCGATTACTCCATCCTCGGCCACACCCCTGGCGGCTGGGTCGGCGAGTTCAGTGGCGAGTTGATGCGCGGGGTCTTTGGAACCGTCGGGGCCTCCATCATCGCCAGTTGCGGGCTGCTTATCGGTACTGCTCTCGTCACCTCCCTTCGCCCCGGTGCCGTTGCTCGCGGCGCACTGGGGACGCTCCACAGCACCACCGACTGGGCACGCCACAAATGGGAGGTCCGCAAACGCTTCAAACAGAAGTATCGCGAGGAACGCCAGAAGTTACTGGCCGGCGAAGAACTCTCCATCTCCGAGCAAGCCCGACGGGAAGCCGAACAATCCCTGGCGCCACTGACACCGGAAAGCGAGGACTTCGACGAGCGGGTCGACGAGGAGGTCGATCGCAAGATCGCCGGACGACTCAAGCGCCTCTTCGGAAGCCGCCTTAAAAAGGGGGAGACCGATGGCGATACGGAGACCGACGATCGCGACGCCTCACCCTCCCCCAGCACGACCGACGACAAGGACAGCGATAACTGGGAAATGGGCGAGCCCGCCGAGACCGATCCCGAGATCGAAAAAGCTCCCATCCCCATCCAGGGAGAGGACTCCAAGGCCTCGACGACCACCGTCCACGACGTCTCCGACTCCCAGGTCATCGACATGACTCGCGAATCCAACCCCGATGTTCTCGACGGCGATGCCGCTGCTTTCGGGCCTCAGATCGTGGAAAGCGAAGCCAAGAAGAAGTCCCGACAAAAAGAGGAGCTTCTCGTCAATGATGACGACGGCGTCCTCTTCAAGCCAAAGAAAAAGGGCAATTACGACCTGCCTCCACTGAGCTTTCTCAACTTCGACCGCAACGATGACGTCACCGTCGATGGCGATTCCCTGCGCGAAATGGCCGCTGACATCGAGCAAACCCTGGCCGACTTTCGCGTCGAGGGCTCCGTCGTCGAGATCTGCCCGGGTCCGGTGATCACGATGTTCGAATTCGAACCCGCCCCGGGCGTCAAGATCTCCAAGATCGCTAACCTCTCCGACGATCTCGCCATGGCCCTGGCCGCCCGAAGCGTTCGTATCGTCGCCCCCATCCCCGGCAAGGGCGTCGTGGGCATCGAGGTCCCCACTGACCAGCGCGAGATGGTCTACCTCAAAGAGATCATCGCCGATGAGGCCTTCGTCGAAAATGAGGACATGAGCCTTCCCCTGGCCCTTGGAAAGGACACCGAGGGCAGCCCTGTCATCGCCGACCTCGCTCGCATGCCTCACCTCCTGGTCGCCGGCGCCACCGGCTCCGGTAAGTCCGTGGCCGTCAACACCATGGTCTGCAGCCTCCTCTACAAGCACTCCCCGGAGGATGTGCGCCTGATCATGGTCGACCCCAAGATGCTGGAATTCAACATCTACGAGGACATCCCCCACCTGCTGTTGCCCGTGGTCACCGATCCCAAGCAAGCCACCGTTGCCCTCAACTGGACGGTTCAGGAAATGGAGCGCCGATATCAGGCGTTGGCCGACATGGGCGTGCGTGGCATCGATGGATACAACGACCGGGTCAAAAAGTTCACCAAGCAGGCAGAACTCGATCAACTCAACGGCCTCGAGGAATCGGAGGCCCTGGAAGCCCTCGGGATCAACGCCGACGGCCAACCCGACCATCGCCATATGCCGCACCTGGTGGTGATCATCGACGAATTCGCCGACCTGATGATGACGGCTTCCAAGGACGTGGAAACCGCCGTCGCTCGCCTGGCTCAAAAGGCCCGAGCCGCCGGCATTCACATCATCCTCGCCACCCAGCGCCCCTCCACGGACGTGATCACGGGACTGATCAAGGCCAATTTCCCCACCCGCATCGCCCTTCGCGTCACCAGCAAGACCGACAGTCGCGTCGTCCTCGACAATAACGGGGCCGAAAACCTCCTGGGCAACGGTGATATGCTCTTCGTTCCTCCGGGCACCTCCTTTCTCCAGCGCACCCACGGGGCCTATATCTCGGAGCGCGAGATCACCCAGATCGTTGATTTCCTCAAGGATCAGGGCGACCCCAACTATAACGATGAAATCCTCAACGCCGAGGGTGGGGGCGAGGGCGGGCTCCCGGACCAGGAAAAAGACGAGTACTACGAGCAAGCCATCCGCCTGGTCGTCGACAACGACCGCGCCTCGATTTCCATGCTCCAACGCAAATTGCGCGTAGGATACAACCGCGCGGCGCGAATGGTCGATATGATGGAGCAAGAGGGCATCGTAGGCCCCTCCGATGGGTGCAAACCCCGCGACGTTCTCGTCGACTCCTCTCCCTATGAAGATTGATCGCCTCCCTTGACCGATCCCGAATTATTCAAGACTCGGCTACTTCGGCTCTGATTTTTCATCGTCACGACCTCTCATGAATAATCCGGGCTATACGGCGCTGTCCAACTCCGTTATTCTTAGCACCGTCCCATCCAATCAGACCCTGCTACTTCCACGGGAGATCGACGATGAGCGAAGATCAAAACCACCCCGACCAAGACTCCCAGGCGCCCTTCGACGAGGCGCCGGACGAGGAAGGCCTCGGAGATAACGCCACCGCCGTCGAAGACGTAGCCTTTGAGGATGACTCCTGGCCCGTCGACGCCGACGAGCAGGCAGGCGAGACCGTGGAGTCCATCGACGCCGTTGAGCCTATCGGTGAAGACTTGGAGTTCGACGATGAGGTGCACTCAGCTGAGTCCCCCCACGACGAAACGGGCGTTGAAGACCTCGATCCCCCCATTGAAGAGTCTGGCGAAGAGGTCATGAACGCCGGCGACGACATCGTTGACGAGGAGTGGGAAATCGATCCCGTCGATGACCCCGATGGCCACCACCAACCCCCCTCGGAGCCCGAGGACCAACCGCAACTGGCCCACGACATCGACGATGAAGTGGACGACGAGGCCGGCATCGACCCGGACTTTGAGGCCCTGGCCGAGGACGCCGACGAAGACCTGCAGGACGCCGCAGAGGACGCTTCCTCTGACGAGCCGCCCGCTCCGTCCATCGAGGCCCAACGGCGCACGCCGAAGCCCGAGATCACCGTCGAGCCCCTGCCTACGCCGGGAGGATTTCCCTTCCCCCCCAGTCTCACCGTCTGCAAAGATCAAGAGGCTCTCCAGCAAATCGACCTCAATGAGGGCCTGACTCTTCTGGGAGCCTCCGACAACGACGATGACGCCACCGTTGACCTCGCCTCCTGGCTCCCTGAGGACGCCGCTGCTCAGCGCCATATCGCGGTCTTTAAGCAGCACAAAAATATCACCCTCTGGGTCTTGAGCGACGAACCGACCCAACTCAATGACCGGCCCCTTCAGTTGGGCCAGCGCGCTTCGTTAGAGGATGGCGACATCATCGTGCTCAGCGGCCAGTTAGCACTACGCCTTGATCTCGACCTCACCGGTTGAGCCCCCTGGCGCTGGACCGCGCATTTTTCGCCCCGATGCTCAGCGTCGGGGCGCTTTGTTTGTTGCCCTCTATTTTCTGGACTCTTCGGGCTCCCGTGGTCACCTTTTTATCCACGGCCAACGCTTGGCGCCATCGTTTGACCCATGCTGCACCACTTGAGGGGGATTCAATGACAGAGGCCATCGGAACCACCATGCATCGATGGGCCACCGACCTATTTCCCATTCCCCGGAGCCTGACCGGAGATGGCGTGCGTCAGACCCTGGCCTACCTCAAAGAACGCATGCCAGCACTTCGGATCCATGAGGTCCCCTCGGGCACCGAGGCCTTCGACTGGACGGTTCCCATGGAGTGGAATGTCGACGAAGCCTATATCGAGACCCCACAGGGCCAACGCATCGCTGACTACAGCGACAACCCCCTGCACCTCGTCGGCTACTCCACCCCGGTAGACACCACCGTCGACCGACAAACCCTTGATGAGCATCTCCACTCGCTGCCCGACCAGCCCACAGCCATCCCCTATATCACCTCTTATTACGAGCGGCGCTGGGGCTTTTGTCTGCCCCATCGCCTTCGCCAACGCCTGCCCTCTGGCGACTACCGCGTCGTCATTCGCAGTCAACTGGAACCGGGCTCCATGACCTATGCCGATTGCCTCCTGCCCGGCCGCTCGGACAAGGAGATCCTCTTTTCGACCTATATCTGCCATCCCACGATGGCCAATAATGAACTGTCGGGACCGGTCATGGCCTGTGCCCTGGCGCAATCTTTGGCCCGGCGGCCTCGGCGCCAGTGGAGCTACCGCTTTGTGTTTGCGCCGGAAACCATCGGCGCCATCTACTATATCAGCCGCCATCGCCAATCGCTGAAGCGGCGCACCCTGGCCGCCTTTCAATTGACCTGTTGCGGCGACAACCGGGCGGTCTCCTTTTTGCCCTCTCGCCGAGCCAATACCCTGGCCGACCGCGTCGCCCGCCACGTTTTGGAGCACTATGCCCCCGAGCACCGGGCCTACTCCTTTCTCGATCGCGGCAGCGACGAACGCCAGTACTGCAGCCCCGGCGTCGACCTTCCCATGGTCTCCATCATGGCCTCCAAATACCGCCAATACCCCGAATACCACACCTCTGATGACGACCTATCACTGCTGTCGCCCGACGGCCTTGCGCGCATCTTTGAGCTCCACCAGCGCTGCATCGACATCCTGGAGGGCTATTGTAGGCCCCAGGCCGTTCATTGCTGCGAACCTCAACTCGGTCGCCGTGGCCTCTACCCCACCTTGAGTACCCGGGGCAGTGGCCAATCGGTTCGCCGGATCAAGAATCTACTGGCCTACGCCGACGGCGATCACGACTTGCTCGAGCTCGCCGATGCCATCGATGCACCGGCCGACGAATTGCTGGAGACCTGCGCCCTTCTCGAGGACCGCGGCGTCCTCGAACGCAAGGGTCCCGGTTTTTGCTGAGCCACGCTGAGGCCACACGCGAACACCCAAATCAACCCCCAGGGGGATAGACCATGACTTCACTACTCGATGGATTTCTAGCGACCACCGCACGCAACGCCCATCGCACCGCTCTTGACCTGCAAAACCAGCGTCTCAGCTACGCCTCACTCTATGGGCATGCCTGCGCCATCGCCGACGCCATCGTCGCCCTCGCCCCCTCTGATCGAGCGATGGTCGGGATCATGGGCGATCGCAGCGTCTGCGCCTACGCCTCCATCCTGGCGACGTTGGGCACGGGCCGAACATTTGTGCCCGTCCACCCCTCCTGTCCCACCTCACGCCAGATCGACATCATCGAGCGCACCGAGCTCGACACCCTCGTCGTCGATGATGGGGCCCTGGACCGCCTGCCCGAGCTCCTCGAAAAGGTGTCCCATCGCCTCGCCGTCATTGCTCCGGAGTCCACTGAACTCGGGCCCCTGATCCGACGATTCCGCAACCATCGCTTCCTGTCTCGCTCATCGATGACCCACTGCCATCGCCCGCTTCACCCCACCACCGATCCCCAATCGCTGGCCTATATCCTCTTTACCTCCGGAAGCACGGGCCGGCCCAAAGGGGTCCCCATCACCCACGGCAACGCCAACGCCTATCTCAAATATGTCGACCAAGCCTACCACACCGAGCCCCAGGATCGGGTCTCTCACACCTTTAAACTGGCCTTCGATCTCTCCATCCACGACTTGTTTAGCACCTGGCAGGCCGGCGCCTGTCTCGTGCCCCTCAGCGAGGGGCAACGCCTGGCTCCCGGGCGATTTATCCGCGAAAAGGAACTCACCCGCTGGTTCAGCGTCCCCACCCTCGCCATGACCATGGAGCGCCTGGGCCAGCTCAAAGCAGACGCCTTTCCAACCCTGCGCACCAGCCTCTTTTGCGGCGAACCCCTGCCCGCCCGCATCGCTCAAAAGTGGGCCCGGGCCGCCCCCAACTCTACGGTTCACAATCTCTATGGACCTACGGAGGCCACCATTGCGTTTACCGATTACGAGTGGCAACCCCGTGACACTCCGGAGCACTGCCTCCATGGCATCGTCCCCATAGGCCAGGCCTTTCCGAAGCTCCAAACGCGCGTCGTCGATGCCGAAGGCAGGCCTGTGGACCGCGGCCAGCCCGGCGAATTATGGCTCAGCGGCCCTCAACTCAGCCCCGGCTACTGGAGGGCTCCCCAGGAAAACGAGGAGGCCTTCCAGCGTACTGACGGTCGGCGCTGGTATCGCACCGGCGATATCGTGGAGCGCGATGACCAGGATCTTCTCCATTACCGCGGGCGCGCCGACGACCAGGTCCAACTCCAGGGCCACCGCGTCGAACTCACCGAGATCGATCACCACCTTCGCGCCATCGTCGGTCATCCCATGACCGTCGCCGTCCTATGGCCCTACGCCGACGACACACCACGGGGGATCGTCGCCGTCGTGTCTCCGGGCAGCGGTTCCAATCAACCCTCACCAGACCAAATCCTGCGCCGGTGCCGACGCCAACTTCCGCGCTACATGGTTCCCCGCAAGATCCACTTCGTAGAGTCCCTTCCCACCAATGGCAGCGGCAAGATCGATCGCCGGGCCCTTCAGGAGATCCTCGATCAGCGGGAGGCCCAATGACCACTTCGCCCCTGGCACTTCGAGAGATTTTTCAAACCCTCGGCGTCGAACGCGGAGACACCCTCTTGGTCCACAGCTCACTCTTTCATCTCGGCCCCTTCAAAGGCGTCCCCATCGCCGACATGCCAGGTGTACTCTTCGATGCCCTGGCCTCCGCCGTCGGCCCTGAGGGCACCATCGTCGCCCCCACGTTCACGTTCAGCTTTTGCGACGGCGCCCCCTTTCACCTCCAGCATAGCCCCTCCGAAAAGATGGGGGCTCTCTCCGAATATATCCGACAGCGGCCCAACGCCATCCGCTCCCCCCATCCCATCCAATCCATCGCCGCCTGCGGGGCCTCCGCTGGTGCCATTGCCAACCGATGGAGTTCCGACGCCTTCGGACCCCATGGCCCCTTTCACGCCCTGGTGGAGGCCAACGCCCTCATGCTCTTTGTGGGCTGCGACATGGAGGCCGCCTCTCTGATCCACTGGGCCGAAATTCGCGCCGATGTCCCCTATCGCTACTGGAAAACATTCCGCGGCGTCTGCATCACCGGCGAGGACACGCGTTTGCGCTCCGTGAAGATGTTCGTGCGCCAGCGCGACTGGGCCACCGAGGTACGCTGTCGTCCCGTCGCCCAGGCGCTTCGACACGAGGATTTAGTCCGTCAACAGGACCTCGGCCGTGGCCAGGTCCTGGCCTGCCGTGCCCAACCCTTCGTCCACCACGCTCTCAAACTCTTGCTTCGCGACCCTCTATGTCTGCTTCCTCCCTCTTCCCGCGCCATCGGAGGCTCGCCATGACACCACCTCTTCCGAATCTCCACCCCACCCTCGAGACACTGGTCCAACCCTACCTTAGCCATCGCCCGGAATTGGATTGCTCCTCGCCGGCTCAGCTAAATCTCATTGAGAGCGGTCTCATGGATAGCCTTCAATTTCTGGAATTTCTCGCCCATCTCCAGGAGGAATGCGACGTCGCCTTCGATCTCTTCGACGTCGATCCCAACCGCCTCACCACCCTCGAGGGTCTCAACGAGCTTCTTCTTCAGCACCACGACCCCAACGAGTAGTCCCCCACCATCGGAGTTAAAGATGAGCAATCCCCACTGCCAGATCATCGCTGCCGACAAGATCCCCGGTCCTCAACTCCCCTCCCATCGTATTCTGCCCTGGCTATGGTCCGGCGACGAGGCCTATCTCACATCTCTGTTTCACCTCTCTGACGGCCAATCGACCCTCGCAGAACGCGTCGATGACCCTGCTTCGCTCTACCATCACAAATCGGTCACCGTCGCCATCGTCAACGATATTCCCCAGGGGGGATTTCTCTTGTGGCCCGGCCACCAGCTATCCCGTCGGCGAGAAGCCGACCTGGTCGATCTCTTTGTCCGGACTCCGGCGCACGCACGCCAACATCAACGGGCCATTCTCCGCGAGCTCACCGCCCTACAGGGCCCCGTCGACCGACGTGACGCCTATCTTGCGGCCCTGGGAGTCGCAGCGTCCGTCGCCGATCCCGCGCCCGTTTATCGCTCCCTCGTCGACGCCGCCATCGAAGTGGCCACCGACGCCCACCTCGACTATCTGCGCGTCGATCTCGACATCGACCACCCGGCCCTCAACACCCTCCGCCGGCGCTTTGGCTTTCGCGTCTTCGATCACCGAACGTCCACTGCCCTGGCCATGGAACGGCTTCACCTCCATCGCCCCATATAGAAAAAACCCGCACCGCCTGGTCGCGGTGCGGGTCAAATCATCTCCATGTCCGAGCATTACTCCTCGGGAATCATCAGCTCCAATTGGCGCTCTCCGCGCTCAATGGTCCTCTCTACGGCTTCCGGCACGCCCTGCATATCCATCACCGCATCGCGGGTGATATCCAGGGTTTGCGCCGGAAAGATACCGATATAGAGGGTCATGATCGTGCAGATCGCCAGAGCCCACTTCGTACCCGTATGATCGAAGGGTTTGAACTCGCGCAGTGCCGGCTTCATGAACATATAGACCAGCACCTTCAGGTAGTAGAAGGCTCCGATCACACTGGTGAGCACACCGACGACCACCAACACCAGAAGTGCCATCTCACCGGTCTGGCTATAGACGTCGACGCCACTTCGGAAGATATAGAACTTGCCGAGGAATCCAGCCGTCGGGGGAAAGCCCGCGGCCGAAAACATCGACACGCCCATCACAAAGCCCATCACCGGATACTTCAGCCCCAATTCACCCAGGTCCGCATAGGTCTCGACGGCCTGTCCTCTTCGGCCAAAATAGGTCAGGACACCGAAGGCGGCGATCACGGAAAAGACATAGGCGATGCCGTAAAACAACAGGGCATCGTTGTGGAGGAAAAAGTCGGGGTGTGCGTTGGCGGCCACAAATCCCACCATCAAGTATCCCGCATGGGCGATACTGGAGTAGGCGAGCATCCGCTTGACGTTATTCTGAGTGACGGCCACCAGGTTTCCGAGCACCATTGACGCGAAGGCCACCACGTAGGCGACGTCAATCCAGCCCATTCCAAAGAGTCCACCGACGAATACATCCGCCGAAAAGGCGACCACAAAGACGCGCACCATCGCCGCGAACGCTACCACCTTGAAGGCCGTCGCCATAAAGCCCACCGCTGGCGTCGGACTGCCCGTATAGACATCAGGGGCCCAGACATGAAAGGGAACCCCGGCCACCTTGAAGATAAACCCACTCAGGATCATCAGGATACCCACGATCACCATCAGATAGGCATCGTGCTCCGTTCCCGTGAGATAGCCCAAGTTCTGGGCGATGAACTCCAGGTTCGTCGTCCCCGCCGCGCCGTAGACCAGCGCGATACCGTAGAGCATCACCGCCGCCGAAAGCGATCCCAAAATAAAGTACTTCAGCGAGGCCTCTGCGCTGCGTACGTCCTTTCGCAAAAAGCCGGCGACCACGTAAATCGGGATCGACATCAACTCCAGGGCGATAAAGAGCGTCAACAGATCTGCGGCCGCCGCCATCACGATCATGCCGATAACACTCGACAAGATCAGCAGATAGTACTCCCCACGGTCCATGCGATGATTCTGCAGAAGTGGCGGCGACATCATCATCGCCAGGCCACCGGACACCGAGGCGATAGCCGCCGCCAACAGCGCGAAATTATCGAAGTAGAGCATCCCGAAAAAGACGGGGGCATCCAGGCCGCTGTCCCAGAGATACCAACAACTGGCCGCCGTAACGCCCAGCCCGATGGTGGCGAAATACGCCAGGTAATCGCGCGGCGTACCCTGTCGATGGAAGACATCGATCAAGATAAAGCCAATGACCACCAGGGTGACGATCGCCGCCGGTATCACGGCGACAAA
This sequence comes from uncultured Bradymonadales bacterium, assembly GCA_964415785.1. Classification (GTDB taxonomy): domain Bacteria; phylum Myxococcota_A; class Bradymonadia; order Bradymonadales; family Bradymonadaceae; genus SLJM01. Next base: position 17,613 of record CAYQBU010000016.1, read on the forward strand.
TTCGGCTCCCTCCGGAGGAGTGAGCAGCGCTAATGTGGAGAGTGTGGACAGCAATTTCATGGCTCTATCAACCTGTCTTTGCGATGGCCCAACCTTCGTTGGTCGGGCCGTGATTCACTCCAAGGGGAGTCAACTCGTTCAATTCTCGTTGGTGCCGATGGTGCGCTCCCACATTGAACTCTCGGGGACCCAGTCGGAGCCTGGGACCAGCGGCTCGTCGACCACTTCGCCGTAAACCGTGCGTCGCTCCACATCCTCGGGCTGAGCCTCCGCGTCGTAGCGCTCCATCACTTCCGTGACCTCCTGGTCCATATAGCCCAGGTACTGATCGATGGCGGGGTCCATATAGCCCAGGAAGAACTTCGGGTAGACGCCCATAAAGATGATCATCGCCACAATGGGAAGCAGTACGCCCCACTCACGGCCCGACAAACGGGGCATGGAAGCCACCTTTTCATCGGTGACCTCTCCAAACATGACCCGCTTGAACATCCACAGAAGATAGGCCGCTCCCAGGATGACCCCGAGCGCCGCAACAGCGGTAAACAGCATCGCCGTCAATTCCGGTCCTGCCGCATCGCCACCGGCCACGTTGGCCAATTCCGTATAGGTCTCCGGACGCGTCAGAAGCTGACCGCTATCGGAATCCACCGGAAAGAAGAGGTACTCGCCAAAGGAGAGGAAGTGACTCTTCGAGGTTCCCAGGATACTCAAAAACTCACCGACAAACCCGGCGAGCCCCGGAAGTGCTGCGGATCCGAACATGATAATAGCAAACAACGCTGCAAACCCGGGCATCACCTTCGCCACGCCTCCAAAGTCGGCGATCATTTTGCTGTGTCGCCGCTCGTAGAGCATGCCCACACAGAGGAATAGGCCTCCCGTGGCGATGCCGTGCGCCAGCATCACATACATCCCGCCGGCCATGCCCTGCGGAGTCATGGCCACCAGGCCGAGCACACAAAACCCAAGGTGACTCACCGAACTATAGGCCACGAGCTTTTTGACGTTGTCCTGGACGAGCGCCAATAACGCCCCGTAGACGATGCCGATCACCGACAATAGCGCGATATAGGGCGCATAGGTCACCAGGGCCTCCGGGAACATGGGAAACGCGTAGCGAATCAAACCGTAGGTACCCAGCTTCAGCATCACGGCCGCCAAGATCACCGACCCCGCCGTCGGCGCTTGCACGTGGGCAAGCGGAAGCCAGGTGTGAAATGGGAACAGCGGCACCTTGATGGCAAAGGCCAACAAAAACGCGGCGAAGAGCCAGAATTGCTCCGTATAGCTCAACTCCACCTGCATCAAATCGGCATAGAGAAAGGAGCTGGCTCCTCCCTGCAGGTAGACGTAGAGGATGGCCACCAGCATCAGTACGGAACCGACCATGGTGTACAGGAAGAACTTCACCGCCGCTTTGACGCGCTCTTCGCCTCCCCAGATTCCGATGATCAAATACATCGGAATCAGCATGACCTCCCAGAAAATGTAGAACAGGAAGACGTCCAGGGCGACCAACGCCCCGATCATGCCCGTCTGCAAAAAGAGCAGACAGATCATATATTCTTTGACGTAATCTTTGACCTCCGAATAGGTCGACCACACGGCGATGGGCATCAAGAAGGTGGTCAACATCACCAGCCACAGGCTGAACCCGTCGACGCCCACCATATACTCAATGCCCAGCGTCGGGATCCAATCGGCGGACTCCGTCATCTGGAAGGTAAAGGCCCCCTGATCCCAGGCGACGCTGGGATCAAAATTGAGCATGATCCCCAGGCTGATGGCAAACACCAGCAGGGTCGTCAACATGGCCGTATTCCGGATCGCTTCCGTTTGCTCTCGCGGAATGAACAGCAGGGCCAAAATCCCCAGTAAAGGGCCGAATGTCGTCAGTGTCAGCCAGGGGACTCCCCCTTCCCCGCCCACCTGCGCGAGCAGGGGCTGGGAGGAGAGCAAACTGACCATATTTAGCATCTCAACCATCGCTATCTTTCCCAGGTTTCGACGTCACTGCCATCGATGTGCCGGCAGCCTAATTGAGGCATCCTCAGATGCCGTAAAAGAATGCAATAAAGATCAGCACCGTAGCCACCACGATATAGGTGGCGTAGCGCTGGACATTTCCGCTTTGGAGATGGCTCAACGCCGTCCCCAGTCGTTCCGACAAAAAGGCCACGCCGCCCACAAGCAGACCGGCGATAATATAGCGGTCAAACCAATACGACGCCTTGCCGAGCCAAATCGTAGGCTGAACGAAAACCTTGTCGTAGGCCTCATCGACCCAGTACTTATTGATCAACACGGTGTGCAGCTTCGTGGCTCGCTCGTGGATCACTCCCGGCAGCTCCGGCCGTTTCACGTACATCAAAAACGCCAGTCCAATGCCCGAGGCCGCCACCAGGAAGATAAAGGCCGCCGATATCGCTTCCTGTGTATAGGGCGAGGCACCGTAACGCCCCACCAGTCGGTAACTATCACTGACCATAAACGTCTCGGCGAGCCAATGCTCCAACCCAAGGGCATAGAGTTGTAACCCATCGGGAAATACAGTGGCGATAAAGTGCGGCCACCCGATATACCCACCGGCCACCGACAAAAAGCCGAGGACCACAAGCGGAATGAGCATCGTATTCGGGGACTCGTGGATGTGAGACTGCGTCTCTTCGTCCGCTCGGCACTCGCCCCAGAAGGTCATGAAGTAGAGGCGGAACATATAGAAGGCGGTCAAACCAGCCGTCGCCACACCCAGACCGTAAACGATCCAGTTGATAGCTCCGGCGCTTCCCGCCAACTCCACGGCTTCCACGGGCACTGCTTCGGCGTTGAGATTCGCCACCAGTGCTGCCAATTGATTCGTCGATTCGCCAATCGTGCCCATGACGCCCTCCACATTCGTGATGTGCGTATTGGCAATGGCGTTCCACAGAATCAGATCCTTGGAGAACCAACCGGCAAATAGCGGTACACCGGCAATCGCCAGCGTCGCCACCGCAAAGGTGGCATGGGTCCAGGGCATTAATTTTCTCAGCCCTCCCATCTCCCGGATATCCTGTTCGTGGTGCATCCCGTGGATCACGCTTCCAGCGCCCAAAAAGAGCAGCGCTTTGAAGAAGGCGTGAGTCATCAAGTGGAAGATGGCGGCCACGAACGCCCCCATCCCGATGGCCATGAACATAAAGCCCAGTTGGCTCACCGTAGAATAGGCCAGAACGCCCTTGATATCGTTTTGGACCACCGCCATCGACCCCGCTAAGAGAGCCGTCAATCCGCCCACGATGGCAATCGTCGCCATCAACGTGGGACTCAAGGTGATGAACCAGTTCATCCGCGCCATCAAGAATACACCGGCCGTCACCATCGTGGCGGCGTGAATCAGGGCGCTAACGGGAGTGGGTCCCGCCATGGCGTCGGGCAACCAGACGTAGAGCGGAATCTGAGCACTTTTGCCGGTGCACCCCAAAAAGAGCAACAGTCCGGCGGGGAAGGCAATCGGAAGCAGCATCGCTACCTGGGCCGCGTCCTGAGACATGGCGATATTGCCCAGCTCCACGAAGTCCAGCGTCCCCGTCATATAGAAGATCAGGAACATGCCGAGCAGGAAGAAGAAGTCGCCCACCCGGTTGACGATAAACGCTTTTTGACCGGCCTGGGCCTTTGCCTCGTCGCTAAACCAGAAGCCAATCAATAAATAACTGCAGACGCCCACGCCCTCCCAACCGATGAAGGTCACCAGCAGGTTTTTGCCGAGCACGAGCATCAGCATCGCGAAGGCAAAGAGGTTCAAATAGGCGAAATAACGCCACTTCGACGGATCATCGGCCATATAGCCAATGGAGTAGATATGGATCAGAAATCCAACCCCCGTCACCACCAGCACCATGACGGCCGTCAATGGGTCAAAAAGGAAGGCAATCTCGGCGTTGAGATCCCCCGTAAAGATCCACTCGTAGGCTGTAAAGCTCAAATAGGGGCCAAATCCCTCGCCCTCATAGCCCTGCGCATGATGCATCAGGCCCTGGAGGCTGATCAGCCCAAAGACAAACGACAGGGCCATCGCCCCACAGGCCACCCAGTGGATGATCCGATCGGGCAATTTGGAGCCAAAGACACCATTGATGATGGCCCCCACCAGGGGTGCCAATACAATCAGGCCCAGAAAGTAGAATTCGTCGGCGTAGAGCGTTTCCATCGTCGCCTTTCCATTTCACCAGGGACTCAGACCCGGACGTTTCACACAGTGCACCGCGTCGTCGCGGACCGAGTAATCAGAACTTGAGTTGCTTGAGCTCGTCGACACCCACTCCGCGCTTATGGCGAAAGAGGTGGATAACGATGGCCAGGGCCACCGCTGCTTCGGCGGCCGCTACCGCCATCACAAAGAAAGCGAAGATATGCCCATCCATCTCAAAGCGGTACCGCGCAAAGGCAATAAAGCTAAGATTGACCGAGTTGAGCATCAGCTCGATGCTCATAAAGACGATCAACGCGTTGCGGCGAATCATCACCCCGACCATTCCGATCGAGAATACGGCCGCCGACAACAACAAAAAATGTGCGAGGGTTGGTTCCCAGGACATCACCTATACTCCATCCACTAAAAAAGGGGCATCGCCGCCTGTGGCGTCTCTCTTAGGCCACTCGTCGTTTTGCCAGAATGACCGCCCCGATGATGCTCGCCAAAAGCAGCACCGCCGTTAACTCGAAGGGGATCACGAACCGATTGACCAACTTGAGGCTGATCGGTTTGAACGTGCCGTACAACCCCTTGCGTCCCGGCACCACGTGCGCCTGCGAGTGCGCGTCGTCGCCCAGAGGCTCCACCACATGGGGATGAAGCGTATTGGGCAATCGATATTGTCGATCGGGATTGAAGGGTTGGTATTTGGCATCCGAGGGAGCCGCCGTACCGGCGTCCCAGGCTCGGAGTCGGTCGCGATAAGCGGACTCCAACGTCCATTCGCTGGAGTCGGCATAGAGCGGTCGAAGACCCGTGTCATCGTCGCCGGGGATCACGGACTCCACCTTATATTCTGGCTCTGCATCGCCCTCTTCCCACTCTGCCATCGCCTCCGCGTAAGACTGGCGCTCTTGCTCGACGGCGTCCATATCCACCACTGCCGTCACGGCACTGGCCACGAGCACAAAGAACGCCAGACCACTGGCGACCCCGAGCAAGTGATGGAGCTGGAAGGTATTATTCTTCACGTTTTGCCCCCTTAGATTCAGGAGCATAATGATGAATAGGAAGAGCACCATAATGGCGCCCCCGTAGACCAAGATCTGAACCACCGCCATAAAGTGAGCGGACAGCAGCACGTAGAGGCCGGCGAAAAAGAAGAAATCGGCGATCAGCAGCAGTGCGCAGTAGAGCGGATTCTTTAACCACACTACGGCAAGGCTTGTCGCCAACGCCCCGAAGGCGAATATCCAGAAAAACAGGGGTTCCCAAAAACCCATCGATCAACTCCAATCCTCAGGCAATTCCAACGCCTCCAACGGGCGCTGAGACATCGAGCAAACCGGGGCATTCCTACGGCAATTGGAGGCCAGATCACGCCACCGGTCGCCTGACTGATAGCGCACTTTCTACAACAGGTCAAAGGGCGAAGACCTGGGATCGATGACCCCCTTTTCGCCCCCGCCATATCACCGCCCTACATCTCCTCCTAGAACCCAAAAAAAACCGCGTATTCCCTTGAGAATACGCGGTTTTGAGAAATCGACTTCTCAGCTTATGCGGCGTCGGCCGGATCACTGGCGGCGCCTTTCTTACCCCATGCCGGGTAGGGGCATCCCTTGCGCTTGATGTGGTCTTCAAACTCCTCGGGAAAGACCTTCAAGTAGCTTCGAACGGGAATCGCAATGGAGTCTCCCAGGGCGCAAATCGTGTTGCCCTGGATATTGTCGCACATATCGAGCAGCAGCTCTAAATCCTCCATTCGCCCACGTCCCGCTTCGATGGAGTCCAGCACCTTCGCCGCCCACCCCGTTCCTTCTCGGCAAGGCGTGCACTGACCACAGGATTCGTGGTGGTAGAAATGCGCCAATCGCGCCGCCACTCGCACCAGGCAAGTATCGGTATCCATGAAGGTGATGCAACCCGTGCCTAGAGAACTTCCCGCCTCCTGCATGGTTTCAAAGCCCAATTGGGCGTCCAGGGCGTCCGGTTTCAGTACCGCACACGACGACCCACCCGGGATAAATGCCTTTAACTCGTGGCCATCACGCATGCCACCGCCGTAGCGCTCGCTCTCCAGCAATTCGCGCACGGTGATGCCCGACGGCGCCTCGTAGACCCCGGGATTATTGACCGGACCAGACAGCCCAAACAGCTTTGGGCCTCCGTTCTTCTCAATGCCCATATCTGCAAACCACTGGCCACCGTTTTCAATGATGAATGGAATCGCAGAAATAGTCTCCACATTATTGACGATCGTCGGCGCCTGAAAGACCCCGACCACCGCCGGAAATGGCGGCTTCATCCGGGGCTGACCGCTCTTGCCTTCCAGCCCTTCGATTAGCCCCGTTTCTTCGCCGCAGATATAAGCGCCGGCACCGGGATGAACGTAGATGTCCAGGTCGAAATCCTCGCCCATGATATTTTCGCCCAGATAACCCTTTTCGTAGGCCTGGTCGATGGCGTTTTGCAGCCGTCGGATTGAAAACTGAAGCTCGCCGCGCACGAAAATATAGCAATAGCGAATGCCCAGCGCCCAGGCCGAGATAATGCAGCCCTCAATATGGCGGTGGGGGTCCTTGTCCATCAACTGGCGGTCCTTGAAGGTTCCTGGTTCCCCCTCATCGGCATTGACCACCAGATACTTGGGCACGTCGCTTTCTTTGGGCAAAAAGCTCCACTTGATTCCACAGGGAAAGCCCGCCCCGCCCCGTCCGCGAAGATTCGACTTCTTGACCTCTTCGATGATCTCGTCGCCATCCATCTTCAGCGCTTTTTTCAGCGCTCGGTAGCCGCCATTGGCCTCGTAGACGTCGATATTATAGGCCTTGGGAATATCGAAATTCCGGCTCAGGTACTTCTGGTCCATTTTCGGAGCGGTTTGACGTGGGCCCGGCACCTCCTTGGCTGAGGCTTCGGATTCCACATCGTCGACGTTTTTCTCTTGCGTCTTCTCTTCTTCACTCATGATCGCTCTCCAGAACCAAAAGCCGTCATTCGTCGGGGGGACCTGTGCTGCGCGCTAGTCAGTGCATCGTGCGGGGATCGGGCAATTTCGCCAACTTTTCGCTCAACTCGTCGAGGACCTTTTGCAATCGATCCTCGTCGCCCAGATCTTCGAAATACTCGATCTCGCCATCGGAGTACGAGACCTGGAACATGGGCGCCGTTCCACAGGAGGCCAGGCATTCCACCTCCGTCAGCGTATAATTGCCATCGGGCGTGGTCTCTCCGAGCTGCACTCCCAGGGTCTCTTCCAGATAATCGATCACCTCGTAGCCACCTTCCAGGGCACAGGACAACGTGGTGCACACCTGGATATGGCACTTTCCTACCGGTTGCTTGTTATACATCGTGTAGAAAGTAGCGGCCTGAAGCACATCGGTGGGATGGACCTCGAGCCGTTCGGCGACGTAATCCATCACTTCCACTGATATCCACCCAAACTCCTTTTGAGCCAGGTGCAATACCGGCAGCATCGCTGCCAGGTTGGTGGGATAGCGTCCCATCAGGTCGTTGAATTTCGCTTCGGCTTCCTCTGAGAATTCCACTGCCATGTCGACACGGCCTCATCTGCGAGTAACGGTAGTGTGGAAAATTTCGTCCACATTCTTCCGGGCAAGCTAGTCGCCCGCTCCCAGAGGTGTCAAGGCTCAGACACCTCACAATTCAGTGTTGACGAGCCCTGAAAATTGGCCAAGATTGGTCGTCCTGCGCTACTCCAACGATCCATATCTCTCTTTGACCGCTCCTCGACTCGACGCAACGGTTAGAAGAACGAAGCCAGGGGCGGACTATTCCTAGAGATAGGACGACTCATCACCGAAGCGGTAATAGAAGCGCTCTCGTCCCAATCGGTAGAACCCGAGGCTTCGGTATAGGATCGACGCCGGCGTATTGCCTCGATAAGCTTCCAGGTCTACCCCGCGAATGTCGTTTTCCTCTGCCCAATCGAGCACGAATTCCACCATTTGGCGGCCATATCCGTTGCGTCTCGCCTCCGGATCGACGTAGAGGGACTCTATCCAGAGCGACTGGCCGCCGAATTTCACCGACCAATTCCGGTTGGCCAACAACACCCCTTGTGCTTTTTGGCCCTGGGCTCGCCTCACCACCCAGCAGAGGCATTCGTGGGGTTCAGCGTCCACGACCCCACCAGCAACCTTGCGCTGGCGCTCCATGGTCGTCTCAACCCCCAAATTTTGCATATCCGCATAAAAAAAAGACGCCAGTCGCTCGATATCATCCGTGGTCGGTGTATCAATTACCGCCGTCATGTACTCCTCCTCATATTTCGGTTCTCCCCGCTCCCAATCCGAGTTCCAGAACTCGCCCTAAATCTGTTGCATCCGATTTAAGAGCGCCTGCTGCTCGTCTTGAGGCATCTCGTCGAGAACCTCTTGAAATAACTGCGTCTCCTCCTGGGTGTGCCGATCGACCAACTGGGCCATGGAGCCCAATACATCGACGATCACCTCCAGGTTGCGCACCATCTTGACCGACTCCTGCGACAATTGCTCCTGGAGCCATCGCGTGCGTTGGCTCATCTCCTCATGGGCCTCCACCAGGCCGTTGACCTTTGACTTCAGATGGGGAAATCGCTCTTCGATATCGACGAAAAAGATCTCTTCTTCCTGGTCAAAGTGGTGCAGCATCTCCTCCAGGGCCACCTCCAGATCTTCGGCCGCTGCCTCCACCACTCGCTTTTGCTCCGATTCACCGTATTCTCCGGCGGCGATGGCCTCGAAACTCGATGCCAGATCGTCGAAAAGTCGACGCATATGGGCATGCTCGTGGTGCACCTTGTCGATCAATTCCGAGGTCTGTTCTGCTACCGCTTTGCCTGGCGCCATATCGCTCTACCCGATGGGGTTGAAAAATTGGGCATCTTACCTGATCTACGTGCCCGTCAATCCCGCATTATTCATGCGACGTCGTTCTGATGAGCCACAGTCGGCGTGTCGTGAATAATCCGAGCTCTACCTCTGCAAAAGATAACGACCCAATGCCCTAAAGACAACCACACAGGGCGCCACCAGACATTTTCTGCTGGATTTTCAATCGGCGTTGATTATGCTCACATGCCTCAACACAGACCATCTCCCCGTTCTGCCCCCTGCCTCCGAAGGGAGACTGCGCATGAAAAAAGTGGAAGCCATCATCAAGCCGTTTAAACTCGATGATGTCAAAGAAGCCCTTATGGAGATCGGCATTGAGGGGATGACGGTCTCCGACGTCAAGGGCTTTGGACGTGGCGGTGGGAAAGCCCCCATTTATCCGGGAGCGGAGTATATTGTGGACTTTGTCCCCCGGGTCAAACTGGAAATTGTGGTGGACGACGATCGCGTACATCCTATCGTGGAGACCATTACTGAAGCGGCTCGCACGGGCCATGTGGGCGATGGAAAGATCTTTGTCTCACCCATTGATGAAGCGTTTCGCATCCGCACCGGAGAGTCCGGACCCAATGCACTTTCTTAACTTGATGGAGAATCAGCATGACCGACGCCACGATCAATAACGCCCATGACGCCATCGAATTTGCCAAATCGCAAAATGCGAAGATGGTCGACCTCAAATTTCTGGACTTCATCGGAACCTGGCAGCATCTGACCATCCCTCTGGAGCGCCTCGACGAAGGCACCTTTGAAGAGGGGTTGGGCTTTGATGGCAGCTCGCTTCGCGGCTGGCAGCCCATTCAGGCCTCGGATATGCAACTTCGCCCTGACCCGGCGACCGCCCGAATCGATCCCTTCCCGCGCCACAAGACGGTCAGCTTCGTCTGCAATATCTACGACCCCATCACCGGCCAGCCCTATACCCGTGACCCGCGCTTTATCGCTCAAAAAGCAGAGCGCTACCTGGAGCAGACGGGCATCGCCGACACCGCCTATTTTGGGCCCGAGGCCGAATTCTTCATCTTCGACGATGTGCGCTATCAGCTCGACTCCAATGCCTCCTTTCACAGCGTTGACTCCATGGAGGGCCAGTGGAATACGGGCCGTGATGAAGGCCCCAACCTGGGCTACAAGCCCGGTCATAAGGGCGGCTACTTCCCGGTCCCCCCGCACGATAGCCACGCCGACCTGCGAACCGAGATGGCCCTGACCCTTGAGGAAGCGGGCATCACCGTCGACGCCCACCACCACGAAGTGGCCACCGGGGGCCAGAGCGAGATCGGGATGCGCTTTGACACCATGGTCACCATGGCCGACAAGCTTCAGTGGTTTAAATATATCATCAAAAACGTCGCCCGAAATCATGGCAAGACCGTGACTTTCATGCCCAAGCCCCTTCACGGCGACAATGGCTCCGGGATGCACTGCCACATGAGTCTGTGGAAAAATGACAAACCCCTCTTTGCCGGGGAGCAATATGCCGGACTCAGCGATCAGGCCCTACAATTTACGGCTGGCATTCTTCACCACGCCCCGGCGCTGATCGCCTTTACCAACCCCACCACCAACTCCTTTAAACGCCTCGTGCCCGGATACGAAGCACCCGTCAAATTGGCCTATTCCAGCCGCAACCGCTCGGCCGCCGTCCGTATCCCCACCTACGCCTCGGGGCCGGCCACCAAGCGCATGGAATTTCGCACCCCTGACCCCTCTTGCAACGGCTACCTGGCCTTTGCTGCCCTCCTGATGGCCGGCCTCGACGGCATCGAGCGCCAGCTCGATCCCGGCGATCCCCTGGACAAGGACATCTACAACCTGCCTCCCGAGGAGTTGGCCAAAGTCCCCAGCGCTCCTCGAAACCTGGAAGAGGCCCTTCACCACCTCACGGAAGACCACGAATTTTTGCTTCGAGGTGATGTGTTCACCGAAGACGTCATCGAGACCTGGATCGACTTCAAATTGACCAAAGAAGTCCAGCCCAGCCAGCTTCGTCCAACCCCTCTCGAGTTCTCCATGTATTTCGATATCTGATCGGATCGACACCGATCAGTCGATCGTTGCCGCCCCCGCGAAAGCGTTTCTTTCGCGGGGGCGCTTTTTTTTTACAACCGCTGCTCAACGTCGTTGACAAATGCCTGGATACCCCGGTCACCCAGATCGGCATCCAGCTTGCGCAGAGACTCCAAAAACCCCTCCACCTCTTCCTCCTCCATGGTGCACATCAATACCCCATTGAGGCTCGGCCAGGTAAAGCTTCCCATATGGGGCTCCCCCGTTTCGCCTCCCCGCCCCTGGACCTCCTGCCACCGCGTAAAGCCGCGCTGACCACGGCGCTCCAACAGCTCCATCACCTCGGCCTGCAACACTTGATTGTAGATCACCCACACCATCTTCATCGCAGCTCCTTTTCTCCGCCATGGGAGTTTTTGAAGAACCCGTAGATCACGGGCACCAATACGAGTGTGACCGCCGTCGAAAAGATCAATCCACCGATGACGGCCACCGCCATGGGCTGCCACATCTCGGCGCCTTCGCTCTGGGTCATCGCCAGTGGTGTCATCGCCAATATGGTGGTCAACGACGTCATCAGCACCGGTCTAAGCCTCGACTTACCGCCCTCTACGATCGCCTCCACCGTCTCCAGGCCCCGGTTTTGTAACAGGCGTATAAAATCGACCAGTACGATGGCGTTTTTCACCACAATGCCCACCAGGATAATCCCCCCCAAAAAGCTCATCACCCCAATGGGGGTTCCGGTGAATAGGCTCGACAAAAAGACCCCGGTGAACGCAAAGGGGATGGAAAACATGATCACAAACGGAATCTTGAGCGACTCGAATTGGGCCGCCATCACCAGGTAGACCAGGATGATGATCAACAAGAGGATCAATCCCATCTCTTGAAACGCCTCTTGCTGCTCCTCGAAATCGCCGCCGATATCGATGTCGATGCGCGGAGCCAATTCGTAATCATCGATCCAGTCCGTGATATCGCCCATCACCTCGCTGAGGGCGCGGTCCATGATGTCGGCACGTACCGTCACCACCCGATCGCGGTCGCGGCGCTCGATATTTGGCGGCGCCTCGTACTCTCGGATCGTCCCCAATTCGCTGAGCCGAACCCGACTTCCACCGGATGTAAGAAAGGACAGGTCTTCCAGGCGATCAAAAGAGTCGCGAAACTCGTGAGGATAGCGCACCACCACGTTATACTCCTCGCCATCGCGCCGATATTGAGTCGCCACCTGACCGTCGATATAGGTCCGCAGGTGATTGGCCACCGACGCCGAGGTCAGCTCGTAGTGCGACAATTGCTCGCGGTCCAACTCGAATTCGAACTCCGGCCGAATATCTCCACGGCTGGAGTTGATATCCCTCAACCCCTCGACACCCTCCATATGCTCCATCAGAGCGGCGGCGATGGCCGTGGTCTCCTCCAGATCATGGCCCAGAATATCGATCGCGATCGGTTCATCCTGTCCCCCACCCCCGCTGGCGCCGCTGCCGGCGGCCGCCGAATAGCGGACCACCTCTGGCCTGGCATCGAGTTGGTCTCGGATCCAGTCGGCGATCTCAAAGACCGAGCGATCGCGCTCGTCGACCTCCCCGACGTCCATCCGGATTTCGAATTCATTACTCATCCCCGCCCCCGCCATCATGCCCACACGCCCTGTCCCGCTGGTGGAGCTCAACATCTCGAGCTCCGGAACCTGCTCCATGATCTCCTCTTCCAGCTCGGCGACCACCGAGGAGGTAAACTGGAGGCTTCGGCTGGTCTCCACCTCTCCCGAAACCCGAATCTGACCATCATCGCTGATCGGCATAAACTCCGTACCCACCACCGGTATGATCATGACACTGGAGCCGAAGAGGAGCGCCGCCACGGCGACCACCGTCTTTTTGTACCTCAGCGCCTGACGCAGCAATCCACCGTAGACCGCCTCCGTCCAGCTCAGCACCTTTTCGATCCCGCCGGAGACCGACTCCGTCAGCGAAAAGGACTCCCCAGCATTCTTCGGGGCCTTCAGCAGTATTGACGCCATCATGGGAATCAAGGTCAACGCCGCCAACGTGGAGGTCACCACCGTCACCACCACGATCCACCCCAATTGACCAAACCACTCCCCCGTCATCCCCGTCAAAAACGTCAACGGCAAAAAGACGGCCACCACCGTCAGCGTCGTCGCTAAAATCGCCAGCCCCACCTCTCCGGTCCCGTAGATCGCCGCCTCTCCCGGACGACTCCCCTTCTCCAGATGGGTCATGATATTTTCCAGCACCACGATCGCATCATCGACCACCATCCCCAGCGCGATGGAGAGCGAGGACAGCGAGATGATATTGAGCGAACTCCCCGTCACCGACAGGTAGATAAAGGCCACGATCAGCGACACCGGAATCGTCGCCGCCACGATCACCGTCGCTCGCCACTGGCGCAAAAAGACCAGCACCACGAGCACGACAAAGATCAGGGCGTAAAACAGCACAGAGCTCAGATTGTCCACCGAGTTGGTGATGAACTCCGAGGTGTCGATGATCATCTCCACCTCCACATCTGGCGGCAATTCATCGACCAGATCCGGCATCATCGCTCGCACGCGATCCGAGACCTCCACGCTATTGGCGTCGCTCTGCTTCTGAACTGCAAAGGTCACCGAGGGCTCGCCAAATATCCTCGAGACCTCCCTTTCATCCTCCGGCCCAAATCGAAGTTCCGCTACATCTCCCAGGCGAATGCGCTCGCCCCCACGTCGATCGACGATCACGTCCTCCATCTCCTCCAGGTCTTGAAACTCCCCATCGACCCGCAGATTGAAGCGCTCGTCGCCGAGCCTCAGATCACCGGTGGGAACGGTAATATTTTCCTGTTGCAGGGCCTGAACCAGTTGCTCCACATCCAGGAGATAATTGTCGAGGCGTCGAGGATCGACCGTCACCGCCACCTCCAATTGGGGCGCTCCTGTAATCGAGACATCGCCCACCCCCGAGGTGCGGTTGATGGGCCCGGCGATATAATCATCGACCAGGTTTTCCAGGTCGTAGAAGCTCTCCGTCGCCGTGGCCGCGTACACCACCACTGGAATCGCTCCGGCGTCGAATTTCTGGATCAGTGGGTCATCGGCATCCTCCGGCATCAATGGCCGCGCCCTATCGAGGGCGTCTCGCACATCGTTGGAGGCTTCCGTCATATCCGTATCCCACTCAAATTGGAGCGTGATCACCGACGTATTATCCACCGAGTTGGAGTTCATCTCTTCCAGGTCCGGGACCGTGCTCAACGCACTCTCCAGCGGATCGGTCACGTTTTGCTCCACTTCCATCGCCCCTGCTCCAGAGTAGACGGTGAACACCGACACCACCGGCGCCTCGATGTCTGGAAACAAGTCCACGGGCAATTGGAGGTAGGAATAGACGCCGAAGACGATGATCGCGATAAACGCCATCGCCGTCGCAATCGGCCGCTGCACTGCAAGTCGAAAAAGTCGCATAACTGTCTAACCTTCGTGATTCACCAGTCGATCACTCGACGATCTGGACCCGGCTTCCATCGCTGATATTTCGCTGTCCCTCGACGACCAGTCGGTCCCCGGCCTCCAGACCGTCCACCACCAATTGGTCCTGCCCGGAGCGCGGCCCCACGGTGATGTAGCGCCGCTCAACGCGGTCGTCTTCATCCACCACGTAGGTAAACCACTGGTCATCGCCGGGCTGTCGATCCAGGGCCCGCCGCGGAGCGAAGACGCCTTCCATCGCCCCCAGATCCAAGATCACCCGTCCCGACATCCCGGGACGAATTCGCCCCTGTTCATCTTCGAGGCGAACTTCCACGCGCACGGTTCGACTCTGGGGATCGACGGTGGGCATGATCTCCACCACCTCTCCCTCGAAGAGCTCGTCGCCGTAGGCATCGAGGTAGATCTCGGCCTCCATTCCCATCTCCAGCTGACCGATAAAGCGCTCCGACACATCGATGGTCGCCAACATGGGATCGAGCTCCATGACCGTCGCGATCGCCGGCGTTTCGGCGCTGGCCGCAAACTGCTCTCCGGCCACGAAGTAGCGCTGCGTGACCACCCCATCGATGGGAGAGACCAGCCGTGTATTCTTGCCCAGCATCTCCACCGTACTCTCCGCCATTTCAACGTGATCTTCGGCTTGCTCCAACTGCTGGCCAGCCACGGAACCGGCTTCCACTAACCGCTCCGTCCTCGCCAGCTCCCGCTGGGCCGTGGACAGATCGATTCGCGCTTGCCTCAACTCCGAGTCATCCATCTCCGCCACCAGTTGGCCTCGACGCACGGAGTCGCCCTCGCGCACGTGGATCGCCTCGATAAGCGCCCCCGTCCGACCGGCGATATGCGCTGTCTCCCAGGGCTCAATATTGGCGGCGTAGGATCGCCTCTGGCCCTGGCTCCGCTCCTCGGCCTCCACCACCCGCACCGGGACGTCCGCCGTCTCGCCGTCTTCCTCTACCTCATCGTCGTCGCTCATCACCCCCAGGGCGATCATCGCCCCCGAGGCAACCACCACCAGAATAATGATGATCCAAAATGACTTCTTCATAACCATTCCTCAGTCCTGCTCCCACGATGTGATTAGCTCTCGACTGCCCAGGAGTTCTTCCCTCTCGATGAGGGCTCTCAAGTAGTCACTCAGCGTCTGTTGATAGTTGAGTCGGGCATCTCGAAGCGCCTGCTCCGTATCATTGACCTCCATCAATGATGCCGCCCCCTCTTCGTAGCTTATCTCTGCGATCTGATGCCCCCGCTCCGCCTGTGCAATCGTTCGTTGCTGCGCCTCCAGCGCTTCCTCCAACTGGGTCAATTGCCCCTCCAGTGTATCCCACTCCGAGTGCAGTGATTCCTCTACAAAGTCGCGCTGGCTCTCCACCTGCATCGCCTCCACGCGCGCCTGCTCCACCCGCTGGCTCCGCCCCGGCGAATAAAGTGGAATGGAGACGCTCACCCCCACCGAGAGGGTATCGATCCACTCATAATCCCAGACCTTCAGGTCATTGGCCTGTCCCTGGTAGCTGAAATTTCCAAAGGCCCCCACTGTTGGCCAAGCCTCAGCTCGCTGCACCTGGATCTGCTGCTGAACCAGAGCCGATTGCCCCTCCAATTCCATCAACTGGGCATTGTCCTCAAAATCTCTCTGAACCTCTAGCTGGGGTACGTCCTCGTAGAAGCTCTCCAGATCGCCCTCCAACTCGATGGTCTGCCCGATCGGAATTCCCACCAGCAATTTCAGGTAATTGTGCGCTCCCCGAACCTCATTATCCGCTCGCAATAGCTCCGGTTCCAGATTTGCGACCTCCACTTCCATTCGAAGCAAATCGAATTCCGGTGCCGCCTCCTGCTCAAAGAGCGACTCCACGAGCCTCAGGTTTTCCTGCAATAGGGCTCTACTCTCCTGGAGCACCTCTCTGCCCTCGGCGGCCATCAGGGCTCCCAGATAAGCCCGCAACACTTCCAACTCCACCTGCTCCTCGGTCTTTTCGAGAAGCGTTTCTTCCAGCGATTGAGCAATGCGGCTGAGCTCGATGCTCCGATTGAGTTGGGGGCTATAGACCGGCACCGAGGCCTGGGCGGAGACATCCATATTGTGGGTGACCCCCGTTTCCAGAACCCCTCCTCCAAAGGGACTATCGTCGGGAAGCACGAGCACCGGCAGTGAGACGTTATTGATATATTGCCCTTGGATACTCACCTCGGGTAGCCGCCCTCGACGGGCCTCCTCGAGCGCCAACTCCGACGCTTTCAGACTCAATCGCCCCTGCTGAATCTCCTGTGCTCGATCTCGAGCCAACTCCAGGGCATCGCCGAGACTAAGCCCCGGAGCACTCACCTCCTCTGGGCCCTCATCAGCGACCGCCGTACTCCCGCTGGCCAGACTGCCCAGGGCCATCGCCACCACTGCTATCATCCACGCTGCACGACTCATCGCTTACCCTCTCTCCTCATCCTCATCGTCCACTTGCGATCGACTCCATCGCTCCTCCAGATCGTCCATCTCGCGGAGCAAAAAGCGGTGCCACTCCAACTGCAGGCGTAGGCGCTGCCTGGATTTTGGGCGTTTTTCCCCGTCGACCGCCGGTAAGATCACCTCCACACTTTCCACCATCTCCTCGAGACGGCCCCGTATTCGTCGCATCCGCTCCTCAAAGGCCTGAGGCCCGATGCGATAATAGTCTCTTCTATCGCCGGGCTTGGTGGTCTTCTCCACCACATCCATTTGCTCCAACCGGCGTGCATTCGTGCTCACACTGGCCTTGCTCACCTGGAGCATCTCCGCCATCTCCCCCAGCGAGAGCGCCTCTTCCTGCAACAAGAGCAACCCGTACATTCGGCCTCCCGTCCGGGGCATCCCATCGCTCTCGCTCATTCTGCCGAAGCGCTCGATAAATTCGACTTCCTCTTTGCTCAGCGTCATCTCGTCTTCCTCAATGGGGGTCCACGTCACCATCGCCAGATGGGTTACCATATACATCGTTAAGTTCAAACTTAATATTCCAAACAGGTTCAACAGTGCCTCTCAAACGCCGCATCTCGTCCTCCGCATTGATGCCCCCGGCGCGTCTCTTGGATCCATTGAGCACCCTCTTCCGGTCCCTCAGACCATCCGGCGGTTTACACCACCTCACACCAATGGAATAGTTAGAGGGCTTGAACCCTTTTTCCAATTGGCCCCGGCCGTCGATGCCTCACTTTAACCCACCACATATCGCCGTCGCTCTCTTGATCGCCCTATTGCTGGCGCCTCTCGTCGCCTGCGATCACCCCGGCGTCTCCAGCGAGCCCTGGCTCTTTAGTCACGAACAGGCCCATTACGAGGTTCTCTTTTCCTCAGACTGGGTCGCCGAGTCCCCCGACGAGATCAACCCTTTCGCCGACCTCGCTGCCAGCCAGGAAGACCGCAAATTCTTTTTGGTCATCACCCAGGAGTTGCCCGACTACCCCTCCCCCACCCTTCGCGATCTCGAAGATCTCGCCCTCGGCAACCTTCGTGAATCCGTCGATACCCTCGATATACAACGCCGCGGGCCCCTATCGCTCGACGGCGTCTCCGGCTCCACTATTTTTGCCACCGGTGAGCTTGACGACGATGAGATCAGCTATATTACCTCATATGCCATCTACGAAGGTATGGGATACCAACTGATCGCCTTTAGCGAACCCGAACACCAGCAAGCCCTTTTCGACGAAGTCGATATCTTGCTTTCGGACTGGCAGTTCTTACCCGTTGAGGCCGACGAATGAGCATCTACACCGTTTGAAACCCTTCGTTTGAAACCCTGGCCCCCAAGATCTATCCCATGTACGAAGTGTCGGTGTCGCTGATCGACGGCGACCCATTTTTCCAAAGGAGTACGTTTTATGCCCGAACTCGAGAAAGATCTGTACAACGTCACCATCATGGGCTCCGGCCCCGCTGGACTCACCGCTGCCCTTTACACCGCCCGCGCCGATCTGGAGCCCGTGCTCTTCGAGGGGCCTCAGCCCGGTGGCCAACTGACGATCACCACCGACGTCGAGAATTTTCCCGGCTTTCCCGAAGGGGTCATGGGCCCAGAGCTCATGGACCGCATGCGCACTCAGTCCTCCCGATTTGGGATGGAGAACCACATTTCCCTTATCGAGGATGTGGACACCAGTAGTCGACCCTTTACGGTCACCCTCGATGACGGCACCCAATTTGACACCCATACCCTTATCGTCGCCTCCGGAGCTTCGGCGCGCCTCCTCGGTCTGGAGAGCGAAGAACGCCTCATGGGTCACGGTGTCTCCACCTGCGCCACCTGCGACGGCTACTTCTTTCGCGACGATGAATTGATCCTTGTCGGCGGTGGTGACTCGGCGATGGAAGAGGCCACCTTTTTGACCAAATTCGCCTCCAAGGTCACCGTCGTCCACCGTCGCGAAGAACTTCGCGCATCGGCGATCATGGCTCAGCGCGCCTTCGACAACCCCAAGGTCGACTTTCTCTGGAACTCCGAGGTCGAGGAGATCCTGGGCACCAAAGAAGGTGGGGTCACGGGCGTCAAGATCCGCAATAACAAGACCGATGAGATCCATGAAAAGAGCTGCCAGGGTGTCTTTGTGGCCATTGGGCATATCCCCAACACCTCTATTTTTAAAGGGAAACTGGATATGGAAGACGACGGCTACCTGATCACCGGGGCCGACTCCAGTCATACCAGCGTCGAGGGCATCTTCGCCGTCGGCGACGTTCAGGACTATACCTACCGCCAGGCGATCACCGCCGCTGGCTCCGGGTGCAAAGGCGCCCTGGACGCCGAGCGCTATCTCGAGGCCCTGGGCGTCGAGGACTGAGAGCATCTCTCCCACCAAAAAGGCCGGCGCCTCCACGGGTGCCGGCCTTTTTGGTTTCCCTCCGGGTTAGGCTGTTTCCTATTTCGCCGCTGCCTTGATCGACAGGCCAATTCGGCCGCGGTCGGCGTCCACCGACATGATCGCCACCTGGACCCGATCGCCAACGCTCACCACATCATGGGGGTTCTTGACGTATCGATTGGCCATTTCACTGATATGAACCAACCCGTCTTGCTTCACCCCGATATCGACGAAGGCCCCAAAGTCGACCACATTGCGCACTGTCCCCTCCAGAACCATGCCCTCATTGAGATCCTTCATCGTCAACACGTCGTTCCGCAACTCCGGCGGATCGAGCTCATCGCGGGGATCTCGTCCCGGCGCGGCCAGAGCTTCCACAATATCGGCCATCGTCGGCCCCCCTACATCGTAGCGCTCCATCAGCTCGCGCTTCGCGGTGCTCTTGGCCCACTGCTTTAGTTTTTCTTCCAGGCCCGATTCACCGAAATTCGCCGAAAGATCCTCCAGTATCGCCCTCGCTACATCGTAGTTTTCCGGGTGGATCCCCGTATCATCCAGGGGCTCGCCGCCCTCTCGTATTCGGAGAAACCCCGCGCATTGCTCAAAGGTCTTTGAGCCCACGCCGCGCACCTCTTTTAATTGCTGACGGGTCTCAAAAGGCCCTTCCTCGCTTCGGTGAGCTACGATCCGCCGCGCCAGTGCCGGCCCCACTCCCGCCACCTCCGAGAGCAGCGGCTTGGACGCCGAGTTGAGGTCTACCCCAACGGCATTGACCACATCCTCGATAACGGCCTCCAGGGCGCGCCGAAGCTCGACCTGATTGACGTCGTGTTGGTACATCCCCACGCCGATACTCTTGGGGTCGATCTTGACCAACTCCGCCAGCGGGTCCTGAAGACGACGGGCGATGGAGACAGCCCCTCGAAAACTGACGTCCAGATCCGGGAACTCCTCCCTGGCGATCTCCGAGGCGCTATAGACGCTGGCTCCCGCTTCATCGATGATCGCGTATTGGACGCCCTCGCGTCCCTTCAACGCCTTCGCCACCACCTCTTCGGTCTCCCGGCTACCCGTCCCGTTGCCAATGGCCACCAGGTCCGCATCGTGGCGCTCCACGACCTGTTCAATTTTGTCGAAAGCTTCCTCTTTACGCCGGTCATGGACCCATATCTGGTCCGTCTCCAGTAACTCGCCTGTCTCATCGACCACGGTGATCTTACACCCCGTTCGCATTCCGGGATCGACGCCCACGACCACCTTGTTGGGCATCGGCGGTTGCAACAACAATGCCTCCAGGTTCAATGAGAATACCCCAATGGCATGCTCGTCGGCCTCGTCTTCCAACTCCCGGCGCAGATCGCGCTCCAGCGACGGGTGAAGCAGGCGCTTAAACCCATCCTCAATCGCCATCTGATGGTGACGTCGCGGCGAGCCGTGAGAATCGACTTTTTGCCCAACGATCCAATCGACCATTCGCTCCGAATCCACAGTGATACCCGCCGACAACTCCTTGTCCTTTTCGCCGCGCCGGATGGCCAGCACTTGATGGGGCTTTAGCCGCTTGAGGGGGCTCGAAAACTCGGTGTACATCTCGTACTTCTTGTCCCCATCGGCGCCTCGACGTTTCTT
>CAYQBU010000017.1:0-35555 GCA_964415785.1 uncultured Bradymonadales bacterium
GACATGTGACCTCTTCCGTCCCTATTGAAGCGTTTGCGATGTGCGATGCTCATCGCCTGAATCGTCGCTGACCACTTCATAGTCCGAGCTTTCCACCTCCTGGCGTTCCTCGCGCTCACCTTCGGGAGCTGGCCGTGGGGGCAAGGGGTGATCGAGCTCTGCCTGGGATTCGTATTGATCGAGCATGGAGTTGTAGCTCTTGAGCATCTGGCGCATCTCGGTGTGGAAGCGCACCTTCTGTTGCTTGATCTCGAAGTATTCGCCGCGAAGTTCGGCGACCTTCTTTTCGGCCTTCACGAGCATACGCTCCGCCTTGAGTTCCGTGTCGGCGAGGACCAATTCCGCGTCGCGGTCGGCCTGATGGCGGATCTCCTCGGCGACCTGGCGAGCCGTCTCCAGGGCCTGGACGAGGCTCTTTTCGCGGCGGCGGTAGTCGCGAAGCTCTCGTTTTTGCTCCTCCAGATCGCTCTTCATTTCTCGAATCGCCTTCTGGAGCTCTCGCCACTGGCGGGCGAGGACCTCGAGGAATTCGTGGACCTGCTCCTGGTCGTAGCCCCGAAAGCGGGCCTGGAAGCTCTGGTTGGCAATATCTTCGGCACTGAATTTAAACATCGAAGACCTCTTCCCTGGTCAAGAATGCCCATCCCTGGGCGTGATGAATCAATAAATGGTGCTGTACTCATGTGCGGATTAGCCCAGCGGGCTTTCCTCGGCCGGTCGCCTCGACGAGATCTCCTCGCTGAGGGTCTTGCTTCGGTTGGCGGCGGCCTCGACGGCCCGGATGAGGGCGTGGCGAAAGCCGTGCTCCTCGAGGGCCACCAATCCGGCGATGGTGGTGCCTCCCGGGCTGGCGACGGCGTCCTTGAGGTCCGCCGTATGCTCGTAGCGTCGCTCGGCGACGAGCTTTGCCGATCCCTCGACGACGCCGGTGGCCAGATCGACGGCCGTCTGGCGGTCGAGGCCCATGAGGACGCCTCCGTCGGCCAGGGCCTCGATGGCCGTAAAGAAGTAAGCCGGCCCGCTGCCGCTGATCGCCGTCAATCCGTGAAAATGGGCCTCGTCTTTGAGTCGGACGACCTTTCCGACGGACTCGAAGAGCGCGCTGATCGCCGCCAGGTCAACGGTACCATCGCCCATGATCCCCGTGACCCCGGCGCCCACGAGGGCGGGCGTGTTGGGCATCGCCCGGGCAATGCCCGGAAAGGGACCGGCGAATCGGCGGAGGGTCTCGACGTCGACGCCGGCGGCGATGGACACCACGGTGTCTTCGTCGGTGAATTCGTCTTCGCGGCGCGGTTCCAAAACGGCGTGAACGTCGTCTGGTTTGACGGCCACGACGTAGAGGCGCATCCGGCGGATCGGCTGGCCGTCGTCGTCGAGCTCGATGTCGGGGATCGCCTCGCGGGCATTCAACTCGTCGGCCAGTCCCTGGGCCTTCTCCTCGACGGCATCGAGGCAGACCAGGTGACGGGGGTTGAGGCGCTGGGAATTGACCCACCGCCGGGCGAGGGCTGTTCCCATCTTTCCGCATCCCATGAGGATCACGAGATAGTCGTCGAGGCGCTCATCGAAAATCGGCTCACTTTCGGGGCTCATATCCACATTCTCATCCATCATAATTTCTCTCTCCAAATAAGGCGGTGCCAACGCGGATCACTGTCGCGCCCTCCTCGATGGCCACCTCAAAATCATTGCTCATTCCCATCGACAACTCCCGGAGGACCTGGCGCCTGTCGGGATAGGCATCGGCCACGTAGTCCTGAAGGGATATCATCAACTCACGGAGGTGGCGAAAATGAGGGCGATTATCCTCTGGATCGTCGGCGTAGGGAGGCATGCCCATGAGGCCCACGACCTCGAGGTTGTCGTAGTGGGTTACCAGATCGTAGAGGTCATGGAGTTTCTCCGGAGCCACCCCGCCCTTGCTGTCCTGGTCGGCGAGGTTGACCTGAAGAAAAACGGACTCCATCCCACTGCTTCGGCGGGCCAACTTCTTGGTGACGCTCTTTCGATCGATGGAGTGGACGCGGTGGACCTTGTCGGCCAGGTATTTGGCCTTGTTGGACTGCAGCCTTCCCACAAAGTGCCAGCGTATATCCGCGGGCAGCGCGTCGTATTTGTCCTGCCACTCCTGAACGTAGGACTCTCCAAAGTCGCGAAGTCCATGGGCGTAGAGCACTTCCATAGCCTCTGTGGGGTGGGTCTTGCTGACCGCCACAAGGGTCACGTCCTGGTCAACATCGGATCTGGAGAGGGCCTCGTCGATGCGCTCCTGAATATCCTCCAGGCGTTGCACCAGGGTGGCCTCATCGTAGGAGTTGCTCATCGCCCCTCCTCATCGACAAAGGGATAAGCGCCGAGCCCGCCGAGTTCGTCGAGGGTCTCCATGACCTCGCAGACGGGGAGGCCGACGATGGTGAAGTAGGAGCCCTCGTTTTTGCGGACCAGGACCCCGCCTACATCCTGAATGCCGTAACTGCCGGCCTTGTCCATGGGCTCGCCGGTATCGACGTAATTGGCGATCGTCTGGTCGCTGAGTTCGCGGAGCCACACGGCGGAGCGAATATCTCGCACCGCCACCTTGTGCTCCGCTTTGCCGACACCGGGAGCGCGCCAGATCCAGCAAAAGGCGGTGATCACCTCGTGGCGCTCACCGGACAGCCGTCGAAGCATCTGTCTGGCATCCGCTTTGTCGACCGGTTTCTCGAGAACTTCGTCGTCGTGGACGACAATGGTATCCGCCGATAAGATCCAACCGGGAAGATCGCGATCCTCCTCGATGGTTTGGGCCACGGCGCTGGCCTTGTCGCGGGCCAAACGGCACGCATATTCGCCGGGGCTCTCGCCCGTGGCTTGCTGCTCGGGGATATCGCTGACTCGAACCAGGGGCTCGAGACCTATACGTTGGCACAGCTCGAGCCGCCGCGGAGAACCGCTGGCGAGCACTATGGAGCGCTGTGCTGCTGTGATCATCTGCATCCACTACCTCGGTGACTTACTTCATTGACCTGGTGACGCGTATTGCTGAGAGTTCCTAACACGAGCATAGCTGTGGATCTGGGACTGTCAAAAATTTGGCTCTCACCCGGACTGAACGGACGCCCTTATGAGCGATTATAAGAACCCGACGCCCACCGTGGATATCATCGTCGACAGTGGCGAGGCGGTGGTGCTCATCGAGCGCGCCAATCCGCCGCGGGGTTGGGCCCTGCCCGGTGGCTTCGTCGATGAGGGAGAATCCGTCGAGGAGGCCGCACGCCGAGAGTTGAGAGAGGAGACGGGCCTGGACGTCGAGCTTCAGGAGTTATTCTACGTCTATTCGCATCCCTCTCGCGATCGGCGCCAGCACAATCTGTCGGTGGTTTTTATCGCTCGCTCGGAGGCCGACTTGCACCCCGGAGACGATGCCAGAGATGCCAGGCGTTTTCCCTGGGCGAGCCTGCCGGACGAGCTGGCCTTCGACCACCGCGAAATTCTCGACGATTACCTTCGCTATCGCCAGAGTGGGTGCCGCCCTACCCCCTCGGAGTACCTGGAGAGACATGAATAGCCACCTCAACAACTATCGAAGTATCACTTTAGGGGTCGGTGCTCTGGCGATACTATGCCTGAGCGTCGCAACGATAGATCCCGCCTTGGCATCCGAGCCCTCAGAGGAGGTGGAGGACGAAGATGTGGTGATCACCACCATTGCAGACGATGAAATAAATGAAACAGTTTTATCAAAGTGGAACTTCAAGGTTCGAGGTGAGGACAGGGGGCTGTACCTGAGGCTCGACGAACCCGCTGATCCTCGCCGTTCACCCATGCCCTTTCAGCTCATTTATGGCAGCGACGGCGAGGCGTTGTGCTCCGGAGAGTTTGGCGCGGAGGCCGGTCAGCGCCACTACCGCTCCAGCCTGGAGGCCCGCGCCGTGGGGGGGGAGCAACTGCTGATCCTGCTGACGCGGGAGCCCGCAGAGCAAGCTCGGATGTTGGACGCCCCGGTCTTCCAGCGCGCCATCGTAGCTGACTTCTCGGCGGGCTCAGCGGAATGCGACGTGGTCGCAGAGGGACGGTTCAGCGAACTCGACGGTGGTGACCGCCTTCAATTGGTGGATGTCGATGGCGAGGCGAGGCTATCGCGCAGCGGCGATGAGGAGCGCCGTGGGTTTTGTGGGGATGGGGGCTATTTCGATCGCGAATACTATGATCTCGACAGCGCTCAGTTCCAAAGCCTGGCCCTCGAAGATCGACGTGGCGAGGACACCCCATACCTGGAGGCCCGGCTACCGGAAGAGCCGATGAACGCCCCGTGGACGCGCAATAGTTTTTCCTGGATGTCGGCGAGCAGCGAGTGGGAGGCCACTCAACGGGGTCGATCGACACCGCGGCCCCGCCAGCTCCAGAGTTTTGAGGTTGACCACGCCTGGCTGGAGGGAGCGGAGGGACTCGGCGAAGGCGAGTACGTCACGGCAGCCATCGAGCCCACGGCCCCGCTGAGGGGCGTGCGGGTATTTCCGGGTCATGGAATGTCTCCGGAGAGCTTCGCGGGATTTGCCCGTCCGACGCGCCTGCTTCTGAGCTTCAGTGATGGGGAGGCCCTGGAGGTTCGATTGCCGGAGGTGGACTACGAGTCCCTCATCGAGAGCCGGGGCCTGTGGATTGAGCTGGAGGAGTCAGTGGAAACCCGCTGTTTGACCGTGGCCATTTTGGACGCCGAGCCGGGAGATGGCTCGGTGGACGACGCCGATGACGTGGTCGCCATTTCGGGATTGACGCCCTATACGGATTTCGATGCCGACACGGCAGACGAGACCGCCCGGCGGCTCCTTGAGGCCATCGCGGAAAGTGAGTCGCGGCGCGAGCGGGAGCGTCTGGCCGACCTCGGGGGCAACGTCACGAGCTATCTCGTGGAGCATATCGATGAACTCCTCGCCGAGGAGGAGGATGATCGGAGGCGCTCGAGGGCGGTGGCGCTCCTGGATCGCTACTCCACGGACCTCGCCCTGCCCGTGCTGATTGCCAATCTTGAACGGGTGGACACGGCAGACGCCGATTATCGCCGCACTCGTCGGGCGATGGCGAATCACGGACAAGCGGCAGCCAGAGCGCTATCGGAGCGGCACGAACAATGGCGAGACGCCGAAGAAGATGAGCGAAAATATATCGATGCTATTCGCCTGATCGGGCGGATCGGCGGCCCCGAGGAGTTGGGATTGCTCGTCGGCGACCTCGGCGAGGGGAGCGAAAAGGCGCGGCGCGAGCGGGTACGGGCCATTTCGCAGGGGGGAACGCAGACGGTGGACGCACTCATCGGGATTGCTCAGTCCAACATCGACGATGACCGGGGCAAAGACGCGCTGACAACGCTGATCTTCATCGGACGGCGCCACCTGGGAAGCGATCAGGCGGAAACCGATGCGGCGCCGGCTCTCCTCGAGATATACGGGCAGAGCTCAGACAGAGGCTTTCGGATGCGCCTGTTGGAGGCGATGGGCTATTTCCCGGCATCGGGCAGTGAGGCATTGCTCGGCGATGAGTTAGAAGAAAATCGGGATGCCGTGATCCGCGCTCAGGCGGCCCGCTCCTTGAGGCGATACGACTCCGATCAGGCTCGGCAAATGCTCGAAGGGGCGCTCCAGGACCGCTCTCCCGATGTCCGCATCGCGGCGATACGAACGCTCAATAGCCGAGGCGATCGCCTGCAATCGGTAGACGCCGTCATCGACTACGTGCGCACCGAGACCTGGCCCAAGGGTCTGCACCAGGGGCTCTACCTGCTCGGCGCCGACGATAGTGACGCCTCCATGGCGGCCATCGAGGATGTGATCGAAGCTCATCTGCATGATTCGCCGGCGGCCACCGCCCTGCGAGCCCTGCGCCGCGGAGAGCGTACACTTCCACGCGAGAGCCTGGAGGCCCTGCTCCACGATCCAGTCACGCCGCCGCGGATCAGCAAGCAGCTCTTCAATATGCTGGGGATGATCCAAGAGGATTGGAGTGACCAGCTCTTGATCGACATCGCCAACCGGGACCTCGAGGCCCATCGAGACATGGAGAGCATGATACGGGACCGCTTTGAGCGGCGCGCCCTCCTCGCCCTGGGCGTATCCCGCAGTGACCGTGCCGCCGACTATTTATTGGAGGCCATTGTGGACGAGGAGCGGCCCATCCGCGCGAGGCGGCGGGCCATGAGAGCCCTGGGCTTTTTCCATGATCCCGCGATTCTCGAAGAGCTGGAGGACCTGGCCCCGGCCATCGATCCGGAGCTCCGCGAGTCCTATCGCGACGCCCTCACGATGATTCAGGGCCGCCTCTCCATCGATGAAGCAGAGATGGAGATCCAGGAGATCATGGAGCGAATCGACGAACTCGAGGAAACCCGTCGCCAATAGCCAGAAAATACACGTCAGTCATCGCACATCGCCGCGACACGTCTCCGCGGAGACGTCGTCGCAGTAGACGTCTGGGTTAGTTGAACAATCCCTACCAACTTTGTATGAATAAATCCTGCGGGTCATCCGTTGCCCGAATTGAGACCCTAGAGGTGAGCCCAAATTCCTCGGCCTTCGCCCGGTTCTATTTGGCGAATCCCGACATTTTCTGCAGGAGTACTACCGTGGCCAGCTTTGACGAGCATATCGAGCGCATCAAATCGAAGATCAAAGAGACCGATACCGAGAGCGTGCGCGACATCCAATTCAATGAAGACGTCCAGATCATCGACGTCCGCGAGCGCGACGAGTTCGTGGAGGGATATATCGAGGGGGCGGAGTTCATCCCCCGCGGGCTCCTGGACCTCAAGATCGAAAATGAGGTTCCCAATAAAGACCAGCCGGTGGTGCTCTATTGCGCGGCCGGAACCCGGTCTGCTCTGGCGGCTCATACGCTGGAAGAACTGGGCTATAGCGACGTGCGCTCCATGGCCGGAGGGTTTACGGCCTGGAAGCGATCGGGTTTCCCCGTTCATATCCCCAAGAGCCTGTCTCAGGAGCAGCTCAATCGCTATAGCCGCCACCTTTTGATCCCGGAGATCGGCGAGAAGGGTCAGGGCAAGCTCTTGGACGCCAAGGTCTTGATGCTCGGCGCCGGTGGCCTGGGGAGCCCGGCGGCGATGTATCTGGCGGCGGCCGGAGTGGGCAAAATCGGCATCATCGATAGCGATGTCGTCGATCGCTCCAACCTGCAGCGCCAGATCCTCCACCGCGATGACCGCGTCGGCGAGGCGAAGGTCGATAGCGCCGAAAAGACGCTCAAGGGCATCAACCCCGACGTGGAGGTGGTCAAATATCAGGAGTGGCTGACCAGCGACAACGTCCTGGACATCTTCGAGGGCTGGGATGTTGTCGTCGATGGCGGCGATAATTTCGCGACGCGCTACCTGATCAACGACGCCTGCGTGCACCTGGGCATCCCCAACGTGCACGGTTCGGTCTTTCGCTTTGAGGGGCAAGTGACCACGTTTATCGCCGGCGATGGCCCCTGCTATCGATGCCTCTATCCGGAGCCGCCGCCCCCGGAGCTTGCACCCAGTTGCCAGGAAGCGGGCGTACTCGGCGTGCTCCCGGGCATCATTGGCTTGTTGCAGGCCATCGAGGTCATCAAGCTCGTCGCCGATATCGGCAAGCCCCTCAACGGGCGTCTCCTGACCTTCGACGGCCTGGAGAGCACTTTCCGGGAGCTCAAGCTGCAGCGCGACCCGGAGTGCGAGGTCTGCGCCGATGATGCCGAGTTTACGGGGTTCATCGACTATGAGGTGTTCTGTAGCGCCGGTTGAACAACCCCAATCACATCCTGAATTTTAAAGTTGCCCGGAAGAGATCGCGCTCTTCCGGGCTTCTCTATTGCACGGGGACGCTGGTCGGTCGCCCGGTGAACAGGTTATGGTCCGGCAGCGATCTAAACGAAATTCGATGGGAACCAGGCTCACAATCAAGGATAGACGGATGAAGCGAAGACGCCCTATTTCCAGGCATCGACGGCTGGCGGCAGCCCTGCTGGCCTTTGTTGCCCTAATGCTAATTGCCGTCCCGCAGGTCCTGGCTCAGGACCTTCGCGACAATCTCCACCACGAGGTGCTCGATAATGGTCTGGAGGTCATGATCCTCCCCGACCACTCGGTGCCCATCACGACCATCGAGTTGACCGTGAAGCACGGCGCGTTTGCCGAGTCTCCAGAGTACGATGGGCTGGCCCACCTTTACGAGCATATGTTCTTTAAGGGCAACGAGGTCATCCCCAACCAGGAGGCCTATATGGCGCGCATCCGCGAGTTGGGGATGGTCTTCAACGGCACGACGAGCACGGAGCGGGTCAATTACTTCTTTACCCTGCCCTCGGAAAACTTAAGCGAGGGGTTGGAGTTTATGTACAACGCCACGGTCTCTCCCCTCTTTGATGAGGATGAGTTTGAGCGCGAGAAGTCCGTGGTCTTCGGTGAGGCCGACCGCTCGGAATCGAGCCCCCACCACTGGTTGCGCAAGGCGGTGCGGGAGATGCTGTGGTTTGAGCATCCCCATCGAAAGAGCCCCCTGGGCAGCATGGATGCCGTGGGCGAGGCCACGGTAGAGCAGATGAGGCATATTCAGGAGGTCTACTATATCCCCAACAATTCGGTGCTCCTCATCGCCGGAGACGTCGATATCGACGAGGGCATGGAGCTGGCCCGCCAGCACTTCGGTAATTGGGAGCGCGGTCCGGACCCCTCAGAGGTGGAGCCCGTGCCCGAGCATCCGCCCCTGGAGGAGACGCAGATCCGCATCGTGGAGGAGGACGTCCAGGTCCCGACCTTCCAATTCGCATGGCAGGGGCCGAGCGTGGACGATGATCCCGAGGCCACTCACGCCGCCGACGTGCTCACCTATATCCTGAGCCAGCCGACCAGCGAGTTTCAGCAAAACCTCATCGATAGTGGCATCGCGATCAGCGCCAATAAGGGCTATTACACCCAGCGCTACGGTGGCCAAACGACCCTGGGCATTCAAGCCCGACCGGATCGGCTCCGAGACGCCATTCGCGCAGCCCTGATCGAGGTGGAGCGCCTGGCCGACCCCGATTATTTCAGCGACGACCAATTGGAGTCAGCCAAGACTATTTTGGAGGTCAATGAGATCTATAGCCGCGAGAATACGAGTTCCTTTTCGCGGATCTTGACCTTTTGGTGGGCTGTGTCGGGACTGGATTATTACCTCAATTATCTCGACGACCTCCGACAGGTCACGGGCGAAGATATCGCCCGCTATGTCGAGGATTATATCCAGGACCAGCCCTTTGCTTTCGGCGTACTCTTATCGCCTCAAGACCGAGAGGCCCTGGATCTGACGGAAGAGGAATTGCGCGACCTCATCGACGAGGTTCGCCAGGAGCTGCAGGACGCCGACGAGCCCATCGATGCCACCGCGGGAGGCCAATAATGGATAGGACAATAACTAAAACGATAGTTTTGATCGCCCTGGTGAGCGCCTCTCTCATGGGATGTTCTTCGTCGCCTCCAGCGGAGGACGATGAAGCCCCGATTGAGAGCGACATCGATGTCGAGGAGGAAGCGGCGCCGTTGGAGTTCATCGATGGTGAGCCGGAGGTCGAGATCGTCGGCGAGGATGGCGATATCACCATGATTCGCGTCGGCGAGGTCAATGTGCTCCACATGGCGACCCCGGCCAACGAGGTCGTGGCCGCCCGGCTCTATATCGACGGTGGTTCTCGACACTTAACGGAGGAGCTTCAGGGCATCGAGCGTCTGGCCCTCTCGACGGCCACCAACGGTGGCACGGAGTCGACGCCTCGCGACGAGTTCAACGCCCGCCTCGACGCCATCGGCGCCTCTGTGGGCGCGTCGGCCAATCGCGACTTCTCGTCCTATACGATGCGCAGCGTCCGCGACTACTTCGACGAGACCTTTGAGCTCTTCGAAGAGGCGATTTTTGAACCCGCCTTCGACGAAGAGGAATTGGAGCGGCGTCGAGATCGCCAATTGGCGAGCATCCAGAGCGTGGTGGATAATCCGGATCGGCTGGTCAACGAGGTGACCCGCGACCTGACCTTTGCGGATCACCCCTATCAATTCCGCGAGTTGGGCACGGAGGAGACGGTGGCCGACTTCAATCGCCAGCAACTCATCAACTGGCAGCGCCAAATGATGGCCCCGGAGCGCATGCTCATGGTCGTGGTGGGCAATATCGAACGAGACGAGCTCGTAGAGCGGGTCAGCCAGCGCATCGGCCGCCTCGCCCCCACGGGGGCGGAGCGCCCGGAGCTTCCGTCGATCAAACCGGAAGAGTCGGCGCTGCGCGTCGAGGAGATGGACTTCCCTACCAACTATGTCCTGGGCTACTACCCGGCTCCGCGCTTTGGCGACCCCGACTACGCCGCCCTGGTGCTTGCTACCCAACATCTTCGCGATCGCCTCTTCGAGGAGGTCCGAACCCGGCGCAACCTGACCTACGCCGTGAGCTCTGGACTGGGCAATCGAGGCACGAATGTGGGGGTTCTATACGTGACGGCCGTCGACCCGGAGGCGACGTTGCCCGTGATCTTTCAAGAGATCGATCGGCTCAAAGAGGAGCCCATCGACGAGACCACCCTCGAAGAGGTGCGAAATGTCCACCTGACCCGCCACTATCAGGGCATGGAGACCAACTCCAGTATCGCCGGGCAACTGGCGCGTGCCGAGCTCCTGGGCGGTGACTGGCGGCTCTTTAACTCCTTTTTGGACGAAATCACGGCCGTGACCCCTGAAGATATTCAGCGCGTCGCCGACGAATATATCCGGAATATCCAATTTGGAGCCCTCGGCGATCCCGCCGTCTTGCCCCCGGGAATCTTTCGGGTCAGCGAGGATGAGGTAGAGACGGTTGATGAGATCGACGACGCCGACGTGGAGCCCGAGGCTGAGCCTCAGCCAGCTCCAGAGCCGGATGCACCGAGTCCGACCTCCGACGACGGGGGCTACTGAGCAGGCTCAGGCGTTTGGTTGCTCAACGGAAGTTCGATGGACCTCCAGAGGA
The DNA here is from genome assembly GCA_964415785.1 of uncultured Bradymonadales bacterium. Classification (GTDB taxonomy): domain Bacteria; phylum Myxococcota_A; class Bradymonadia; order Bradymonadales; family Bradymonadaceae; genus SLJM01. The sequence goes on from CAYQBU010000017.1 coordinate 10,989, forward strand.
GTGTGGCGTTGCCGCCGCTCCCTGGAGGTCCATTTTTTGAAGGCTCCTTTGGTCCACAGCAAGCGCTCGGCGGCGCTCAACGCTCCGATGACGGCCGGGCCCACGGCGCGGTCCCATCGCCGCGTGGTGGGAGCTTTGTCTCCCCCGGCATGGTCCTCATCGTCGGCGGCCATGGCGCGTAGCCGCTCAACGAGACGCCAGAACCGATGGGGGGCGTCGCCGACAATCTGCAGGGCCGATGGGTCGTCCAGGTTCCACCATGACTCCCCGCATACCCCGATGGTTCGGTTGCCAACGATGTCGCAGCCCAGAAAGCGGGCCTCCAGCAGCATCCGCCCGCCGGGCTCCAGACCCAGGGGCAGAAAGACAAATTGGCGGCTTCGCTCCAGCACATCCAAGACCTCTGGGGGCTGCAGGTCACGAATGATCATCGGCTCCTCGATTCCCTGGCGACGGCAATAGTCCATGGCCTCCTCGTAACCCTTTCGGGGACAACTGGAGTAGGCGATGGTCATCTCGTGTTCGATGGGTGGCGGGTCGGCGCGAAAGCGCTCCACGCGCTCGAAGAAGTCGCGATTCATCAGCGAGGAGCCGATCACCAGTGAGCGCGGCGCCTTAAAGAAGGGATTGCGACGGCAATGCTCCCTCTGGCGATGGGTCAAAAAGAGGGTCCCCAACGCGCTATCGTAGAGGTCTCGAAGATGGGGGTGGGGACAGACGCAGCGATGGTCGTGGCGGTGAAAATACTCGAAGGACTTGGGGAAGGTGCCGCGCCACAGGCACATGCGCACGTCGTGTTCGAAGAGGACGTGGCGGCCCAGGCGGTGAAAGGCGTTGAACAGGTCGGCTCGCGACTTGGAGAAGCCCAGGTTGCCGATGATATGCAGATCGAATTCATCGAGGTGCCGGGGATCGACCTGGTCGGTGACCTCCACCTCCACGGGCCAGGGGCAGGCCTCGATGGCGGCGGCGTCGGTCAGCTCGGCGCCGCCGGGGTATCCGGCGTCCGGCGTGCGGGTGACGGCGGCGGTCTGGTCGGCGATAAAGAGTACGCGTGTCATAGATACAATTCCGTTTGCTCAGGCGCCAAAGCGCTCCTCGAAGAGGCTCACCAGCGCGTCGTTGAGCCGCTGGATATGAAAGGATTGGGCGATGATGTCGCGAGCGGCCTCGCCCATGGCCGGCCACCGCGACGGCGATTGGACGAGCTCCGTGAGGTAGCGCGTCAACTCCCCGACATCGCCCTCGCCGGCCAATAGACCGCTCGTCCCGTGGTCCACCAATTCTGGAATCCCGCTGTGAATGGAGCTGATCACGGGCATCCCCGTGGCCATGGCCTCCATCAACACCACGGGAATCCCCTCCATATCGCCGTTTGCGGCGGTGACGCTCGGCGCAAGAAGCAGATGATGGTCGTGGAGGGCCTGGCGGACCTCATCGCGGTCGCACCATCCCCGGAAGTCGACCTGGTCGTCGACGCCGAGCTGTCTGGCCTGGGCCTCTAGCTCCTGTCGGAGCTCGCCGTCTCCCACGATGGTGTAGCGCAGATCGGTGTGCCAGGGAGCGACGCGAGCGAATGCCTCCAGGGCATATTTCAGCCCCTTCTTTTCGACGAGTCGGCCGATGCTCAACAGGCGCACGCCCTGGCCGTCCGGTTGTCGGGGCTTCATGGTAAAGCGATCGGGATCGACGCCCATGTGGTGGACCTCGACGGCGTCGGGGTCGGCTCCCCAATGGATGAGCTTTTTAGCCCAGTGGTCGCTGATCGGCAGCTGGAGGTCGCCGGCTTGAAGCAGGCGATCGTAGCAATCACTGCCCTGCTCTCTGGGGAAGACGCTCATATCATAGCCGTGGAAAACCGTGGCCAGAGGCCCGCGAAGAATGTCCATGTCGCGCAGGCATTGGGCGATTCTTGCCTGGTGGCCAAAATGGCAGAGGATGGCGTCAAAGCGAGGCAGCGTCGACAGCCTGGCGGCCCGCTCGATCAACCGACTGAGCTTATCCTCCCGGTTGGTGGCCGCCGCCCGGGGCAATTTGACCATGGCGTCGGCGAAGCGACGGGCCCCTTCGGCGTCGAAGAGGTCCAAAAAGCCGACCTTTCCGCGACCGCTATGCCAGGGAGGCCCGGACCAGTAGCGCGTCTTACTCTGGAGGTTGCGGGTCTCCACCTCCGGGTGGATGGCCTCGCCCGGCGTGGGCGTGTGGGCGATGATGGTGACTTCGTAGCCGGCGTCCAAGAACCCGGTGATCTGGTTGAGCACGAAGGTCTCGGAGACGGCGGGAAAGCGTCCGGCGATGACAGCGATATGCATGGGAGCCTCCAGCTTAGAGATAGCGTCGAAGGGCGTCGGCCAGCATGTCGGGCCCCGCCTCGACGGGTATCCGCAGGCGATGGGTCTCTACGCCCTCCAATCCGGCGGCGATGATGGAGGCAAAGCCCTCTCGGAGCTTGCATACACCGGGGATTCCGCAGTCGATGCCGTGGCTCTCGGCGCTGATCGACAGATCGACGAGGGTGTCCAATTCATCGAGGAGGATCGTGGCCGCTCGGTGGCTCATGACATCGCGCTCTAGCTCGTCGAACTCGAAATCGCCGATGGCGGCGCGCTCCAAAAAGATGGCCCTGTCCATGGGCGCGGAGTCGCCGACGGCCTCTTCGCCGAAGAGTTCCTCGGCGCTGATTCGACGTCGAACCTTTTTGGGGCCAAGCCCCGCCCGGCGCAGCGTCCAGTTGAGGCGGTCGATGGGTCCCCGTCCCTGCAGGAGTCGGTCCGTGAGCTTCGATTGGCCCTCCACATTATAGGCGTAGACCTGGAGGCGCTTTGGCGTTCGATAGAGCTCGCCGCCCTCGTCGAGCAAGCCCAGGTCGTCGCTGAGGTAGCGCCACCCATCCTCGGTGATCAGCTTGAGGATGGACGTGGTCTTGCCGATGCCGCCCCAGGCGATGAGCGCCACCCCGCGCTCATCGCGGCAACAGGTGCTGGCGTGGAGGCAGGCCGCTCCCTTGTCCAGAAGCGCGGTGGCCGTGACCAGGTCGAAGAGGTCGTACATGATATTTTTGGCCGTCGTCTCCCAGGGAGCGAGGTAATTCCAATCGACGGCTCGAACCGCCGGGTCGTAGGGAGCCTTTTGCCCACCATGAATCGCGATATCGACGTCAAAGCGCCCTTCGCGATGGCGGAGGCGAAAGTCGTAGCCATGCCCCTTCCCCATGGCCAGGCCATCGGCGAGGATCCAATCGCCGATGTGGCGCCCCTTTGCCGGGGCCTCCAACTCGTCGACGAAGTGAAAGGCGACGTCTGCGGCTTCTGTCTCCAGGCTGGGCAAGACGGAGACCTCGCCGTTGAGGGCGTCATAAACCGGCCCCTGCCCCTGGAGTGAAATACTGATGGGCCCCAGTCGATATGCGGCATACTTCATGATCAAACTCTTGGCTCAGGAGGAGTTGGAGTCGTCGGATTCGAGTACTTCTTGAAGCTTGTCTTTGGCGTCCACGTCTTCATCGCGCTGTCTCAAGTGGCCCAGCAATACGAGGGTGTCGTCCAAAATCGCCCGGCCCCGGGGAAAGCTGATGATCACCAGCGCCGCTCCCACCCAGGTGACGGGAATGGCCAATAGCAGATTGGCCAAGGGTTGCCCCAGGGGATCAACGGTGCGCATGGCGTAGAGGCATATGCCCGATCCGCAGGCCGCCAGGGCTGCCGGCCAGGCGGCGCGGTAGAAGTCCAGCGTTCGAACCGGGCCCTTTCGCCCCACGTACCAGAGCAGCCAGGGGGTTCGCACCGTGATTCCCACGATCGAATAGGCCAGTGCAACCCCGAAGGCGCCCCAGGGAAGCCCGATAAAGAAGGAGACGATGGCCGTGCCGGCGCCGATAAACCCCCACTTAAACATATCGTCCGTTCGGTCCTGGCTGATGAAGAGCCACCCCGTGGTATTGCCGATGGCCTGGGAGAAAATAGAGATGCCCAGGACCATAAAGATGGGTGCCGCCTCCAACCACTGGTTGCCCAAAATGGTCACGATCAACCAGTCGGCGCTGGCGATCAAAAGCGCTCCCAGGGGCAGCGTGATGAGCAAGAGTTTTTCCAGGATACGTCGGTAGGCGTCGCGATATTGCTCTGGTTTCTTGACCATGCGCGACAGGGCCGGAATGGCCACTCGACTGGCGGGCTGGTTGATCTGGCTGATAGGGACCATCAGGATCTTATAGGCCATCTCGTAGAGGCCTAATTCATTGGCCCCGTGAAAGCGACCAATGAGCACGTCATCGAGGTTGCGGGCGAAATAATTGACGAAGCTAAAGCCCGTCAGATGCCCGCCAAAGACGATGAGCTCCCAGAGCCCCTCTGCCCCGCCGGGTTTTGCGGGGCGCCAACCGCAGGCGATCCAGAGCCCCACGAATTTGACCACGGCCGCCACCACCGTATTGGCCACCAGGGCCCAGTAGGCCATGCCCTTCAAGGCGAAGATCACGGCCACTGTCAGCCCCACAGCCAGTGAGATCACCTCCACCAGCGCCAGGGCCCGATAGCGCATCTGACGCCTCAATAAGGCGTGGTGCTGGATGCCCAGACCATCGATCATAAAGGCGATCGAAAGCCCGATGGCGATGCCCATGACCTCCGGTTCCTCGTAGAAAAGGGCCAAGCCCCATGATCCGCCGGCGACCAGGACGGTGATCACCAGACCGAGGGCGGCGTTGATCCAGAATAAGGCGCTGACCTGGTGGTGGGTGATCTTTTCGCGTTGAATGGTGGCCATCGACAGGCCCATGTCCTTGAACATGGACAAAAAGCCGGTGACGGCCGTCACCATTGCCACCAGCCCGAAATCCTCAGGGGTCAGCAAGCGGGCCAGCAGCAAGGTGGAAGCGATATAGATGATGGACTTGAGCGTCTGAGCCACGGACGTAATGAAGCCACCGCGCACCGTCTGCCCCTCAATATCGCCCTTGAGGTGGTCGGTGCGGATGAAGTCTTCGGGATCTCGGTCTTTACGGGCCATGGGTCGACAGTGATAAAGGGGGGGCAAGTAGAGCATGCCTTCTCCCTTCCCTTAACGCGGAAAGCCAGGAGGCGTCCACCGACGATGAGAGGAGTTAACCATGGCCGTCTTGGTCACCGGCGGGGCCGGATATATCGGCAGCCACGTAGTGTTGGCCTTGCTCGACGAGGGACGTGATGTGGTCGTCCTCGATGACCTCTCCACCGGTTTCGCAGCGCTCGTCGACCCCCGAGCCCATCTGGTGGTCGGCGACGTCGGCGATCAGGGTCTGATCGAAGAGACCTGCCAGACCCACGACGTGGACGCCGTAATGCATTTTGCGGCCCATATCAGCGTCCCTGAATCGACGCATGACCCCCTGAAGTATTACTTCAACAACCTCGCAAAGACCGTGAATCTGGTGCGAACTGGCGTCGATCTGGGCATTCGCCACTGGGTCTTCTCCTCCACGGCCGCGGTCTACGGCGAGCCAGAGCGATTGCCGATCACCGAGGCCGCTCCACTGTGCCCCATCAATCCCTATGGACGGGCCAAGAAGATGGTGGAGGATATGCTACGCGACCTCAGCGAGGTCGACGACATCTCCTATGTATCGCTTCGCTATTTCAACGTCGCTGGAGCCGACCCCGACATGCGCAGTGGTCAGTCCAACCCCGAAGCGGGACATCTCATCAAGGTGGCCGTGCGGGCCGCTCTGGGACTTCACCCACAACTTCAGATCTTTGGTGATGATTACGACACCCCTGATGGAACCTGCGTTCGCGACTACGTGCACGTCTGTGATCTCGCCGACATTCACCGGCTGGCCCTCGATCACCTTCGAGAGCGGGATTCCTCGCTGATCCTCAACGCCGGTTATGGCCGTGGATTTTCCGTGCGCGACGTATTGGATACGGTCGCCGCGGTCAGCGGCGTTGACCTGGCTCCCACCGTGGCGCCCCGGCGCCCCGGAGACCCGGCCAGACTGGTCGCCGACTCCCAACGGCTTGGCGATCATTTCAAATGGGAGCCCACGTACGATGATCTCTCCACGATTGTCGCCCACGCCCTGAAATGGGAGGAGCGTCTCCAACAGAGCCCTTTGTCGACCTCCTCTTGTAATGACGGAGTGGATTCAGCTTGACATTGAACCACGGCCAACGCCACGATGCGCGCCTAAAAATGGCCGGTCATAGATATTCAGCAGGAGCTTCGAGCATGGCATCCCCCCCAACCCAGCTTCCCCACCCCTGGCATGGCCTCAGCACCGGGGATCAGGTCCCCAATGTGGTCAACGCCTTTATCGAAATGACGCCTAGCGACAACGTCAAATACGAGGTCGACAAAGCGTCGGGATATATCGTCGTCGACCGTCCCCGTCGCTACTCCTCCCAACTCCCCATGATCTACGGCTTCGTCCCGCGCACCTATTGTGCCGAGGGCGTCGCTGCATTGTCGAAAAATGCCGAGGTCGGCGACCGCGACCCCATCGATATTTGTGTGCTCAGCGAGCGGCCCATCGAGCGGGCCAATATCCTTGTCGAGGCCCAGGTGGTCGGCGGGCTGCATATGGTCGACGACGGCGAGGCGGACGACAAATTGGTGGCCGTCCTCTGTGGCGACCTGGTGTGGGGCGACGCCAAGACCATCGACGACCTGCCGGCCTGTACCATTGAGAGGCTGCGCCACTACTTCCTGACCTATAAGGAAGTCCCCGGCGAGGGAGAGTCAAAGGTCTCGATTGACGAGATCTACGGAGTCGAACGCGCCCATCAGGTGCTGGAAGCCTCCCTTGCCGATTACGAGGCCCACTTCGGTTGAACTCTGGCCTCTACTGCTACCCAGCAGGACCCGCTTATGACCTTTGGAACATTTCGAGTCTACGACGATATCCCTCACCAACGGGGAGTCTACTGCAACCGATCGCTCAATATGCGCTCCATCGGCGCCATCGGCTACGATATGGACTATACCCTGGTCCACTATCACGTGGAGGCCTGGGAGGGGCGCGCCTACCAGCATATCAAATTGCGTCTCCTCGACGCCGGCTGGCCGGTGGAGGACCTGGAATTTGATCCCAATTGGGTCATGCGTGGCCTGGTCATCGACCTGAAGTTGGGAAATATCGTCAAGGCCAACCGCTTTGGCTATATCTGGCGGGCCACTCACGGCAGTGAGATCATGCCCTATGGCGAGATGCGTGAGGCCTATGCGCGAACACTGGTGGATCTTTCCAATCGCTCGCGATGGGTCTTTCTCAACACCTTTTTCTCGATCTCTGCGGGGGTGATGTACTCCCAGCTCGTGGACCTGTTGGATGCCGGAGAACTTCCCGAGGTTCTGGGCTACGGCGACCTCTACTGGCGCGTCCAGGAAGTTTTGGACGCCGCCCACATCGAAGGGGAGCTCAAGGCCGAGATCATGGCCTCACCGGAGCGCTACGTGGATCGCGATCCGAAGATGCCGGAGACCATCCGCGACCAACGGCGTGCGGGCAAAAAGATCCTGCTGATCACCAACTCCGGCTTTGAGTACACCAATTTCATGCTCAGCTATACGGTCGACCCCTTCTTGCCGGAGGGCAAGACCTGGCGCTCTCTCTTTGACCTGGCCGTGGTTGCGGCGCGAAAGCCGGGCTTTTTCCGAACCAACGCCCCCACCTACGAGGTGGTCAGCGCCGATGGGCTCCTGGAGCCATGGATCGGGCCCATGGAGGAAAAGCGGGTCTATCATGGCGGAAATGCTCGGGGCATCGAGGAGTTCCTCGGCATGTCCGGCGACGAAATCCTCTACGTGGGCGACCACCTCTTTGCCGACGTCAACACCACCAAGAGTGTGCTGCGCTGGCGCACGGCCCTGGTGCTTCGCGAGATGGAAGACGAGCTCGACGCCATCGATGCCTGTGAGAACGACCAGGAAGAGATCGAGGCCATGATGTACGACAAGGTCGATCTGGAGGAACAGATCGCCCAGACACGACTGGAGTTATCCCGTCGGCGCGCCGAGGGAGAAGATATCTACGAGGGGGATCTCTTTGAGCGCTTCGAAGATATGGACGACGAAGAGTTAAAGTCGCATATCGACGATCTCCGCGACCAGATCGCCGATCTGGACCAAAAGTTGGCCCCCCTGGTGCGCGAGGACGGCCGCGACTTTAACGCCACCTGGGGCTATTTGATGCGCACGGGCAACGACAAGAGCCACCTGACCCGTCAGGTGGAGCGCTACGCCGACATCTATACGTCGCGGGTTTCCAATCTTTTGCGCTATACGCCCTATATGTTCTATCGCGCCCCCCGGGGAAGCGTCCCCCACGATCCGCAAACCGCCTAGTCCTCTTCGGTTTTTCGCACGTCTTTGCCCAGTCGACCGGCCAGATGCTGGGTGATTCGAGGCATGTGGTTGCCCAGGAAGGCCACTACTTTTCCATGACCGGTGATCACGGCTTCGCTCTTGCGGCGATCAATGGCCCGCACCATCGATCGAGCGGCCCGCGGTGCCTCCCACATCAACTTCTGGGGACGTCGATCCTCCCAGTCATCGCGAAAGCGACCCTTGTTGTCGACCTTGGCGATATCGCTTTCCACGAATCCGGGCAACAGAGTCGTGCAACTGACCCCGGTGTGGGCGAGCTCTGCCGTCAGGGTCTGACCGATACCGCGCACAGCAAATTTAGATGCCGAATAGGGGCCGTTGTCCGGAAGGGCCACCACGCTGGCGACGCTTCCCATCAAGGCCAGCCGGCCCTCGCTGTCGCGAAGCGCCGGAAGCGCCACCTTGGCGGTCATCGCCACGCCCACCACATTCACGTCCAACTGGCGCTTCCAATCGGCGGCGCTCAGCTCCTCGAAGGGAGCGGCCACGGAGAACCCGGCGTTGGCGATGGCGATGTCCAATCGGCCCGCCTCGTCGAGCAATTCGGCGATGGTGCTCTCCAGGTCGGTCACCCGGGTGACATCGCAGGTCAGGGCCATCGCCTGACCGCCGGCTTCCACCACCTGTTGGCAGGTCTCCTCCAGGGGTTCAAGGCGCCGCCCGGAGACGGCCACGGTCGCTCCGCGTCGCCCGTATTCCAGGGCCAGGGCTCGGCCGATTCCGCTTCCACCGCCGGTGATCCAGACAACCTCTTGGGCCTCATTAAGCGTTGACACCATACACTCCTTTTCCAAGACGCCTTTTCGCCGGGGGGCAAATCGCTACAATGGTCTGGCGCCGTCATTTCTTTACCTATGCCTCCGCGGCAATCTACGGGTTGTATCCTATGAGTGTGAGCCACGCGACTTCAACCGAAGCGGAGTCCTATCCCTCCCATGAGTGGATCGCCGACGATGGGTTTAAAGCGTGGCCCTTTTACCAACGCTCATGGCGGCTACTGAAGCCGGTGTGGCCCATTTTCCTCTATCACCTGTTTAGCGACTTCGTCGGCCGGGCGACCTCCTTTGGGTTTGCGGTCTTGGTGCTGCTTCTGGTGGTCATGGATTTCCAGGCCTTTGTGGCCGACGCCTCCCTTCTGGCCTGGTTTCCCCACCTGTTGGAGACGCTTGGCTCCCCGGCCTTTATCGTCGGCGCCGTGACCAGCTTTTCGATCTTGATGATGCTGGTCACGGCCCTGGAGGCCCTGGTCCTGGCCGGGACCTGGGCGACCTTCAAGCAGGGATTGCGCGACGAGCCCCAGAGTTGGGGCTTTGGCTTCTGGGGCCTGGCGGTGGATCATTTTGGCGACGTCTTCTCACTGTGGCTGGTGAAGTTGGCGGTCAACGCCGTCACCGCCCTGCTCTGGTTGGCGATCCTCATCCTCGGCGTTCAGGCAGCGATGAGTGGCGCGCTGGCCGCCGCCTCGCCCCTTTTCGTGGCTGGATCCTTTGCCCTGGGGCTGACCTGCTTTGCCCTGGGCGGATTGTTGATCCGCCTGGTCTTCCTGGTCGCAGGGGCGCCCCTGATTTTGGACAATGTCGATGTGGGCGAGGCCCTATTGCGGGCCGCCATCTTTTCCCTGGAGCACCTGCTCAGCCTCTATCGGCTCTTCCTCGTGGGGCTGGCGGTGGTCCTGATTCCGCTGGGCGTCTATCTGGCAGCGGCGCTCTTCAATAATATCACCCTCATCGCCCCAGAGCTCGCCCCACTGACCGCCCTCTTTCGACTGGGCGCTGAAGTCCTGCTGTGGACGTCCATCACGCTGTTGACCGTATGGGTCTACGGAGCGGTGTTTGCCTTCTATTTTCACGGGGATCAGCGATGGCCCATGGAGGGGTTTGAATCCCAAGAAACAGAGGATCCCGATCCCGACGATCTATCTGATTTTTCTTCGATCGACGAAATGTTGCCCGAAGAGGCCCCGCACCGAAGTCGGCTCAGCGACCTCCTGGAGGCCACCGACGGGGGCGACGACCGCCTTTCGGAAGACACGGGAAGTGGCGAAATCACGCCGGAAGACGAAAGTCAAGAGCCGCCCCAGGACCCCCCAGAAAATAATTGAAAAGACCTCAAAGTCCGCTAATCTGATGAAAAGTAGAGAGTTGGCCTTGGCAAACAATTCCAGTCTTCCTAAACTTCTACAGGAAGACTGTAAGCGGCTCGCCCGTTATGGGTTCGATAGTAGAGTGGGCTTCGCCCCCCGCCCTTCCCAGCTTTTGATCTGTGCTGAGAGCAGAAGCTGCCGCCGCTTTCCGACTCGGTAAGGAGTAGACCATGCGCGACGAAGACATCGTATACGACGAATGGAGACGACGTGAGAGCGACGACCGGTGGCAGCCGGAAGCTCTGCGCCTTCCCCTGGAAGTACCCCGTCCAGACAAGAGCGAAGAAGCTCATACCGAAGAGTCCGATACCGACTCTTCCGATCGGGGAGTACTCATCATCGACATGAACGACGGTTACTCCATCGTCGAATAGTGGTTTTTCACTGATTTTGGAGCGCAGATTGGCCCTTCCTCGGCAGAGGGAGGGCTTTTTTTGTGGACAGAAACGACGCTGTGCTTCACTTTGATGCCCTGCGATGACGCCCACTTTGAGATGACACCTACCGTCGACTGAGAGCCCTATGACAGCCTTGGAATCTATCCTCGATCGTCTCGACATCACTGCTCAGCAGACGCCCGGTGCCTTCGATGAGGAGCTCCCGTGGTGGCAGGTGATGGCCGCCTTTGAGCGCCAATCGTTTTTCCGGCTCCTGGCCGGCGCCGATGACGAGGGGTCGGCCACCGCCCTGGCCCTTCATGTGGCCCTTGGTATCAAGGGCGAAGAGACCATCCTCGACGGCCTCATCGACGGGCTGGAAGACAGGACTGACCTGTCGTGGTCGGTACGGGAAAGCGATGAGGGATGGTTTCTCTACGCCGGTCTCGACGATAGCGCCGACGTGGAAGCCACCCTGGAGTCCGCCCTGGCCTATGCCCGCGAACTGGGCGGGCTTCTGGAGGAGACGAAGACGCGCCAGCAATGGGAGGAGGCATTGGGACTGGAGACCCGCGAAGCCGCCCCGCCAAAGGGAGGGGCCTTCGAAGTCATCGGCTCCGATGACTCGTCAGCAGATAGGGGTCCGGACAGAGACAGGCCAAAGGATTCGCGTGAATCGAGAGGCGGCGCTGTGTCGGCCTCGGAGGCCCGCATCGCTGCCTCCGCCCTGACCCAAATTGGTGATGGGATTCGATGCGCCATTGGCTTTGAGCAAAAACTTCGCTCCGAGGCCCTCAACGCCCTTGAAGAGGGGCTGGAGCTTGCGCTTTATACCAAATTCCAGGCCACCCTGGAGTCCGTCATCAGCGACGACCGGGCCGAATTGCGCCTCCCCGACGACGTGGGTTCCATCCTCTACGTCGATGTATTTCCCCCGAAGTCGGAGAGCCCCTCGGGGTTGATCGGCAATTTGGAGGCCTATCTGGACCGCCTGGAAAAATTTTCCGGCTTTGGCATCGACCTGCTCACCTACCTCGGTGTCTCCGACACGGTTCTCGAGGGTCAGCGGCGTTCATCTCCAACGTCGAAGCGCCGATCGCGGCGCCGACGGGAGCCGGCCATGGCCTCGGCGGAAGAATCTCGAAGCGCCGAAGCCGCAGGTGAGGAGGAGGGATTCGTCCTCGGCCTGGGAGGCAGTGAAGCTGAATTGGGCCACGGCCCCCTAAAGACGGGCCAATTCACGGATCCCAGACTGGATCGCGAAGACGCGACCACCAACCTGGTGGATCTCGTCCTTCGCCATCCCGGCTACGCCGATGGGCGCATCGCTCAGGTCCTGAACATCCTCTTTTCCATCGAATACCACGAGGCCAAAACGCTGGCCGGCCGCGCTCCTTGCGTCCTGGCCTGGGGCATCGGCCAGAAACGGGCTCGGTCATTCAAGAACGTCATCGAGTCCGCTGGCGGAAAGGCGATCCTCGTGGAGCCCGGGACCTTCCCTGAGAGTTAGGTCAGACGGTCGGTAAATCGCGCCAGGAGCCCCCGCCCTTGCGGGGTAAGGATGGACTCCGGGTGAAATTGAAGACCAAAGGTGGGGTGTTGGCGATGACGAAGGCCCATCACCCACCCATCGCAGCGCGCGCTCACCTCCAATTCCGGGGGCAGCGACGCCTCTCGAACCACGAGGCTGTGGTAGCGCCCGACCTCCAGGGGGTGTTCAGCGTCCTCGAAGAGCCCTCGCCCATCGTGGGCGATGGTACTGGGTTTTCCATGGCGGGGCTGTCCGCTGGGAGCAACATCGGCCCCAAAAGCGGCGGCCATCGCCTGATGGCCGAGGCAAATTCCCAGGATCGGAACCTGGCCGTGAAAACGGGCAATGGCGGCCACCGATACACCGGCGTCCCGGGGATGTCCGGGCCCCGGGGAGAGTACCAGGCCCGCCGGATCTAGCTCTTCGAGCGCCTCCAGGGTTGTGGCGTCGCTGCGAAGCACCCGCGTCTCCAGCCCCACCTCGTAAAAGCGATGCACCAGGTTGAAGACAAAGGAATCCCGATTGTCGAGGATGATCACCTGCCCCCTTTGGGTGGGGGCCCACCGCTGGTTGTAGATCTGCAGGCTCATGGCGATCCGTATTCGCGGCTCACCAGGGTCGACAACGCGTCGACCGCCGGCAGCTCAAAGCCCTGGCCATCGACCTCACGGACAGCGACGACGCCGCGTCCAGATGAGGTAATCGCCACCGCCTCTGCCGTCTGGAGATCGGCGACCGAGAGAGGACGAAGCTCGATGGGCTCTCCATGCTCCCGGGCGCGCTGTAAGATGATCCGCCGAAGAACCCCGGGAAGTAGTCCCTGGGCCGGCGGGGTGACCCATTGGCCGGCGAGACAGATGAAGAGATTGGCCGCCGACGCCTCGCCAAGCCGTCCCTGATGGTCGGCCATGATCGCCTCGTCCGCCCCTCGCTCCTCGGCGCGCTGACGGGCGATGACACTGCGGAGCCAATTGGTCGTCTTATGCTCAGCCAGTGAATCCCCGGGAAAGTAGGCGCCCTCCACCACAGTGGCCGTGATCGACTCCACCGCGTCGGGAAGAGGCCGATGCCGAAGGGTCACTGTCCCCGAGCCCCCTCCGAAGGCCCGCCCATCATCTCGACTGACCGTTACTCGCCACAATCCGTCGTCGCACCCCTCGAGGTCCTGCAGCGCCTTGATCCCCCCATCGATGGAGGCCTTGGGAAATCGGAGCGCCCCGGCGCTTCGATGGAATCGCTCCTGATGGGCCTCCAAAAATAGGGGCTTACCTCCCTGAACGCGCACCGTCTCAAAGAGCCCGTCTCCATAGAGATAGCTCCGGTCATCTGCAGAAATGGTCGTCATGAGGCCCTCAGTGCTTGGCTGGGCTATTTTATTCATCGCTGGGAGCCATGATGGGTCTTGCCTTCCAACAGGCTTCCTCGTACTCGCTAGACGGGTCGGAGTCACTGACCAGCGCCCCGCCACTTCCGTAGCGCAGTTCGCCGTCGGCGATCACGGCACTTCGGATCAACACATTGCTGTCGAGCCGACCGTGATCGGAGGCGTAGAAGAGGCTTCCCGTATAGGGTCCACGGGGGGTGGCCTCGGTCTCCGCGATCCACTCCATGGCCCTCAATTTCGGGGCCCCCGTGATACTTCCCGCGGGAAAGCAGGCCAATAAGGCGTCGATGGGCGTGAATTCGTCGAGCAATTCTCCTTCCACCGTCGAGATGAGATGGTGCACCGACGAGAAGCTATACAACTTGCACCACTCGCTGACGTCGACGGTGCCCAGCTTGCAAATGCGGGTCAAGTCGTTTCGCATCAGATCGACGATCATCGTATTTTCGGCGCGGTCCTTGAGGCTGTTTTTTAGCTCCTCTGCCCACTGGTGGTCTTCGGCCCCGGACGCTCCCCGGGGGCGTGTCCCCTTGATGGGCCGCGTGATCACCTCGCCCGATGCTTTGATCTGGAGGAATTGCTCGGGACTGATGGAGGCGATCTGAAGTTCTGGAATGTCGATGAGTCCGCCAAATTGGCCGGGCGCCCGTTGGCGCAGATCGGCGTAAAAGGCACCGAAATCACCATCGAATAGGCCTTGAAATCGCTCCGTATAATTGACCTCGAAAAACTCACCGGCGTAGATATCGTCGATGCCGCGCTGAGCTTTTTCGATCCAGGAGGCTCGAGAGGGAGGCTCGACCTCGCAACGCCAGCGGGCGCCAGGGGGGCGGTGAGCGTCTTGGGCTTCCAACTCACCAAATAGCTCTGCCCACCACCCTTTAAAACTATCGCGTGCCTCAGGGCCGCTAAAGCATAGCCACCAGCTCTGGTGGTGGTGATCATAGATAGCCGCGTGCTCAAAACGGCCAACCCACAGATCGGGGCTCTCGCACTCCGGCTTCGGATACGCCACGTCATCGAGGGCCCAGCCCAACTCAAAACCCAGGTATCCAGCCAGGCCCCCGACAAATGGTATCTCTGATGTGGCCGCCTTCGACGTCGATGCATCGACGAGCCAGCGCCGTGGATCGTCGACCTCCCGTTGGGATGGCCCCTCGCGATAGAGGCCCTGCTCTTCGCTCAGCCACTTCGTCGGCTGGCATAAGACGAGGCTAAATCTTGCCCGCTGGCCGCCGGGGCTCTGGCTGTCAAAAAAAATGGTCTGGTCGCATCGGCTGCGGCACCCCTGGGCTACGGTCAGAGGGGAGCTGGTCTCGTCCAACTGCTCGACGAGCCAGGAGCTCATGTCAGCGCTCCTCGTGGCTGAAGGTCACCTCGACGCGGTCGTTATTGGCCGGTCGATCGCTGTAGCGGAGGTCGCTCTGGCCGTGGCCTTCGCGGCTGATGCGGCCCTGTTCGATCCCCTCGTCGGTGAGCCAATCTTCCACAATCTGGGCTCGTCGCTGGGAGAGGGTCCGGTTTTCAGTGGTCCCACCGGCCTGGCGGGTGTAGCCCTCGATATGAATGGTGAATTCCTCGTAGTCCTCGGCGAGGTCCACCAATGCGTCGAGTACGGCGTCGGTGTCGCGGCGAAAGTCGCTATCGCCCTCATCGAAGAGTCGCGCCAAAATTAGGCGTGCACCGGCGGAGCTATCTTCTACAAACTCGCGGCCGAAGGTCATTTGAGCTTCGTCGCGCAAGCTGGCGATTCGATTGTCGGGTTGCATCTTTTCGACGTAGGCCTCGTGCACCGGCTGGGCGCGCTCGCGGGACTCCTCAAAGAGCTGCACGGCATAGCCCAGTTGGCGATTCGCTGTCTGGATGGCGCGAGGGTTCTCGCGGACGATATCGCGGGCATTTTCCAATTGGGTGTCCGCCCGGTCAAAGAGTCCGCGCGTCTCGGGATAGGCATCGGCTCGGAATTCGAGGGCCCCCTCGCGAAGCTCTTCGGCCTCGGCGATCAGCTCGTTGGCCTCATCCAAGAGCTCGCTATGCTGGTCGCCGCCGCCCTGGCCGGCCGGTGAAAACCCGTCGCGTTCCTCCTGCATTCTGGCCAGGCGTTGTTCCTCTCGTTCGCGAACGGCGTCGCGGATCTCCTGGTCGAGCTCACGGAGGTCCTGGGCGAGCTGATTGCGCCGCTCCATGACCTCTCGGACCTGGGGGTTGATCTCCTCGATCTCAGCGTTGATCTCACCCAATTCGTCGGCCACCGAGAATTGGTCGTAGATCGCCCGCGCCGTCTCGTAGCGCAGCAGGCCCAAAAGGGCGTAGTCCTTAGAGCGCTGCTCCCGTCGGTCCTGGCGAGCCTCCTCGGCGACACGGCGATATTGGCGGGCCTCGGCATGGAAGCGAGCTGCATTGGGGATATCCCTCAACTCCTGGGATTCCTCGGCCTGGAGGTGCGCCTCCAACTCCTGGAGTTCCTCAGACGGCGGCACCGTGCTGCACCCGGCAGCAAGCACCAGCAGACAACCCACGAATGATAGACCTAAAGCACGCGACATAGATAACTCCGACACAGGGACCAGCGGGGGTGGGTCTCGATCCGACAACACACTCAATCGTCGAGCTCAGAGCGAATGTCATCCAACTCCCGTTGGCGCTCCGCCTTCTGGGCTTCCAGGTTCTCGATCTCCTCGCGCAGCGCTTCCACTTGCTGCTTCGAGCTTTCGTGGGCCTGGCGTTGACCCTCAATTGAGGCTTTCAGTTCTTCGGTGGTGACCAATGCTCTCAGCAGGTCGATGGAGTGGTCCACCCGTCGCATTCGTTGCTCCAGGCCCGAACTGCCTCCCGCTTGATGGATATGCTGGGCTTCGTCGAGCCAGGCTCGAGCGCGCTCAAATTCGTCGGGGGCAAACTCCAGGGCTTCATCTTCCAGCCCTGTGAGAGCCTCCTCCATGGTGCTCAGTTCTTCGCTGATCTCATCGACCTCTTCGGCCACGGCCGTTCCACAAAAGAGAAGGACCAGACCCAAGATGGCGGCAAAGCCTACACGGGAAATGACGGGCATACCTCTTCTCACCATCGACCTCTCGTTTCTAAAGCCCCGGCATCAAGCCTCGTCGACCGTGCATTCGGGACTTCCAAGCGCTGAATACGTCAAAACTGTGACTACATCACTCTTTATAGCGCTTCGATAGCAAGAAGGCCACCGCCTCCCGGGCGCTCTCGTCGCAGTAGCCGTAGCGCTCTTTGAGGTTGGTCAGCGTTCGCTCCACGGATTCCAACTCCGAGGAACTCAGGGTGTCCTCATCGCCCTCAAAATAGGTGAGCAGATTCTCCTCAATGCGTTGAATCTGGCGCTGGCGCTTGGTGAAGAAGGCCTCCTGGAGGGACTCGAAGATGGTGGGGAAGATCTTGCGATAATTGACCCCTTCGTTGGGGTTGTCGATGCTGTAGGCAGCGATGGAGGAGATCAGATTGCGGCGAAAGTCGTCGGGATCTTCTTCGATGGTGATGGTCTCCTCGATGTCGGCCATGAACTCCTCATCGGGCTCCTGATAGGCGCCGGTGATGCGGTTATAGACCTTTTCGCCCTTGAGGGACTGGCTGACGTGGTCCATATAGCGCTCGAAGAGGTCTTCGTATTGGCTCTCCTCGACGAGGCCCATGGCGCTTCGGATCTCCACATCGATGATGTCCAGGTAGCGCTCTCGAACGACGTCGATGAAATCCCCGTGGCGGTGGAACGGGCCGTCGGCTTTCATCTGAAGGAATGGAAAGACACTGGGGTCTTTGACCAGCTCCGCCAACTCGTCGAAGACCGCGAGGGGCGACAAGGTCGGGTACCTATCATTCTGGCTGGCGTTGAGGAGGATCATCTTCATTTCCCGGGCGCTTGCGCCGTGACGCCCCTCGTATTGGGCCGTTTCGGCGCCCTCTTCCATCATCGTTGGCACCACCGCTTTGAGTTCGCGGGCCCGCTCGGGACCGATATTGGATGGCACCTTGCCTCGGGAATAGAGGTCGGCCTTTTCCAGCGGGCTGAGCTTTGCGATCACATCGCGGATGGACGCATCGTAGTCGCTGGATTCCGGTCTCTTAAGGCGAGTCAGCACCGCCCACAGCGCGGCGACCATCGTCGTATGCGGGGCCACGCGTTTGATGAAGTGGATGCTCTTGAGCTGCTCCCCGTAGATCAGCTCCTCGACGGTATAATCGAGCAGATAGGGGACGCGAACCAGCTCTACGCGGCCCTTGAACGAGGAGTAATCGGCGCTCTGCTTGTAGGCGTCGAGGTAGTCCTCGTTGGCCGTGGCCATGAGGATGGCGTCCAGGTGGACGATGCGGTGCTGGAGCGAGACCCGCGCCTTCTCGCTGGTGGCCAGGAGGTATTTATTCTGGTCGGGATGGCGCTTAAAGAGGTCGTCGTACTCGATGATCCCCCGGTTTCCATCGATGAGATCCCCAAAGGGCTCCACCAGGGTTTGGTTTTGAAGGCTCACCGGCAAGGCGTTGAGGCTTCGATCCACCGTCAGTTGGCGCAGGTTGGCGTCGACCTGCATTTGGGGCTCCACGGTCACCGCGCCCGTGCGGTAGCGCCGACTGATGAAGAAGCGCTCCACCTGCACGTGGCGCAAAACCTTTTGGAAATCACCTCGATAGGCGGTCAACAGTGCGTCGAAAATCTGGCGATTTGTGTGGCTCAGATCACCGCGCAATAGGTAGTTACTCAGCGTAAAGGGGCGGCTGGTCTCATTGCTCTGCTCCCCATCGCCGGCCTGAAGTTGGCGCCGCGCCCGATCCCCATTGGACTCCTCGCTGGGGATGATGCTGTTGGGGATCGCGTCGCGCAGCAGGTCGCGGCGCTGCTCACCGGGGATCAGAAACAGGGGATGATCCTTGAGATCGCTCGAGATCTTGGCGTCCACGTCTTCGTCATCCAGAAAGGCAAAGCTCTCCAGGTTTGAGGTCTCCACGGTCCGCGCTCGGTAGCCCTCAAAGCCGATGGCGCTGCCATCGGCCAATTTTTCGGTGGGGAAGATCCAATTAAAGCGATAAAGCGCGCCCTCTTCGGTGCTGGAATACGCCTCCAGGGCGCGCATCAGGGTGTTGATCAAGGTGCTCTTGGCGCTGCCATTGGGGCCGTGAAGCAGGATCAGCTTGTTGACCTTGCCCTCGCGCACGAAGTTGTCGATCAACCGAAAGACCTTTTCCTGGGCTCGCGACTGGCCGATGAGTCGATCCCGTCCGTCGTCAAAGGGGGCATCAAAGAGCCCAAAATGGGTGACCTCTCCCCACACCAGCGGTTTGGTCTCCCGCCCAAAATACAGGAAGCAGTCGCGCAGGTATTGGACGCTATTGCGGGCGTGCAATCGGGGGTGTTCCGAAAACGAATCCAGGAACTGGGAGAAACTCATGATGCGTCGATTGGCCTCAAAGTCCTCTCGGACCTCGGTGGCCAATTCGTCTAGTATGGAGTTGCTCGTGTTCATAAGTCCCCGCTTTTATCCAAAAGTGAAGGCTGGCCGTCGATGGTCCATTGCATCATTGAGCCTGGACGATGAATTCCACGGGCTCATCTCTCATGATATCGCAGCGCTGGTCATTGCAAACGCTGAAGTCTGCTCGTGCCTCTATGCGAAACTGCCCTTCATCCAATGCCGTGAGGTCCACAGGCATGATCGCCCGTTCCTTCTCCAGGTCTAGATCGCCGCGGCCCAGTTGCTGCTCACCAAATTCGATGCCCTCGACCTCGTCGAATTCGACGCGCCAGGGAAAGTCGAGATTGATTTCCAGGTGGTCTCCAGGGCGAATCTCAAAGCCCACGATCCCCTCTTCGCCGACGATCAGGTCGTCGCGATCGACGTGCAGGGTATAGTGCTCACCGAGTTCGGCGCTGGACTCCGATACCTCCACATCGTCATCCACCTCGAATTCCTGCCGATCGCAACCCACCAGGGCTGCCCCGAAGATGAGCGCGCAAACGCCGGCGGCAAGAATAAATGGTCGGGAATGGAACTGAGTTAACATCGCTTCTATCCTCGGTTTTCGGGGAAGATTGGCCCGGGCCGACCGCGGCGGCGCCGAAAGCCTCATTTTCTATAAGCATTGGGGGGGCTATATTGTTCCCTCCTCACCCCTCGCCTACTATGATGGATAACACCGGGGAGCAAAGGTCAACTCTATTTTGACTCCTGGGCAACTTGCCTTCCCATGCGGCGACCTGCATGGTGGTCCGTCCTCCAGCCGCCTGGAACGCGAAGAGGTTGAGGTCCCTACGGGGGCCGTATTTTTTGACGAAGCGAAGCCATCATGGCCAACGAGCGGAGATCCACAACGAGCGTCTTTTCCTCCGGTCCGGTACTGGAAAAAGATCGGGTTCAGAAGCTGCTGGACAACGTCTTTGTTCAATTTCTGGCCTTCGCCCTATTTGTGGCGGCGGCGGTGGCGATCTTGATGGGAGGCGTCGGCGATGCCGATCGCACTCTCGATGAGGACGCCATCGGTCAGGTGGCGCCCTACTCCATCGAGGCAACGCGAGACTTTACCTTCGCCGAAAAAGATCTCCAGGCGACCAATGAACGGCGCGAACAGGTCGCCAATGCCGTGCCTCCCGTCTTCGACTGGCAGGAAGGGCTGGGCCAGCAGATCTCGGAGCGCGTGGAGACGGCCTTCGACGCCATGCGCCGGGCTCTGGCCGAAGCCAGCGAGGAGCAACTGGCCAGCGAGGATCCCCTGCGCTTGCAGCGCATCGAAGATCAGGCCGGCTCTGACGAGCTTCGCCAGCAGCGCTTGATCGACGCCCTGTCGGTCAGCGAGCGCATTCAATTGGCCCAGCGGCTTCGCGACGAGGTCTTCGAGCCCCACCTGGAGGCTCGCATCGCACGCTCTCATTTCGATGAGTTTGCGCGCACCGGATTTTCCAATGACGCCGAGCAGGCCCTGTCCTTTATCATCGACGCGGTGATGGCGGAGTTGATCATCTCCAATGGGCGAATCCTCGACGAGTCGCGGGACCAGGGGGTCTACCTTCGACGCCTTCGCGATGGCCGTCCCCTCATCGAATACCACGTCAGCGATCTCGATGGACGCTTCGTCCAGATCGGCGAGGTCGATCCCTTGCTGGAGGATGCCCTTCGCGGGGCTCGAGTCGCCCTGGCCAGCCCCTCGCTTCGCGACGCCGTATTGGAAGCCGCCGAAGCACTGGTGGAGCCCAACACCCGTTTCAACGAGAGCGAGACCCTCAATAAGCGCCAGCGGGCTCGAGATTCAGTCCCCGAGCAACTGGTGCGCGAGCAATTTCGCGAAGGCCAGATCATCGTGGAGGAGGGTCGCATTTTGGCGGAGCGCGACTTTCGCATCCTCCAGGAAATGGATGAGGGCGATGAGAGCTACGGCGCCACTCAGATCGTCAGCGGTGTCACCTTATTGGCCCTGTTGATCTTGATCATCACCTTTGGCTTCGGTCGGCGAAATATTCGCCAATTCCATCCCGGCCCGCGGGATCTGGTGTTCATGGGCACCACCCTGTTGCTGATGCTGCTCCTGACCCGCGTGGGCACCGCCGTCAGCCACGCACTGGCCGAACAATCGGCCACCATTCCCCTGGAGGCCTGGTATTTGGTGATCCCCGTGGCCGCCGGAGGGATGTTGATCCGGCTGGTCTTGGACAGTGAACACGCCATCATCTTCACCGTCCTCTTCGCCCTCTTCGTGGGCATCATCGCCGGCAACTCGCTCTTCTTCGCGATCTACACCATCGCCGGAACCCTGGTGGGCATCACCATGGTCCAGCAGGTCAAGCACCGCATGGCCCTGATGTGGTCCGGCCTGGCGGTGGGCGTCGTCAACGCCCTGGCTATCCTGGGCTATCTGCTGCTGCAGGGGCAATTGCTTCATGCGGCGACCTTTTATCACCTGCTCCTCGGCCTCGGCGGAGGCGTGGCGGCGGGATTCTTCATCCTCGCCGTCCTCCCCGTCTTTGAGTCTGTCTTTGGTTACACCACGGATATTAAATTATTGGAGCTGGCCAATTTGAACCAACCGGCACTCCGGGAGTTGATCCTGCGAGCTCCGGGCTCCTACCACCACTCCATGATGGTCGGGTCGCTCTGCGAGGCCGCCGCCGAGGCCATTGGAGCCAACGCCCTTCTGGCCCGTGTCGGCTCCTATTATCACGATATTGGAAAGGCCAAGAACCCCCAGTATTTCGCGGAGAACCAGAAATCGGGGCAGAACCCCCACGACAAGCTCAAGCCCAATATGAGTGCCCTGATCATCAAGGCCCACGTCAAAGATGGCCTCGACATGGCGCGCCGCCATCGCCTGCCCCAGCAGATTCAAGACTTTATCGCCCAGCACCACGGCGATAGCCTGATCGCCTATTTTTACCACAAGGCCAAAGAGGCAGAAGACCCCAACGTACCGGAGGTCAAAGAAAAGGATTACCGCTATCCCGGCCCCCGGCCCCAATCTCGGGAGACGGCGATTTGTCTGCTCGCCGACGGCGTGGAAGCGGCCAGTCGTGCCATGCCCAGCCCCACGCCGGCGAGGCTTCGCGGCCTGGTCAAAAAGATGATTCAAAAGGCCTTCCAGGACAACCAACTCGACGAATGCGATCTCACCCTTCAAGACCTCAATAAAATCGGCGATGCCTTCAACCGAATCCTCACCGGCATCTACCATCAGCGCCCCGAATACCCGGACGACAAAAAAGACGACAAGCCGCAGGCCCGAGCCCGTGTTGAACAGGACAAGGACGGCGCCGACGGATCGGTTGGAGAAGAGCGCACCACCCAAGCCACCCCCACCAATGACGAGGAGAGCGATGCCCCTGGCCGTGACCGTGGACGAGGAGACGACAGATCAGGCGCTAACCAGCGACCTCATCGCGAAGATCGAGACACACCTCGAGCCGATCTTCCACGCCTTGGATCTGAATGACCCCGTGGTGTCTCTTCTGCTGACCAATGATCCGCATATCCAGTCCTTGAACGCCCAGTGGCGTCAAAAAGACGAACCCACGGACGTGCTCTCCTTTCCGGCCTTCGAGGCGGCGTCCATCCCAGACGACCCGCCGCATCTGGGCGATATCATCATCTCCGTGGAGACCGCTCAGCGCATGGTCACCTCCGGCGAGCACCGTTCGCGGGTCGCCGAGGAGTTGCAGCGCGATCCCCGACATTTAGACTGGACCTTGAGCGATGAGGTCGCATTTTTATTTATCCATGGGTTGCTTCACCTCCTGGGGTTTGATCACCTGGAGGCCGACGAGGAAGACGAAATGAAGCGCCACGAAGCGATGCTGTGGTCCCTGATGAGCGACGACCTTTCCCCGCCCTCGGACAACTGAATGGAAGACCTCGACGACTACTCCAAGCCCTGCCCCACATGCGACTCCAATCGCTATACCATCGCCAAGCGCGGCGATTCGGTGATCGCCCGTATCTGCGGTGATTGCTTCGAGACCTGCCCGGCCTGCCAGGGGCAAGAATATACCTATGAGGTCGATGACCGGGGCTATGAGGTGGCTCGGCGCTGCCCGGTATGCGGTGCCCTCAATCGCCGCATCAAGGCGTTTAACGACGCCTCTGTGCCCCGTCGTCATAGCACCGCGACGGTGGAGAATTTCCAGACCCACCATCCGGACAACCAGCGCCCGATCGGCAACCTGAACTCCGTTCGCTTTTCGCTCTATAATTGGGTCAAGGGTTTTAGCCCCGGCGAGCGCGGATTTATGCTCCACGGCCCCGTGGGCACGGGCAAGACCCACCTTCTGGCCGGAGTGATCCGCCAGCTCACGCTGGAGAAAGGCATCGGCGCTCGATTTATCGAGTTTACCCACCTGCTCAGCGATATCCGCCAGCAATTCGACCAGGGCAAAGGAGAGACGGCGATCCTTCAACCGATCGTTGAGCTTCCCGTGCTCGCCATCGACGAATTGGGCAAGGGTCGAAAGACCAACTGGCAGCTCTCCATCATCGATGAGATCATCTCCAAGCGATACAACCGTTCTCTGACCACCCTATTTACCACGAACTATCCCCTCGAAGAGAGCGAAGAACTGCCCTCGGGCGATACGTCATCGGGCCGGTTTCGCCGCCAGATGGAGACGGAGAGCCTTCAGGAACGGGTGGGCCAGCGCGTCTTTAGTCGGCTCCACGACATGGCGGATTTCATCGAGATCGACGCCCCCGACTATCGACGTCGCAATCAAGAGCGCTAAATCTAACTCACTCGAAGGTGGACCAGGAGCGCTGAAATCGCCGCCGGGGTCACGCCTGTGACGCGCGACGCCTGGCCGACATTGTCGGGGCGGACGCGGTCCAGGCGCTCCCGAGCTTCGTGGGACAATCCATGAATGGCGTCGTAGTCGATGGATGCTGGAATTGCCTTGGCCTCCATCTTTCGGTGTTCCTCCACCTTTTCGCGCTGCCTCTCGATATAGCCCTCATACTGAATTTGAATCTCGATGGCCTCCATCGTCTCCTCGTCGAGGCTGTCGAGGTCCAACTCCGGACGCACGTGGCGCGCCAGTGGTTTGAGGGTCTCCAGATCGACGCCCTGGCGCCGCAAAAGCTGCTCCAGAGTACTGCCATTTCCGAGCCCATCGATGCCGGCCGTCTCGGCGACGGCGAGATTTTCTCGCGAGGCACCGACCATGGTGTCCTTGAGGGCCGCTCGAGTCTTTTCGATGGCCTCTTTTTTGTCCGTGAAGCGGCGATACTGGGCATCGCTGACCAGCCCCAATTCATGGCCGTATTCGCTCAATCGCCAGTCCGCGTTG
>CAYQBU010000018.1:0-34236 GCA_964415785.1 uncultured Bradymonadales bacterium
CCCCCGGGCGCTGACCCCCGGGCTGCCGTCTGGCGCCTTCACGGGGCTTGGTCGCCCGGGGTGGTGGGGGGGGGTGGGGTTGACGTTGACGGTGAGGGACAAGCGGTGATAGCTGGGAGGCGGTGGCGGAGCAGGAAGACCGGTGTGAGCCCGGCGCTGCCCCCGCAACTGTGAGCGGTGATGAACCCGAAGAGCCCACTGGCGATGTTGAACCTCGATGAGGTGTAGACGGCGTTGGGAAGGGATCGGGCGAAGACGACCCGCCGAGCCAGGATATTGGTTCGCCACCTTCAATTTGTCACGGGTCGCTTCGGGTCGGAAGCGCGCGGAGATCACGAACAGTGCCGGGTCTTTCGGGACCTGTGTCTGTGTTCTTCGACTTGCAGCGTACCCTTTTATTAGTACTGCAAGGAGAAGAATGATGATCAAGAACTGGATCAAGAAAGCTGCGATCGTGGCTCTGGCGGGCGGGATGAGCGTCGGAGTGATGGCCTGCGGCGACGATGATGCCAATGGCGATAGCGCCAACCAACAGAACCAGGGGGACATGGGCATTGAAGTGGCCGGCACCTGGGAGACCAATTTCGGAGATGAGGAGCTCATCGACGAAGAGGTCTGGGGATTTCGCGATCTCATCGACTACGACAATGAAGATCGCCAGGCGGTGACCCAGAACCCCGAGGACGCGGAATTCGGGGCGCTGGAATATAGCCGCATCGAGTGGACGCCATTGGAAGGCGACGTCTTCTACTATTGCGAGACCGTCTTCGGGCTGGAAACGGAAGACGAGGCCTGGCAAGAGGAAGGGGTGGCCGATGCCGACGACCTGGAGGGAGGCTGTGGAGAAGACGGCTTCGGTTGGACGCAAATGGAACGGCTATGAACAACGAGCAAAGGGTCGTTTCCCAAAGGCAGCGCCGGGGGGCGTTGCTGGTATGGGTTGTATTGGTGGCGTTGTTTGGGTGTGGCGATGAAGATGGGGCAGAGGCTCCGACAGACGATCGGTTTGCCCAGGAGGTGGTGGAGTTTCAGCCCGGTTCTGGAGCGGGTTATGGAGAGCAGGATTTCCCAGAGGTAGTCCTGGGGCCTCCCGGTGGTGGTAGCGCTACGGCGGGAAGCCTGGATGTGCTGAGTTTGGGCCATGAAGGAGAAATTATTCTCGGCTTTGGGGATCGACGTATTGTCGAGGGGCCGGGGGTGGACTTCGTGGTCTTTGAAAATCCGTTCTGGCCGGCCTCA
The DNA here is from genome assembly GCA_964415785.1 of uncultured Bradymonadales bacterium. Classification (GTDB taxonomy): domain Bacteria; phylum Myxococcota_A; class Bradymonadia; order Bradymonadales; family Bradymonadaceae; genus SLJM01. The sequence goes on from CAYQBU010000018.1 coordinate 1,240, forward strand.
GAACCCGACGATGTGTACGCCGAATTGGGCGAGGTGTCGGTCAGCGAGGATGGAGAGACCTGGCATCGATTTGAGTGTGACTATGAGCCCGAGGCTCCGCCGCCCTACGAGGGGTGTGCGGGATGGACGCCCACCTTTGACTATGACTGGACAAAAGAAGGCCCCCTGAACCCGGAGGCCACAGGGGGCGATGGTTTTGATCTGTCGGAGGTACCGATCGAGGAGGCCCGCTTTGTGCGCATCCGCGATCAATGGGGTATCGGCGAGGAGCCGACGCGGGGCTTCGATCTAGATGCGGTGGGCCTGATCAACTTTCAATAACCGCGTTGTTCCATGTCGGTGCCCACGTCGCCGGTGTCGTCGGGGCGCACGATGTCGGGCAGCTCGACGTCCACATCGAGGGTCTTATTTTCCACCAGGTCGAGGATCTCTTCTTTGAGTTCTTCGATGCCCATGGTGCCTCGACGCCCGTCTTTATAGGTGCGCACAGACACGGATTGGGCCTCTTCCTCGCGGCCACCGACGACGAGCATATAGGGGATTTTTTGCTTTTCGGCTTCCCGGATTTTGTAGCCCACCTTTTCGGTGCGGTCATCGACCTTGGCTCGTAGGCCCGCCTCTTTGAGGGAGTGATTGACGCCCCAGGCGTAGTCGTTTTGCTCGTCGCTGATGGGGATGACCACGGCCTGAGTGGGGGCCATCCAGGTGGGGAAGACCCCCGCCAGATGCTCGACGAGGATGGCGAAGAAGCGCTCCAGGCTTCCGGCGATGGCCCGGTGGATAACAATGGGGACCTGCTCCTCGTTGTGTTTGTCGGTGTAGCTGAGGTCGAAGCGCCGGGGCAGTTGGAAATCGAGCTGAATGGTGGCGCATTGCCAGGTGCGGCCCAGGCAGTCGAGGACGTTAAAGTCGAGTTTGGGGCCGTAGAAGGCGCCGTCGCCCTCGTCGATGGTGTAGGGTTTGCCCACCTTGTCGAGGGCTCCCATCAGTGAGGACTCAGCTTCGTCCCACATCTCCTCGTCGCCCAAAAATTCGTCGGGGCGCGTCGAGATCTCGATCTCGTAGTCCAGATCGAAGAGGCCGTAGGTCTGGTCGACCATCTCCAAAAAGAGCCGGATCTCGTCGAAGAGATGTTCCTGGGCGCAGAAAATATGGGCGTCGTCCTGGACAAATTGACGGACTCGGGTGGCACCGCCGAGGGCACCGGGGCGCTCATTTCGGCTCAGTTGACCAAATTCGGCAATGCGAAGGGGCAACTCGCGGTAGGAGCGCTTCTCGCTGCCGAAGTAGAGCATGGTGTCCGGGCAATTCATGGGCTTGAGGCAATAGTGCTGGCCGTGAACATCCATGGAGAACATGGTGTCCTCGTAGTGATCGAGGTGGCCGGACTGCTTAAAGAGGTCTTCGTGGTAGAAGCTGGGGTTGCAGATCTCTTCGTAGCCCTGATCGGATTCGATGGAGCGAAAGTGGTTCTTGAGCTGGCGATAGGCGGTCCAGCCCTTGGGCTTCCAGAAGATGCTCCCCGGGGACATGTCGTGGAAGTAAAAGAGGCCCAACTCCTGGCCTAATTTGCGGTGGTCGCGACGCTTGGCCTCTTCGAGCGTGAAGAGATAGTGCTTGAGCTCTTTTTTGGTGGGCCAGGCGGTGCCGTAGATGCGCTGGAGCATGGGGCGGTTTTCATCACCGCGCCAGTAGGCACCGGCGACCTTGAGGAGGTCGAAGTGTTCGCAGGCTCCCGAGGACTCGACGTGCGGGCCGGCACAGAGATCGACAAGGGGACCGCTCTTATAAGTGGTGACGGTGTCGCCCTCGATGCCGTCGATGAGTTCCAGCTTATAGGGTTGATCGGCGAAGAATTCGCGGGCCTTGTCCTTGGACCACTCCTCTCGCTCAAAGGGAAAGTCCTGCTTGGTGAGCTGAATCATCCGTCCGCGAAGCTGGCCGAAGTCCTCGGTGCTGATGGGGCGCGGAAGATCGAAGTCGTAGTAGAAGCCGTCTTTGATGGGAGGGCCGATGGCGAGTTTGGCATCGGGAAACATCTCCAGGATCGCCGCGGCCATGATATGAGCAGTGGAGTGGCGAAGGCGATATAATTCCTCGGCTCGGTTGGAAGGGGCTGACTCCGCCATGTTGATCTCCGTCGTCGTTGGTATTCAGTCATATTGTGGTGAGGCCTTCAGGGGCCAAGTTCAGTGCCCAAGGGATAGAACGTGGGGTTGGGAACGTAAAGGGGGAAGGCGAGAAGATCGCTGAGTTGCAACACAGCCATCGTCGTATGGCCGCGCCGAGAGTCGCTGCGTGCTCCCGGCGGGCAGCGCTACGGGAGTGGAGCGAGGAATAACAAAGCGGTTTCGTCACTTGACGCTGTCGAGGTCGATCTCGTTGAATGCCAGCCGCGAAGGTGGCCCAATCAACAACTCCAAATAGCTGCGAGTGATATCCGTGAACAAGTTAGTCCTAATAGTAGTCGCCCTTGGGCTGAGCCTGAGTGTCCAATTCGGTTGTGATGAACCGGAAGATGCCGATGGTGCCGCTGAAGCGCCCGAGGCGGTTGCGGAACCAGCCGATAATGAACCGGCTGAGGAAGACGGCGCGGAGCAAGCACAAGAGCAGGCGGCCGCCGACGAAGAGCAAGACGAGCCCAACTCGGAGTTTGATTATCCCGGCTTCGACCTCGATGAGTTGACGGGTGACCAACGCGGGGCTCTGGCACGGCTTGCAGAATCGGAACTGTGTCCCTGTGAGGATTCGGTAGAGAGTTTGCACGCCTGCATGCAGGACGAGGAGCGCTGCGAGGAAGCCGATGAAATGGCCCAGACGCTGGTGGGAGCGGCGACGGCCGAATCGGAGCAGGATGCCGTGGAGCAAGTGGCCCGCGATCGCGCCGAGCGAGGTGGCGGTCAGGAATTCCTCCTGGAGGGCTCGCCCTATAAGGGAAGCCTGGACGCCGACGTGATCATCGTTGAATTTGCGGACTTTCAGTGCCCGCACTGTCGAACGGCTGCGGCGGCACTCGACGAGGTGGCCGAGGCCTACGGCGACGATATCGCGGTGGTGTTCAAGAATTTTCCACTGGGCAGTCCGGTGGCGGAGCAGGCCCATCGAGCAGCGATGGCGGCTCATGAGCAGGGGCGCTTCTGGGAGATGCAGCGCATGATTTTTGATAATCAGCGCCAGATCGACCGCGGTGAATTGGAGGGCTTTGCCCGGCGATTGGGCATCAATTACGACCGCTTCCAGGCCGATATGGAGAGCGAGGAAATCCAGAGCGCGATCATGAGAGATCGCCAGGAGGGCATCGAAGCCGGGGTGTCGGGAACGCCGGCCATCTTCATCAATGGCGAGCGCCACACGGGAGGCCTGTCACCGGATGCCTTCTCGCAGCGGATCGACGAAGAACTCAATTAAACGGAGTTAGAACTCGTCGTCGCCGGGTCCGGGAGCGCCGGTGGCGATCCAGTCCTCAATGGTGATGAGCTCCTCCTCGCTGAGGGGAGGGGCCTCGCTCCATGTAGGCGGTTGTTGTCCGTAAATGCGCTCCGGGTAGTGGGGCAAGATCTTGTGCATCAAATAGGAACGGGTGGGAAAGAAGGGTTCGACCAGGTAGCGATCGACCTGAGCGGAGCGCTGATTGAGGAGTTCGGGAAAGGAGAGCTCTGGAAGCTTCCAGTCCGGATCGCTGTGACATGTATTGCAGGAGCGCTCGAAGATGGCGTCCACCGTGGCCCAGTCGACCTGGGAGCGCTCCAGCGGGGGAGAGGGCTCGAGGCTATCATCGGTGACGTAGCGGGGAAGAAAGACCATCGGGTGAAGCGGTGCTTCTTCGATGCTCTCAATGTCGTCGGCGATCCACTCCAACAGGTATTCAAGGTCCGGCTCCAGGTCGGATCCGGGGCGAAAATAAACGGTGCGCGTTGCCATCTGGTATTGGACGCTGCCGCCCTGAGCGAGGCCGCGAGAGCGAAGACGCATGGCGTTATAGCTCTGGAAGGTCTCGCTATTGAGATATTGATTGAACTCCACGGCGATGGTGGGGCGAAGCGAGATCTCCTCCTCGGGCTCCACGGATTCCACGAATAGCCAGCCTACACCGGGTGGAGGAAGATCCAGGGGCTCATCGTCGACGATGGGTGGTTCGGGCTCACCAATAGGTCCGCATCCAGCACCACAGCCAAGAGCTGTGAGCGCAAGCAGCGAAAATCTGGAGATCTTGGAGGCCATGGGGTTTACCACCGAGCAAGGAACGGGCGTCGAGGGAGTTCACCGAGGTGATTCGATGATACGTGGAGTATATGTGGGTTGGAAGGGCGGGGCTAACCCGAATTATTCACGACTCGTTTACTGCGGCGCACCAGAGCCCCCAGTCGCCTTTATCTCACACCAAGGGCATTTCCTTCGCTTCACCCCAGGAGTACTCGGTCGCGATGCTCCCAGCGCGGGCTACGACGTCTCATGAACAATTCGGGCCAAGTTGGGCTTCAATATAGGCCACAGACGGAATGGCCGTCCATCATGTGGGGGCGAAATGTTTCAACTTTTGACTTGGCACTGCTGGCGAAGGGGATATAGTGCGCCGGCTGGCGCCCTACCGCGAGAGGTGATAGGCCAGAGTTGTAAAATGAGCAATATGCGATGGTGTAACAATGTGGACGACTCCAGCGATGGTGGTCATCATGCTTGACGCTGCCGGGTTCTAACCATACGTTGCTCACCGTTTAAGATCGACACAATCTGCAAGAATTCGAAGATCCTAAGTTGGTAACGCGATCCTTTGTAGTGAGGAGTAGTCCCATCATGGCTTGGAAACAACTTCTAGCATTATTTGCCGTAGTGGCGTTGGTGGGTCTGGCCACCACCGGGTGTTCGCCGGATTTTCCCAATTGTGACACCGATGATCATTGTGCGGACTCTGAAGAGGGCCAGGAGCAGGACCGATTGTTCTGCGTCAACGGCCTCTGTCAGCAGTGCCGAGACGATGATCACTGTGATGAGGGCTATGAGTGCGCCGCCGGAGAGTGTCAGGAAATTCCGGGCTGGTGCGCCACCGATGGCGATTGCCCCGGAAGTCAGGTCTGCCGTGACAATGAGTGCGGACCGGAGTGCATGGATGACGGAGATTGCGACGACGGCTTTGTCTGCGAAGGTGGCGAATGCACCGAAGAGCCGGAGTGCACCGTCGATGGTGATTGCGACGACGATGAGGTTTGCGAGCGTGGCGACTGCGTCGATGCGCCGGAGCCCACCTGCGAGATGGAAAATGTCTACTTCCCCTTCGACAGCTCGAATCTGAACGCCGAAGCTCGCGCCACCCTTCAGGACAATGCCGATTGCATCGAGGAACGAGGCGTTAGCATTCAGATCGAGGGCCACTGCGATGAGCGGGGCACCACGGAGTATAATATCGGACTCGGTGAGCGCCGCGCGAATTCGGTTCGCAACTACCTGGAGTCGCTGGGCGTTGACTCCGCTCAGATCAGCACCACTTCCTATGGTGACCAGCAACTCGTTCGAAGCTGTGGAACGGACGGGCCGGAGAGCTGCCACGAGCAGAATCGCCGCGCCGTGTTTAACATCCGCTGATCGATGAGGAGACCAGAGGTAGTCCCCAATCGGGGCGCCTCGCGGTTTTAGGGCCCGGTGCCGGTGAGGCAGCGGGCCCTTTTTTTGGCCCTGGGATAAGGTAGGGTAAGGGCCGAGGGGAGCCGGTGAGTGCAGTGAACGAGCAATAAGGACGGCAGTCATGAGAGGCAATTTGGTGGCACAGATTCCGTGGTATTCGATGGGGGTGGGATCGATTCTGATCCTGGCACTCCTGGTCAGCGGCTGCATGCCCTACTGGAGCGGGCGCGACCTGGAAGACCAGGTCATGGAGATGGAGCAGCGCCAGGAAGAGTTGGATGCGGAGGCCAAAGAGCGCGAGGAGGCGCTGGCGGCGATGATCGCGGACGCGAAGACGGAGATCGACGAATTGGAGGAAGTCCTGGAGGAGGCGCGATCGGTTCTGGCGAGAAATAGCGCCGATCTGGGGGCCGATGTCCAGCAGAACCGGCGTGAGATCAGCCAGCTTCAGGGGCGCATCGAAGAGGGCGAATTTTACCACCGTCAATTGGAGCAGCGCTTTGAGACCTTCCGTGAAGATATGGATACGCGCTTTGACAATATGGAGGCCGAAGAGCTGCTGGAAAAGGCAGAGGGGTTTGAGGAAGACGGTGATTTCGGGTTGGCGCGGCGAGCCCTGGAGCAATTTTTGAGCGATCACGACGACCATCAATTGGCGGGGGAGGCGAGGTTGATGCTCGGCGAGATCTATTTTGCCACTGAGCAGTGGGAGAGCGCCGTGCCCGTGTTTCGGGAGGTCCGTGAAGATCAGCGCTCCTCGGCGCGCCAGGCGAGGGCGACGCGGCGCCTCGGGGAAGTGTTCTGGGCGCTGGAAGATTGCAGTAATGCGCAGTTATTTTTCGAGACGGTAGTCGATGTATTTCCCAACTCCGATGAAGTCGACGACGCTCAGTCCTATCTCGATGACCTGGCCCAGGGCGCCTGTCCGTGACGGGGGCGTTGACGAAAGCAAGTGGCTGGGACAATTTGAGCGGCGTCTCGGCGAGATTAGTTGCAACCCATGAATGAGGATGTGCGATGGCAGAGTCTGCAGATGATATTGAGCGCTGGCTCGATGAGCAATTGGACGAGGTCAAGGAGCTGGTGCGCCAGGGCAGCCAAGCCCTTCGGCAGCGCCAAACGCGCCAGGGGGCGCAATCGCTTCGGGAAGCGGAGGCGATTCTGGACATGGCGGAGCTCGATAACGATGAGGTGCTCAAACTTCGGGCGCGGGTCTATAACGAACTAGGAGTCGTCCATCAGCGCCAAAAGGAGTTGGAGCAGTCCCGACAATACCATCAGCGGGCGGCCGATATCTGCGACGAGATGATCGGCAAGGGGGTGGACTTCGCCTCCAATAGCGCGGCCACCCACCTGAATCTGTCGAGCATCCTCCTGGCCCAGGGAAAGAAAGACGAGGCCAAGAAGGTGGGCGAAAAGGCGCTCACCCTGCTCGACGAGGCCGAAGACCAGGCCGCGGAGTCCGATGAAGAGAATAAAAGGGGGCCCAATCCGCTGCAGCTGGGGGCCCTGCAAAATATGTCGATCATCTATGCCCGAGAGGAGGACTGGGAGGCGGCCAATGAGTCCATGGAGCGGGCCGTCGAGGTCGTGGAGGCATTGGCCGAGGGAGGCGCCAAAAATTACCTCGCCCAATTGGCACAGGGCTGCCAGCAATTGAGCGTGATCCTTTTTGAGAATGAGCGCTTTGAAGATGCATTGGAGTGGGGCCGCCAGGCGGAAGAGATGTCCGAGAAGGCCTACGAGGCGGTCGGCAAGCAGGTATTGCCGGTCTATATCATCAGTCAGGTCAATTTGATCAGCTACTACGAAAAGCTGGGGCGTTACGCCGATGGCGAGGATTGCCTGTGGAAGGCAGTGGAGGTCGCCGGAAGAGATCCGCGAATCCTGGTGCGGGGCGTCAACTTCTATGAAAATTGCCGCAAGCAGGCCGACTCCCGGCTGGAAAAGGGCAATCTTCCCCGCCAAGAGGTCAACGATGGGCTGGAAGAGCTGATGGCCCAGGTGGAAGAGGCCGGCGGTTTGGATAAGCTCCGTGAGCAGGCTCAGCAAATTCAGCAGCGCCGGCGTGGCGGCCAGTCCTAACCCGCCAGGCGATCCGCCAGATGGCGAGTAGGAAAACCCATGCGACGATTGAGCTTGATCATTCCTTTGCTGGTCCTGCTGGCGATGTTGGTCTTTGAAGACGAGGGCCAGGGGGCGATAGAAGCCCAGGGGGCAGGCCAGGTCACCGAGGAGGCATCGGCGGAGGAGGACCAGGCGCGCCTGGTGGTCCTCATCATCGACAGCCTGCGTCGGCCGACATTGGAGCAGGACGGGGTGATGCCCCATCTATCGGGGTTGGCCAATAGAGAAGGGGTGGAGAGCATCGACGTCACCACCTGCGAGGCCAATTTTACCTATCCCTGCCTTCAGACGAGGTTTGAGGGCCGGCAGAGCCCCTTTGTGGCGGGGCTCCATAATTTTACGGGGCGGGCCAGCGAGGTGTTGAGCATTCCAGCGGCTCTGGAGGCCCGGGGGGACGGGGTCGGGATGATCAGTAATATCTCCATGATCTCGCTCTACGGCCACTATGGGGTGGAGACTATCCAGGTCGAGGATTGGGACCACCAGGATCCGGAGATGGACCTGCACCTGGAGCGCGACCTTCGAAGCATGCCCGTGGCCTCGGAGTGGGCCCAACAACAGGGCGTCGACCATCTCATGGTTCACCTCCTGGGCACCGACAAGGCAGCCCACGCCTACCAACCGGGCGACGAGCGCTACGAGGATCATTTTCGGCGCGTCGACGAGGCGAGTGGGGCGTTTGTGGACACCCTCGATCTCTCCCGAGATCATCTGCTGATCACCGGTGATCATGGCCACGACGAAGACGGGCATCACACCCGTGAGTCCGTGGCGATCATGGCCGGGCCGCACTGGGAACAATTGTGGGAGGTCACGGGGGTACCGGAGGAACTCGATCAGACGGAGTTGACCTATTTTATGGCTCTGGCCACAGGGGTGAACCTCCCGATGCACTACGAGGGGCGGCATTTTGCCCTGGAAGGGGAAGCGGCACAGCTGGAGGGGTCGCCTGTGGAGCGCTTCGTGGAGCGCTGGTCACTCCAATTGGAGGAGACCGGATATGACACCTCCGAGCTGTCGGAGGCGATTGCAGAGCATCGAGCGGCCCTGCAACAGGAACATCAATTGAATCTGGTGCGCTATCTGCCGGTTCTGGCGCTATTTTTTCTGTGGATGATCAGCCTCGAGGGCAGGCTTCGGGGAGCTGGAGAGCAGCCCCGAGGGTTGTGGGTCGATCTGGGGTTTGGCGCGGCGGCGCTGGCGACCTGGATACTGAGCACGCCGGTGGTGGCCGTGGCCCTGGGGTGGACGGCGGTCTATCTGGGGGCGGCGCTGTGGTGGTCCGGTCACTACGGAGGACTTCGGCACCTGAGTTGGCTGCTCTTGGTGCTGGGAGCGACGGCGGCGATTGGTTTTCATGTTCAGGAGTGGACGGAGTTTTTCCACACGCGCGGCGGATTTGTGGCCGGCCAGCCCGTCTTCTATACGATGTTGCCGGTGGTGGGGTTGGTGTTGGCACGCATCTACCACGGGGACTGGCGAAGGGCTCCGGAAGGGGCGATGGGGTTTTGCCTCTTCGCCTTGCCCAGTGGGGTCTACTATTACCAATTTGGCCAGAATATGTTCTGGGGATTTTTGTTGGCGTCGGCCCTGGTTTGGGTGGTGTATGCAGTGATGCAGGCCGGCCAAAAGGGGCTGAAGTCGCTGCCGCTTGCTGCTCTGAGTCGACCCCTGGTGGTGTTGCCGGTGGCCGTGCTGGTGGCGACGACGGTCCTCCTATTGATGCAGGAATCAGGAGGCTGGGAGTGGCGCTACTTTCCGGCGCGTTGGCTGCGCGATGGAGGGGTCTGGTGGATCTGGGGCTGTTATGGAGGATTGGGGGTGTATCTGGCGGCGCTGCTCCGCAGGCCAGCCCAGAAGGTGGGCATGTTGGTCTATCTCGGAGTGTCGGCGGCGGTGGCGGTCAGTATCGGAGATATGCCGGCCCATGAATTCGTGGCCGCTCACGTGGTGGTGGCCTTCATCGCCTCCTGGTTGATGGTGGGCGATAGTCCGCTGGCGCTGATGGACAAGAAGGGGCGCTACCAGCGAGAGGGCCTGGTCCTTCTGGGGGCGTCGCTGGCGATGGGGTGGTTTTTATTGGGGGGCTTTTTCATCCACAATCTGGACTTTCAATTTGGATTTGAATACTTCGGGGGATTGGAGGAAGACCGATTTATCTTCGGAGGGGTCTTCGCGCTCACATTCTTGAAGTATGGGCTGCCCATCGGGGCGCTGTGGCTCTTTTATCGGCTCCATCGAGGAGCGGGAGCCCAGGGGCTGAGCTTTCGGTGGTTCGCCTACTATTCGCTGGTGGCGATGCTTGCCCTCTTTGTGCAGATCTTTTTCTCGGCTGTGGGCTCCACCGAAAAACTCTACGAATTGGCCGTGGCCCAGGTGGTGTTTCTATTTTTGATCACCTTGATCGTCTACGCCTTTGTCTGGGTCAGCGATCTGGTGGGGCCAAGGGCTAAAGCGGGTTGAGGTCGCTTAGAGGGCCATGGGGGCGACCCATTGCTCCTGGGTAGGGGGCTCCATCTCCAGGGGCTCCAGAGAGAAGTCAAAGCGCGACTGGAAGTGGGTCAAGAAGCGGTCGGTGAAATCCTGAAAGTCGACGTCGTCGGCGTTGTCGATCTCGTCGACGAGGCGCGTCATCTGACTGTCAGGCATCCCACAGGCGACAAAGAGAGAGAAGGGGAGCAGATCGTTTTGGAGGTTGATGGCCGCCCCGTGGGTGGTGACGCCACCGGAGACGCGCATGCCGACGCTGGCGATCTTTTTGGGGATCTCGTCATCGGTCCAGAGTCCGGGATGGTCGCCGTCGTATTCGGCGGCGACGCCGTAGCTGCTCAAGGTATGACTGAGGGAGGCGGCGAGGCCGCGAATGAGGTCGACGACACCGATGGAGAGTTGGTCGAGCTTGATGATGGGATAGACCACGAGTTGGCCCGGCCCATGGTAGGTGGCTTCGCCGCCGCGGTCGATTTTGAAGAATTGGGTTCCCCGACTCTTGAGGGCTTCAAGGCCGAAGATAGCGTCGACCCGACCTCTCTTGCCGAGGGTGACCACCGGGGGGTGTTCCAGGCAGAGGAGATAGCCCACGGGATCGTGGGCCTCGCCCTGCTGGAGGCGGCGGCGAAGTTCCAACTGCCAGGCCAGAGCCTGACCGTAGGGCACGAGGCCGGGTCGAAGCAGTTTCATACGGAGGCGAGGGAGTCGAGGAAGGCGGTGTCGACCATCGTGATCGGAGCCTGGAAGGTGCGAACACCGATGCCGTGGTTGATGAGCAACTCGACGAACGTGTCCCGATCGATGAGCGTGATGGGGGCCAGCTTTTCCTCGCGGCTCTCTTCGATGGCGTCCTGATCGATATCACCGAGGTGAATGATCACGCCTTCGCTGGCGGAGTAGTGGTGCAAGGTGCCGCGAAGCTCGGTGACCACATCGTCGGAGAGGGTCAACTCGCTATCGCCGACGACCTGGATGCAGACGCGCACGTCGGCCAATCCCTGACGCCAGTCGCTGGTGAAGAATACATCGCCATCGGAGGAGCGCTTCGAGACCTTAATGTCGCGGTAGTCGAGGCGTTCCAAGAGGGTGAGGGCCAGGTGTTCGACGGCCTCTGGTTTGATGTCCGTCAGGGCACTGCCGAGGGTGTCGACGGCGTCTTGTCGGATCTCTTCGGCGAGGCTGAGGATGGACTGCTCGCGCTCCACGGAGGGCTTGGAGAGGCCCCATTTGGTCAGGCCCCAGCGATTGCGGTCGTATTGGATGAACAGGGGTCGGTGACCGCGGCGCTTGCGCAGTTGATTATCGCCGGCCATCGCCGATTGCACAGTGGCCGAGGCGTCGTGGGTGTGGAAGCGGACGAGCTTGCGCTCGAAAATCTCGTCGGCCAGGTCGTCGATCTTGAGGGGGCGACGCTTGTTGTCCTCCAGCACCGTGTGGGCGGCGCGGGCGATGGCGTCGATGCGGACCGGGCCCTCGTCGAGGTGTCGAGCTGGTTTCTCGGGCTTGCGGGTCGCCTTATTGGACGAGCGCTTCGACGAGCGCTTCGACGATCGGTTGGAGCGCGATTTATTGCTCTTGGAACGCCGCTTGTTGTTGGACTTGTTCGACTTTTTGGAGCGACGGCTGGATCCATTGCTATCGGAGCGCCGTCGTCGGCGCTTCTTTCGCCGGCCGTTGGACTGCTTGTCGTTGGAGCTCTTGCTCTTCGACTGGCCCCGTTGGCGCTTGGAGGAACCCTTTTTGCCTCCCCGGGAGCGTCGCCGCTTGCGGCCGGAGGAGCGTTTGTCGCGTCCGTTGGAAGAGCTATCGCGGCGCTTGTTGCGCTTGCGGTTGCGGTTGCCCTTGTTGGATTTGCTGGAGCGCTGCTTGCCGTTGCTTTTGCCGTTGCTCTTGGAGGAGCGCGATTTGCTCTGGGACTTGGGCTTGGGCTTCTTCTTGCCCAGGGGCTTTCGCTCGCGCCCTTGCTTTTCAAATTTCTTCTCTACTTCCTTGCGAAGTTTGTAGACCCCGGGTCGGATGCTCTTGATGGAGGCACCCTGTTTTTTCTGGGCTTCCTTGGTCAGGCGGTCGCCCATGGTCTTTTCGGGGGTACGACCGACGTGGGAGAGAAGCTCTTCCTGGATGGCGGCTTCGGTGATTTTCTTAAAGTGAAGTGGGCGTCCTGCTCGGAAGAGGACTTCGATAGCGGCTTCTGAAAAAGTCATGGGTAGTGCTCCTTGTTGAAGGAGCTTGTAGCGGACCGACGGCGGTCTCAGCGGCGGGTGCAGAGCAGTCCCAGAGGGAGCCCGAGAATACAAGGACAGGGTCTTCACCCCCGGATGGGGATGGCCTCTCAATGTCAGGGGCGATCTCCTCGTGGAGAGCGGGCCCTGCTAGCGGCTGTGGGGCGTTGATCCGGTACAAGCGTGTGGTCTCTATAAAATAAACGGTTCGTACGCGTTGAGCGCCGGGCGCCGACCGATGTCACTGACGCGGTCGACGACCTAAGCGTGCGTACTCAATTGAAAGCGAAGTGACGCGGGGATATTCCAGAGGCCTCAGGTCGACGTCGACGGTCTGGCGACAACCTCCCAAAGGAGAGTTCATCACGGGACGAAATCGGCGATCGAGCCCGGGGGCCAAAAGAAAGCCCCGCCGGACCGAAGTCATGGCGGGGCGAAGGAGTCACTCCTTGTCATCTCCTTCGGAAGCTTCGTCCTCGGAGGAGGCTTCCTCTTCGTCATCGACCTCGCCGATATCCTCATCGTCTCGGCTGAGGTTGTAGCGCTTGAGGAAGCGGTCGACGCGCCCTTCGGTATCGACGAGCTTCTGTTTGCCCGTGTAGAAGGGATGGGTAAAGCCGCTGATGTCGATGTTGACGACAAAGTGTTCGACGCCGTCGATCTCACGGGTCTTCTCGGATTTGATCGTGGAGCGCGTGACAATCTCGTGTTCGCCGTCGACGAAGACAACCGGGTGGTAGTCGGGGTGAATATCCGGCTTCATGGTAACTCCTGAGGTCCTGAGGCCGCCGTCGTGGCGCCCCGATCGACAAGGACCGAGGCCCACCTGGGGGCCGGTGATTGCTGAATTCGTAGGTGGCGATTCGCCGCGACGAAAGAGGCCCCGTGCGAACCGACGAGGTCGGCTTGTAGCGAAATTTCTGCCGTAATACAAGAGTTGAGCGCAGAGGACCTCCAGCACCATCGGTTAGTCGAGGTCTCGATCCCCGTGAAGTGGCAAGGATTGGTGATGAAGCAGAGGGCAGCAGAGCAGTGGCTCGTGGAGGAAGGATGGCGTCCGGAGGTGGCCCATGGGCTGGCGCCCTGGTTGAGCGGGGCGGCCGACGAGGTGGAGAGGCCGGTGGCGGTCTTCGATTTCGATAATACGTTGATCTTTGGCGATATCGGTGAGCTCTACGGCCAATATCTGGTCGATGAGGTTCGCTATCGCTACGATCTGGAGGCCTTTTGGGATCTCGTGGCCGTAGAAGACGGTCGCGATGGGCTGCGCGAGTTGGCGCAGGCCATCGCCTCGACGCCTCCGGAAAGGAGAGAAGAGCATCCCTTGTTTGAGGCCTATCGCCGCCAGATGAGCGGGCTCTATCAACGACGCTTTGAGCGGCTGGGGCGCAGGGACTGCTACGAGTGGGCGGTCAAGCTGCACGTCGGGATCAGCGAAGCGGAGATGGTGCGGTGGTCCAGAGAGGCGATTGTCGAGGAGTTGAGGCGAGCGCAATACGCGGAGTCCATGGGCACGGCCGATGGGGAAACCCCGACGGTACGTCGCGGCATTCGGGTGATTCGTCAGATGAGGGGGGTGATGGAGAGGCTTCGTCAACAAGGCTATGAGGTGTGGATCGTGTCGGCCTCCAACTGGTGGACAGTCAGCGCTGTGGCACCGCTCTTCGGGGTCGCCGAGAATCGGGTTCTGGGCAATCGCGTCGAGGTCGATGATCAGGGGCGACTGACGGCCAGGCGAAAGGGGCCGGCATTATTTCGAGAAGGGAAGGTAGCGATCATTGAGGAGAAAATCGGTGGAGCGCCACAACTGGCGATGGGCGATGCGATCACCGACAAGGAAATGCTCGAGATGGCGCTTGGAGAAGCTGTGCTCATCGACCGCGGTGACGCGGCGATGCGAGAGGCCGCGAAAACCAATCGCTGGCTGGTCCAGGGGCAGAGCGAATTAGAGGGGATTGTCCCCCGGATTCCCTGGAAAGAGGAAGGGTGATGAGTGATTCGGGCGAGGTCTTGATCCTGAATGTGGAAGACGATGAAGAGCGGGCGCTGGAGCAAGCGGCAACGCTTCTTCGCCAGGGGGAGCTGGTGGCCTTTCCCACGGAGACGGTCTACGGGCTGGGGGCTCGGGCCGATCGGGATGACGCCGTGCGCAAGATCTATGAGGCCAAGGGACGGCCGGCGACCAACCCGCTGATCGTGCATGTCGCCTCGGTGAGCGCGGCCCGGGAGTTGGCCCAGGTGTGGAGCGACGAGGCCGAATCGTTGGCCCAGGCCTTCTGGCCCGGACCGCTGACGCTGATCGTAGAGGGCCGAGAGGACGTGGTTTCTGACGGGTTGAGGGCGGGACTTTCGACGCTGGCGATTCGGGTGCCCGGCCACGATGTGGCGCGACGCCTCATCGAGGCTGTGGGGGCTCCGGTGGCGGCGCCCAGCGCCAATCGCTACACGGAGTTGTCGCCGACGACGGCCAGTCATGTATTGCGCGGACTCGGCGATCGGGTGGCGGCCATCGTCGATGGGGGAGCGACCCAGGTGGGTCTGGAATCGACGCTGGTGGATGCTCGCCGAAGCCCGGTCAAGGTGGCGCGGCCGGGCATGATCAGCGTCCAGGAAATGATGGAGGTCGTGGATGTCGCCGAGTTCCGGCTCGGCGAGGTGGTGCAAGAGGAGGCGGCACGGCCGTCGCCGGGGCTGTCGAAAAAGCATTACTCCCCGCAGACACCGTTGAGAATCGTCGACAAGCTTGAACTCCAGGACGTGGCCGACAGGGAGGTGGGGGTGATTCGACTCGGTGAGGGCGAGGTGGAGACGCGCTCCGGTGGTCGGGAGTTGGTGCTGCCCAATAGGGCGTGCGATTACGGACGAGAACTCTACGCCGCATTGCATCGGCTGGATCGGCGGGGACTGGAGCAGATCTGGGTGGAGGCGCCTCCAAGAGGAGGAGAGTGGCAGGCGGTGTGGGATCGGCTCGGTCGAGCGGCGGCCCGGGTCTTGAGCGATCACGCTCAGTGAAGGCCGGTGGCGGTGTAGCCGGTGAGCGCGACGGCGAGGCCGATGAGGCCGTGGCCGGCGAGCATGGCGAGTTGCTCAGACGTCGAAAAGTAGTCGCGAATCGTCGGCGTGATGGCCAAGGGCAGCGCCGCTGAAATGGCGGCGAAGGTCCAGGCGACGAAGAGGTGGCCGATGAGGCCGCCGGGGATGGTGGTGACGATGATCGTCGAAAAATAGAGGACCGGAATGGCGATGAGGCCGAGGCTCATCAATACGGGGAGGCGCTCCTGGGCGGTATTCATGGCGTGATCCGGTGGCAGAAGGACGGTTGGCGTCGCACCAACACAATAATCACCGAAGGTTGAGATGGCCATCATTTTTGGGGATCACTCGGGCAGAGCGCCCATGGTCAGCGGGAGGGTCTTTTGTTCGTCGTCGCGGTAGAGCTTTACATCGACGGTGCGATCGACGCCGATGGTGGCGGCCAGCCAGGCCAGGTGGTGAGCGTCCTCGACGGCGAGGCCATCGATCGAGATGATGAGGTCACCTGGCTCGATGCCCGCTCCGTCGGCCGGTCCGCCATCGACCAGCCGGGTGATGAGGGCGCCGCCTGTGTCGTCGAGATCTAGCTCGTCGCGCAGAGAGGAAGAGACCTCGGCGACGTAGACCCCGAGCCAGGAGCGCTCGACGCGTCCAACTTCGATGAGATCATCGAGGATCTCTTTGACCATATTGATGGGGATGGCGAAGCCCAGGCCCTGGCTATCAGGAGTCATGGCGGTGGCGATGCCGACGACTTCGGCGTCGGCATCGACCAGGGGGCCTCCGGAGCTTCCCGGATTGATGGAGGCGTCGGTCTGGATAAAGTCCTGGAAGCGCAATTGCCCCCCTGGAGGCATGACCTGTCGCCCCGTGGCACTGGCGATTCCGGCGGTGACGGTGGAGGCCAGCCCCAGGGGGTTTCCGATGGCCAGCACCCAGTGACCGACGCGCAGGCTATCGGAGTCGCCGAGGGTAAGGGTGGGAAGTTGCTGCTTCGAGGCATCATCTTGGTCGCCATCGTCGACGTCCTCGTCATCGTCATCGTCCTCATCGTCCAGGTTGAGTTGGAGGACGGCGACATCCGTTGGGGGATCGCTGCCGACGACGTCCGCAGTAAAGACGCGCTCATCGAGCAGCCGAACGGCGATTTCAGAGGCGCCGTTGATGACGTGGTCATTGGTCAGGATGAGGCCAGAGGAGTCGAAGATAAAACCAGAACCCAGGCTTTCGCGCACGCGGTCTTCGGGGACGATGGCTGGAGGGGTTGAGCCTGCTGAGGCGGCGGATTCTGGAGGGTCGGTGCGGGTGTAGATATTGACCACGGCGGGACGAACGGCGTCGACGTGGTCGGCAAAGTCGGGAAGGCCGCGCAGGCCTTCATCGGTGTTGTCCGCCGGACAATCGCATTCGACAGTTGTGGGCTCGGGCGGAGGGGAGGCGTCGGCATCAGAGTCTGCCGCGGGCTCGTGGCAGCCGGAGAGGAGGGTCAAAACCCCCCCCATCACCACCAGAGATCGAGCGCCGCAGGCAAAAAGGTTCATCTCAGCTTTCCGTATCGTCAAAAGCCTTTTCGAGGTCGCGAAGAAGGGTCTTGAGAAGCTGGTCTTCGCGATCGCTGAGGTTTCCGGCGGTCTTGGTCTGCAAGACATGCAGCAGGTCGAGGACCTCGCGGGCCGCCGGGCGGTTCACGGAGGTCTGTCCCGTCTCCGGATGAGGACGCTTGCCCAGATGAGCCATGCAGTTGGTGCCCAGGCTCAACAGAAAGCCGCCAAAGTCGACCTGCGACCGTCGAGAAGTGGACTTCTCGTTCGATGTACCATCGTGACTCATGACGGCTTCCTGGGGGGAGAAGAGGCGATCGACAGGGGGGCCCAAACGATCACTCTTCGGGGATGTCTTCGGGAATGTCTTCGGAATCATCGAGGACATCTTCCTCAAATTCGGATTCCAGGGGCTCGGCCTTGTCGGCGGCGTCGGGAAGGTTGTCGAGGTGCTCCTGGTATTCCGCTTCGTCGAGGGTGCCCTCGCGCCGCAAGCGCTCAAGGGTTCGAACGTCGAAGCGTCGGTCCGTGGATGCCATGGGGTACTCCTTGGAAATCATGAGAAATCAAAGTGTTAACGCGTGGCCCTGGCCGAAAGAAAGTGCTTATCGCGGGGGCCAAGGGACGGTCAATATAGGGTTGCGTCGCGGTTTGACAAGGTGAAGGGCCGTCGGGGGTTCATGGAGAATGGCGGGCAAGGGCGCGGTCAATGCGCTTTTTGAGCGAGCCGGAGACGGTGTGGCGATTGTCTCGCAGGTGTTCCAGGGCTTGTTCGGTGCGGTGGTCTCGCTCAAGGTCGATAAGCGCCATGCGTGCCTTGGCGGCGCCCTGATAGGGCGAATTTCCCTTGAGGGTCAGATAAATACGCATGGCCTCGTCGGATTTGCCCTGTTCAAATTTAGCATTGGCGAGGTTGAAGTGGAGTTTTTCGGGGATGCGCCCCTCCGTGGCCTCGATGGCTTCTTCAAAGGCGTATTCCGCCTCGGCGTATTTTTCCATCGCCGAATAGATGAGCCCCAATTTGCTGAGCATTAACTCCCGGGGCCCAAAACGCCGAAGATACCACTGGTCGCGATAGTCCTCGAGCAATTGCTTGTGCTCTCCCCGCTGGAAACGGCGGGCGAAGGTGGCCTCGAAGGACTCCCATTTCTTCTGGGTGTACAGGGGGACGCCTATGTAGAAGATAGGGATCCACAGGCAAAAGACGGCGAGGACCCAAAAGGGGGCGTGGAAGTAGTAGTAGAGGATGATAAGGGTGAGCAGCGACAGGGGGATGAGACCTCGCTTCCAGTCGATGGTCAGCCCCTGGTTGTCGTCTTTGCTCTGGCTTTCGGTGGTGGCGGTCATGAGAGAACTTCCAAATCCAAGAAGAGGGTAGAGCGCGGGCGAGGTCCCGGCGGGCAACCATACTGGCTTAGCAATAAGGATAACAGGGATGGTCGATCACTTCATTTCATACCGGGGAGCAAAAGCAGGCCAGCCCAATGCCCATGGGTTGGTGATCGGAGAGAAGCGCTTGCTTCTGGATTGCGGAGCAGGCCTAAAGCCCGAGGACGTGGAGCGGCCGGATTGGATCTGGGTCAGCCATGCCCACGGCGATCACTGCCGGGGGATGCTGGCGCTGCTCAAGCGCTGGCCCGACGTGTCGGTGCTGGCCACGGAGGAGACGCGCCGGTTGCTTCCCCTTGCGTTATCGAAGGGGCGCCAGCCCTCGTCGCAGGTGGAGGCCATTTGCCGACGGGTGGAGCCTCTTCCCTGGGGGCAATACCGGCGTTTGAGCGACGATGGGGGCTTGCAGGTGATGGTGCTCCGGGCCGGTCATTGCCCGGGAGCGGCGATGTTGATGGTCGAGAAGACAGAAGGCCAGCGCTGCCAGGGGCGTGTGCTGTATACGGGAGATTTCTGCACCCATAACCAGCAGGTGGTCGAGGGGGCGGGGGCGCCGGTGGTCAGCGACGGCCGAGGCGTCGATATGCTGATCATGGAGTCCATGTTGGCCACCGACGAGGAGGCCGATGGGCTTTATTGGGAGCGCGAGGCCCGGCGGCTCGTCGAGATGGTCGAGGGGGCCAACGGTCCGGTGTTGATGGGAGCGATGGCCATCGGCGAGGCTCAGGAGGTGGCGGCGCTGATCGCCGATACCTCCTCGCGTCGGGTATTGGTCGATAGCTATATGGAGCCTCATTTTGAAGCCCTGGGACTCGACGGGCGATATCGCTTCGGGGATCGACGTCAAATGAGGGGAAGGCTCCGTGGAGGGGGAGTGGTGATCTGCAGCGGAGCCCGATTCCAGTCCGGCACGACGTCGGCCTATCTGGCTCGGGAATTGGTGACCGACGAGCGGGCCACCATCGCGGTGCTCAATCGGTGTCGAAAGGGGACGGGAGCGGGGCGCCTGCTGACCACCGAGCGGGGTGAGCTCATTCAATGGGAGGGAAGACAGGTCGAACTGAAGGCAGAGGTCCAGCGCTATCGCCTCATCAATCACGCGCCGCGGTGGCAATTGCTGGGCATGATCGACGGTGTTGGAGCTACCACCACCCATCTGGTCCATGGGTCTACGGGGGCGCGGTGGGCGCTAAAGCGGGCCTGTGAGGCCCAGGAGGTTTCTGGAGAGGTTGTGGTCACCGACAGGGGGGAGACCTATGCGCTTTACTCGAGCGGCTGTTGATTGGTAGACATCGGGTCAGAAGAGACTTCTCCTACAATTGAGCCCGGAATAATCCGGGATAGCCTACGCAAGCGAGCTAGAGATGGCCCGAGCATCGGAACGCGATATCGTCGAGTTGGGACGCCAGATTTTCAAGAAAATGAAGGGTCAATCGCCCTCCATCTTTAGCGCCAGTCGTTGGCGCGAAAAGATGATGGAGTGGTCGATGAACGATGAGGCCTTCAAGGTCGAGATGTTTCGCTTTGTGGACGTCTTTCCGACGCTCAAAGACCACGTCCAACTGGCGGAGCATATCCAGGAGTATTTTTGTCGGCCAGAACAGGATTTTCCGTCCTCGTTTCAGTGGGGACTCTCCAGGGTTAAACCCGATAGTTGGATCGCCAAAAAGGCGTCGGGCCAGATCGAGAAGCAGATCGTGGGGATGGCGGAACAGTTTATCGCCGGACGAGATGCCGAGGAAGCGCTGGGGACCCTCAAGAAGATGTGGAAGAAAGAGGGGTTTACCTACACATTAGATCTGTTGGGAGAAGCCACGGTTAGCGAGGCGGAGGCCGAGGATTACCTGGAGCGCTACAAGGAGATTCTGGAGACGCTCTGCAGGGAAACACCCTCCTGGCCCGACCGGCCGGCACTGGAGCAGACACCCTATGGAAAGGTCCCGCGGGTCAACCTGTCGGTCAAGATCTCGTCGCTCTACAGCCAGCTCGACCCCATCGATCCGCAGGGCAGCATTGACGCGGTGAAGGAACGACTGCGGCCCCTCTTTCGACTGGCCAAGGAGCGCAACGCCTTCATCAATATCGACGTGGAACAATATAAATATAAAGACCTGACCTACGAGGTCTTTATGAGTCTGTTGAGCGAAGAGGAATTCGCCGACTTTGAGCACGCCGGCATCGTCTGCCAGGCCTATCTGCGCGATAGCTATGAGGACGTGAAGGCCCTCATCAAATGGGCCAAGAAGCGGCGCACGCCGGTAACGGTGCGCCTCGTGAAGGGCGCCTACTGGGATTACGAGACCATCCACGCCGAACAGGAGGGATGGCCGATTCCGGTGTATATGCAGAAGTGGGAGACGGACCAAAATTTCGAGCGCTGCACCGAGTTGATGCTCGACAAGCATAAGTATATCCGCACCGCCATCGCCTCTCACAACGTTCGAAGCATCGCTCATGCGATGACCTATGCGGAGGCCAAGCGCCTGGACAAGAGCGCTCTGGAATTCCAGATGCTCTATGGGATGGCGGAGCCCATGAAAGCGACGATCAAAGACATGGGCTACCGGCTGCGCGATTACGTGCCCATCGGGGAGATGATTCCCGGCATGGCCTATCTGGTGCGTCGGCTGTTGGAGAATACCTCCAACGAGAGCTGGCTTCGCATGAGCTTTGTGGAGGGAGAGAGCCTCGATAAACTGCTGGCGGCACCGGAGGCCCCGGAGGGAGCGTCGGCGAGCACCTCCGAGCCCCGCCACGGGGCGGTGACGGAGCATGGATTTAAGAACGAGCCGCTCCGGGACTTCGCAACGGCCGAGGATCGCCAGCGGATGGCCGATGCCGTCGAACGCGTCAAAGGGGAGTTGGGCGCGAGTTACCCGGCGACCATTGGCGGCCAATCGGTCAGCGGAGAGGGCGTGCTTCGAAGCCACAACCCGGGGCGGCCGGATCAGGTGGTGGGAGAGGTGGCGAGTCTGACGGCGGAGCAGGCCGACGAGGCGATCGAGGCGGCGTCGGCGGCGCAGTCGGGGTGGGCGTCGACGAGCGCTGCGGAGCGCGCGGACTACCTATTGGCCGTGGCTCAGAAGATGCGCGAGCGCCGCGATGAGTTGGCGGCCTGGATGGTCTGGGAGGTCGGCAAGATCTGGCGAGAGGCAGACGCCGATGTCTGCGAGGCCATTGATTTTTGTGAGTATTACGCCCGGGAGATGAAGCGCCTCGACGAGCCCAGGCGGCTCGGTCGATTGCCGGGAGAGCTCAATCAACTCGGCTATCGGCCCCGCGGTGTGGCGGCGGTGATCGCGCCCTGGAACTTCCCGCTGGCGATCATCACGGGGATGACCATGGCGGCCGCGGTGACGGGAAATACGGTGGTCGTCAAGCCGGCGGAGCAGTCGCCGGTGATCGCCGCCAAACTCAATGAGATCTGTCTGGACGCCGGCTTTCCCGATGGAGTGATCAATTTTGTGCCCGGACCGGGTGAGACGGTGGGCGCTCGATTGGTGGAGAGCCCCGACGTTCACGTCATCGCCTTTACGGGATCGATGGAGGTGGGCCTCAATATCATTCGCACCGCCGCCGAACCCCAGCGCGGTCAGCATCACGTCAAGAAGGTGGTCTGCGAGATGGGCGGCAAAAACGCCATCATCGTCGACGCCGACGCCGATCTCGATGAAGCGGTCCAGGGCGTGATTCACTCCGCCTTTGGATTTCAGGGCCAGAAGTGTTCGGCCTGCAGCCGGGTGGTGGTCCACGAGTCGTGCTACGACGAGTTCAGAGACCGGCTGGTGGAGGCGACGCGGAGCATCATGATCGGTCCCGCCGACGATCCGGGAACCAAGGTCGGTCCCGTGATCGACGAAGAGGCCAAGGAGAAAATCGAGGGTTATATCGCCATTGGCCGCCAGGAAGGGACGGTGTTGCTGAGCCGGGAAGTCGAGGGCCCAGGTCATTTTGTGGGCCCCACGATCATCGAGGATATCGGAGTCGACGATCGGCTGGCCCAGGAGGAGATCTTTGGGCCCGTGCTGGCCTTGATGAAGGTCGGCTCCTTTGACGAGGCAATCGAGGTGGCGAATGCGACGCGCTTTGCGCTGACGGGAGCCGTCTATAGCCGAAGTCCCTACAATATCATGCAGGCCCGCGAGGAATTTGCCGTGGGCAACCTGTATATCAACCGCGGCAGTACGGGGGCTCTGGTGTATCGAAATCCCTTTGGAGGCTTTGATCTGTCGGGAGGAGGAACGAAGGCCGGTGGGCCGGAGTACCTCCAGAACTTCCTGGTGCCTCAGGCGATCGTGGAGAATACGATGCGCCGCGGCTTTGCCCCCGAGGATTGAGGTCGGTTGAGGAATTCTGTACAGGGGCCCAGAGCAATGCTAGTCAGGTGTCGGCGCCAGGAGGCGTCGACATCGACGATTGACGTTCATCAGTCACACGCCACGGAGGGTGCAGTTGGGTGCTATTAAAGGTTCGCTATCCTACAAGATTTTCCACGTCCAGGGCGAGCTCCAGGACGATTGGAAGGAGCGCTATGTCGAGCGCATTGAGGCCAATTCATTTGTGCCGCTGACCCCGGAGGACGAAGACGAAATCTCCGAGGGCTGGGTGCCCATCGATCGGCCGTTGCAGCTCGAATTCGATCTGTATTCGGTGCTCTTTGATCACTATATCAATCTGGGGTTTCGTCAGGATCGCTACTCGATTCCCAAGGCCTTGCTCAAGGCTCACGTCGCGGAGGCGGAGTACGAGTATATGGTGGAAAACGACAAGGAGGAGCTGTCCAAATTTGAGCGTGACGACATCAAGGCGATGGTCAAGATGGAGCTCAAAGAACAACAGCTTCCCAAGATGCGGGTCATCGACGTCAGTTGGGATCTGCACGCCGGGGTGGTGCGTTTCTGGAGTCAGACCAATAAGCTCTGCGAGACCTTTCAGGGCTATTTTCAGGATACCTTCGGCCTCAAGATCTTGCCGGGAAATCCCTATATCAACGCCGTGGAGAGCGGGTTGAGCGAGGACAAAATCGACAAGATCAAAGATATTGAGCCCACTAATTTTGTGGACGGGCTGGCCGGCGTCGAGGGCTGAAGGCCGATCGATTCGGCGCAGCATCGAAGCCAGGTTGGGCGAAGCATCCAAGGGAGAGAGCAATGAATCTTGCAGATCTAATCGAAACGCGCCGATTTCTCGGCGGTGAATTCATGATGTGGTTGTGGTTTAAGTCGGAGACGCATGACAGCCTGATGGAGGTCGAGGAGCACGGGCCGGTGGAGCTGGCCTACGACGATCGGCTGGTGCTGGAGGCCTATCTGGCGGAGACGGAGCGCAATACGCTCAAGGGCGGCGCGCCGGCCTATTCGGCGGAGGCGAAGGTAGCGCTCCAGCACGGAAAGCGGGTGTCGCGAGCCAAGCTTCAGGTTGTCAAAGACGGACGGGAGTGGACATTTACCTATAAGGCCGATGGCCTGGACTTTACGTCGGTCAAGATCCCATCGGTGCTGAGCAAGCAGGAAGAGGAGAAATTTTACGAGCGGATGTACTTGTTGGAGGAGATCGAAGATATCATGGCCCGATTGTATCGGGAGTTTTTGGATATCCGCCTCGACGACGAGCTGTGGCACGATCGGATGATGCCGGCCATGAAGGATTGGATCGGCACTGACGAGACGGTTGACCGCTCCTGGTACCCATCGCTGAGCAAGGAGTGATCGAGGTCGAGGGGAGAGTGATGGGGGGAGACACTCGAGACGATAGAGAGGACTCATGAGCGCAATCGAAGCCATCGTATTGGCGATCCTGCAGGGGATCGCCCACTTTTTTCCGATCAGCAGTTCCGGTCACGTGATGATGGGGGAGCGATTCTTCGGGATCGCTGAACCCAATCTACTCTTTAACGTCACCATCCACGTGGGGACGTTGATCGCGGTGATGGTCTTTTATCGAAAGGATGTCATCGGGGCGGTTACGGGGGTACGGGAGGCGGTGGCCCGGGGATTGGAGGAGCGATCGCTGGAGGCGGCGAGCCGCACCGAAGGGGCGCGGCTGGTGTGGTTATTATTTCTGGCGTCGGTGCCCACGGCGATCATGGGGCTCATTTTCTATCCCTTTTTGTCCACCGGCGGGGGCGAAGAGGTGGAGTTGTTGACCGTGATTTTGGCGTTGCTCTTCGTCAACGGCTTTATCCTGTTGAGCGCTAAATTTGTGGACGATAGCCGTCTCAAAAAGCGGGAGAGCTCGTGGTCGCTGTGGCACATCTCACCCGGGGTGGCGTTGACGATCGGGGCAGCGCAGGGCTTTGCTTTGCTGCCCGGCTTTTCGAGTACGGGACTGACGATTGTGGCCGCCCTGTGGCTGGGGGTGGGTCGGGCGGAGTCGGCGCGCTTTTCATTTTTGTTGTCCATACCGGCGGTGGGAGGAGCGATGCTCCTGGAGTCGCTCAAGAGCTTTGAGTCGGCGGAGTTGGCCGCCCTCGGTGGCATGGGGGATGTGGGGCTGTACGCGTTTTGCGCCCTCCTGGCGGGGGTGATTGGGTACGCAAGCATGTGGATCTTGGTCAAGATGCTTCAGCACGCCAAGTTCTGGCACTTCTCCTGGTACTGCTGGCTCTTTGGGGCCGGCGGATTGGCGCTGCTCTGGCTGTGATGGATGGCCCCGTTGGCGGGGCTCATCAGGTCACGGCGGCGCGGGCTTTGGCGGAGACCCATTCGGAGAGGACGACGGTGCCCAAAATGGCCAGAAAGATGACGCTGACCTGGCCCCAGGCGAGGGTGTCGATGGAGGTCTGAAGGGCCATGCCGATCCCACCGGCGCCGACGAGGCCCAAAATGGTGGCCTCCCGGATATTGATGTCCCAGCGATAGATGGAAATACCAGCAAAGGCGGGAGCGATCTGGGGAATGACGCCAAAGGTCAGCACCTGGAGGCGGCTTGCCCCGGTGGACTCGATGGCGTCGCGAGCCGTCTCGTCGATCTCCTCGATGGCCTCGAAGAGCAGTTTTCCGCAAAAGCCCACGGAGCGAAGAGCGATGGCCAGAACCCCGGAGAGCATGCCGGGGCCGATGATCACAACCAGCAGGAGGGCCCAGATCAGGGAGTTGACCGAGCGGGAGGCGACGAGCACCATCAGGGCCAGGGGACGGACGTAAGTCGTCGATGGCGTGGTGTTGCGGGCTGCCAAAAAGGCCAGCGGAGAGGCGATCATCACACCCAGGATGGTGCCCAGGGTGGCGATGTGGATGGTGTCCACCAGGGGCTCCCAGAGCTCCAGGGCGAAGGCCAGGCGCTCGCCGAAGAACTCGGCGGTCTTACTCCAGAGAAGGCCCTCTTGGTGGAGCTCAGGGATGTCGACGAACCACTCGGGCAAGAACATGCGCATGCCCAGGTCGGCGCCCTGTTCGGGGGCGGACCAGACGAAATCCCAGGTCGTCTCGTCGGAGATGAGCTTAAAGCACCACAGGACGACGCCGGCGATGCCGAGGGTGACCAGCCAGTGGGTGGCGGCCTCTTTGCGGCTTCGCCGTTGCCAGATGCGTTTTCCGTCTTCCTCGTGAACTGGGGACATCACATCACCTTGGAGCGGATTGCGCTCGAGACGTATTCAAAGATGTAGACGGTGCCGATGATCAGCAGGAGGATGGCGGCGACCGAGTCGAATTCGTAGCGCTCAAAGGCGGTGGTCAGGGTCGCGCCGATACCGCCGGCGCCGACGATGCCGATGATCGCCGATTCCCGGAAGTTGATGTCCAGGCGATAGAGCGACAGGCCGATGAAGCGAGGCATGATCTGTGGGGCGACGGCGTAGTCGATCTTCTGGAGCCAGGAGGCGCCCGTGGCGTCGACGGCCTCTACGGTATCGAAGTTGATGGACTCGATATCCTCGGCGATCAATTTGCCCAGAAAGCCGATGGTGGCCACCACGAGGGTGACGAAGCCGGCGAAGGGTCCGAAGCCGAACATGGCGACGAAGAGCACGGCCAGGATGATGGCGTGAAAGGCGCGGGCGACGGCCAGAATCGCCCGGCAGGTCATGTAGACCGGCCGGGGCGTCAGGTTGGAGGCAGCGCCCAGTCCCAGGGGAATGGACAGGGCGATGCCCACGGTGGTGGCGACGGCGGTCATGGTCAGGCTCTCGACGAAGCCGCGCCAGATGTCGTGGGATCGGGTGATGAAGTCGGGCTGAAGGGCGGCGGCGAAGAACTCGGAGGCCCGGTTCAATCCCTCCAGAAGACGGGAGATGTCGATCTCAAAAACAACGCTGGAGAGCGCCCAAATGAGATAGGCGGAGGCGCCGATGAGCAGGGTCCACCGGCGGGTGGGATCCTTGATCAGAGGCGGGCGTTTCCAGGTCTTGGTGGAAGTCGAGGAGGTCGACGTGGAACTCACAGCACCTCCTGAGCGATAAATTGTCCGGAGGAGCGGATGTCACCGCCGTCGTCGTCCTCGTCATCGTCGACCTGGCCGTCGGTGTCGCGTTCGGCCTCCCAATCCTCGCCGCCGTAGATGCGCGGGAGTTCCTCTTCGGTGAGCTCTTCGGGAGGGCCGTCGAAGATGAGAGCGCCGGCCTGGAGGCCCAGGATGCGGTCCGTATATTCGCGGGCCAGGGGGACGTCGTGGATATTGATGATCGCCGCCAGGTCGTGTTTGGCGCACAGATCGCGAAGCAATTGCATGACCTGACGGGCCGTGCGGGGGTCGAGGCTCGCCGTGGGTTCGTCGACCAGCAACAGGTCAGGGTCCTGCATCAGGGCGCGGGCGATGCCCACGCGTTGCTGTTGGCCACCGGAGAGTTCGTCGGCCCGGCGATCATGTAGCCCCTCGAGGCCTACTTGCTCCAGGAGCGCAAAGGCCCGATCGATATCGGCCTGGGGAAAGTCGCGCATCAGGCTGGACCAAAAGCCCATATAGCCCAGGCGGCCGCTGAGGATATTCTCCATGACCGTCAGGCGCTCCACGAGGGCGTAATTTTGAAAGATCATGGCCATGCGACGCCGCGCCTTTCGGAGCCCACCTCGGCCGAGCGCGGTCAAGTCTGCATCGCCCAGAAAAATTCGACCCTCCGTGGGCTCCACCAGGCGGTTGACGCATCGGATCAAGGTGCTCTTGCCGGCGCCCGAGGGGCCGATAAGAGCCACGACCTGACCGCTCGGCAGGTCGAGGGAGACGCTCTTGAGGGCCTCATAACCATCGGGGTAGCGCTTGGTGACGTCCTCGAGTTGGAGCATCGGCAGGGTCCTCGGTACAGAAGGTGAAATAAGGGGCTTAACGACAGCTATAGCCGTCTTCAAAGGAGGCGTCGACGGTGCGGATCATCTCCCAGTAGTCCTTGTAGTTGATGCGCTTGAAGCGGTCGGAGTCGCTGAACTCGGCACCCAGGACGCTGTCCTCCCAGGGGAAGGTAAAGAAGGCCTCTTCGATGGCGTCGATGAGATCGGGGTGGAGGTTGTAGGTCGGTCCAAAAGCGGTGGTGGGGAAGGTGTCCGAGGTGTAGAGGACGCGGATCTGGTCGCGGGGGACGTCGCCGCGGTCCATGATGCGGTCGGTGACCTCGTTGGCGACGGCGGCGGCGTCGTAGTCGCGCTGAAACACGCCGATCAGGGAGTTGTCGTGGCCCCCGGAGTAGGCGACGTCAAAGTCCTGACCACCGACGAGTCCAAAGTCGTCTTCCAGGAAGACGGTGGGGGTTTTGAAGCCGGAGTTAGAGGTCGGCGAGGTGAAGGCAAAAGTATGGTCTGGGCTCAGATCGTCGATGGAGTCCAGGCCACTGTCGACGTGGGTGATGATCTCCATCTCGTAGCCAAAGTCCTCGCCGTCGGCCATCATGGCCGTGGGCACAAAGCCGGCGCAGTTGACGGCCAGAGGGACGGCGCCGGTGGAAAAGCCGGCGATATGGAGGCGGCCGGCGCGCATGGCCTCGATCTGGGCGGCGTTGGAACCGGCGGCGAAGAATTGGACGTCGCGCCCTGTAGTCTCCTCCAGATGGTCGATGAACTCGTCCCACACCTCGCGGTATTGGGCGGGATCTTCAACCGGGGTATAGGCGAAGATGAGGGTGTCTGGATCCAGCCAGCGCTCCTCGTCGGCGTGGCGGTCGGCGACCAGGTCGCCTGTGCGATCGCAAAACCGGGGCCGATCGAGATCACCGTCTTCGCAGTGGCCCTCCTCCCAGTCCCCGACCTGGTCACAGGCCAATAAGCTCAGGGCGGCGACGAGGAGCCATAAGGCGATGGGCTGTCGAGATAGTACGGACTTCATGACCTGATTGTATAACGCAAGAGCGCCGGGAATGAAACGGGGATCGCCAGACGTTGGGAGTTGGGTAAAGGGCCTTCGCCACTTGCGCGCGGGCGCGAGCTGAACCCCGAAAGGCTGGTGGTCATCGATGATCGCTGAGGCGATGGGGAGAGGAGCGCGCGGAGGTCCAGAAGGATCAAAATAAAGTTCGCATGCACCGAGGAGGCAATAGGTGATGGGACGAAAATGGATGGTAATGGTCGTTGTGGTGGGGTTGGTTACCGCCTGTATTCAGCCGGAGGCGATGTCCGATCCGGGCTACAAGATCGGCGGTGGTGAAGCGCAGGCTCAGTATGCGCGCGCCGATGGAGAAGACGCGACGTCGATGCAGACGGCGCGGGCGCCAGCGTTACCGGAAGACGAGTGGGAAATGCGGCGGCGGCTTCCAGACGTCGTGGAGTCGGTCATGCCCTCAGTGGTGGGGATCACCACGGAGAGGACGATCCGACAGCGGGGCATGGGACAGGGGTCGCCCTTTGACCAATTCTTCGGCCAACGCGGACAGTCCCCCCAGCAACCGGAGGAGCGCCTTCACCGCCAGGATGTGGGATCCGGAGTGATCGTCGATGTTTCGGGAGTGGTGATCACCAACAACCATGTCATCGATGGAGCGGACTCGATCTGGGTCAACCTCTCCGATGGTCGCGAGTTGAGCGCCCAGGTGGAGGGAACGGATCCGGAGAGCGACATCGCCGTATTGAAGATCGATGAGGTGCCAGATGATCTGGAGGCCATGGGGTTCGGCGATTCCGACGCCCTTCGGCTCGGCGAATCGGTGATCGCCATTGGCAATCCCTTTGGACTCTCAGGGACGGTGACGTTGGGGATCATCTCGGCGACCAGTCGGGCCGATGTGGGCATTCTGGATTACGAGAATTTCATTCAGACCGATGCGGCGATCAACCCGGGGAACTCCGGCGGGGCGCTGATCAATCTGGACGGGGAGTTGGTGGGGATCAACACGGCGATCTTGACCCGCAGTGGCGGCTATCAGGGCATCGGCTTTGCGATCCCCTCGAATATGGTGCAAATGGTCATGCAGGGCCTTTTGGAAGATGGCCACGTCGACCGGGGATGGCTCGGTGTGGTCATTCAGCAATTGACCGAAGAATTGGCGGAGGCGATGGGGATGGACCCCGATACCGAAGGGGTGCTGCTCGCCGATATTCAAGAGGGAAGTCCCGCCGATGAGCAGGGCCTACAGCGAGGTGACCTGGTGGTGAGCATCGATGGCAATCGGTTGCGCACGCCCCAAGATCTGCGAAATACGGTGGGCTTGCGATCGCCGGGCACACAGGTGGAGATGGAGTTGGTGCGCGATGGTGGGCGTATGCAAAAGGTCATCGAACTGGGCTCGAGTCAGGTTGGACGAGCAGCCATGGAAGAGGAGCGAGCCGCGGCAGCCCTGGACGCCGGGGTCGGATTGGCGGGGCTGCACCTGGAGGTGCTCGATAGCGATCTGCGCCGGCAATTGAACGTCTCCCCGCGCGTCGAAGGCGTGGCGATCGTGGATATCGATCCGGGCAGCGAGGCGGCGCGCTACGACTTAAGGGAGGGCGACATCATCATGGAGGTCAATCGCCAGCGCCTGACAAGCGTCGATGATTTCAACGCCTCGTATAATCGGGAAGCGTCGCGCAATCTGTTTTTGATTCATCGCCAGGGAACCACGATCTTTTTGACCCAATAGGTGCAGGATGGTCAGTCCTCTGGATCGATGTGCTTGATATGGCGCGGTCGACCCAGGGGGCGGCCCTGGGCGTCGCGGAATTGGCCGGAGAGAATCAAGAAGACGTCGAGGAACCACCAGATCAAAAAGCCTCCGCCACTCAGGAGCATGGCGGTGGCCGTCAGCGGGCGGCCCAGATAGAAGCGGTGGGCGCCGCTAAAGCCCAGCAGACAGGCCAGGCTAAAGGCAACCTTGTGATTTTTGGGGCTCATCTCGACGGGGAGATCGTCGTCGGTGGTGGCTAACTCGGGTTCAGTCGATGCGTTCGGCACTGAATTCGGCCTCCATATCGGTGGTCTGTCCGTCCTCTCCCTCGAGGACGCCGAAGAAGAGTCCCTGTTCCATGGTGTCGACGTCGCCGTCGCTGCTCAGGTCAAAGAGCTGAGCTTCTCCACTGATACTCAGATCGACGTCGTATTCAAGGTTGTGGATATAGAGCTCGCCCAGGGTGCCCACGGCGGCGAAGGTCGTATTGCAAAAACTTTGAACCGTGTCGGAGTCGATGCTGACGCCCCAGGCGCTGAAGCCGCCGATATTGTCGCACAGCAGGACTTCGAAGGCGCCGCTGAGGGAGTTGGCCTCACCGCCGGTGATGGCGGGGATGAGGTGCTGGCGAAGGATATGGGTGATGAATTGGCCGTAGGGAAGGACCATGTCGTGGGGTTCGATATAGAGCTGGTCGTAGTCGTAGACCTCGCCCTCCCAGGCGGACTCCAGCAGTCCGAATTCGGTGCTATCGCCGAGTCCGAGTCGGATTTCACCGCAGTCATCGGGGTCGCCGGCGTCGCAGCCCTGGGTCCAATAAAAGTAGATGGCCCGCCAGGCGTCGAGGCCTCGGACTTCACCGGTGGAGCCGGTTTTGCCCTCAATGGTCAGGATGCTCTCCAATTCCATTTCGGTGACGATGCTGATGAGGTCCAGGGCCATGTCCTGAAAGTCGCTGAGGATGCCGATATTGTCGATCTGGTCATTGATGAAGTCGGCGACCAGTCCCTGAGCAGAGCCCTGAACTTCGGCGGCCGTGGCGAGGCCGCATTCGGTGGAGATGGTGCCGTAGGAGTCGCAAACCCAGTCGACGATGAGTCCCACCAGGTAGTCGGCGGCGGCCTGGCCGGGGTTGACGACCCAATCGAAGGCGTCGGTGATCGCGGCGCCGATGGGCCCGCTCTGAGCCAGTGCTTCACTGAAATCCCAGGTGCTTCGAACCTCGTAGGTCCCTTGAGGACTGAGATCCAGTAAGTGGACGTCGATCATCAACTCCGTGAGGCTGTCGGCCTCCACGGTGACGTCGTCGGCGCAGCCATGAGCGGCGATCTGGCCCTCTGGACCGTGGCCGGTGACAGTGACGGTATAGGCGTCCTCGACGAGCAGGGCGTTAAAGGTGGTCTGTTCATCGGGGGTGTCCAGGACGTCTTCGTCCATGGCTGGTTGTTGGGGGGGAGCGTAGGGGCTGATGAAGGTGCAGGTGATGGTATCGGCTTCCCAGTAGCGGACCTCGAGGTCGTTAATGGGGAGAAGGTCGCCCTCGTCGTAGGTGGTAGTGACCTGGAGGTCGCCGGCGGGGATGGTGGTGACCTCGACCTGGAATTTGACGGGTTGGGCCACGTCGTCATGGTCGGCCCGAATCTCGATATCGCCGGAGGTGTGGCCGGCGAAGACGCGGTTGGAGGCTCGTCCCTGGTCGTCGGTGAAGACGTCGAAGGCCTCCAATTGGACGGCGTCGTCGCCCGTATCTTCGATCACGGAGAAGGTGACCCGTTCGTTATCTACAGGGTCGTCGCCGTCGCTGAGGATCACACCTACGGAGACGGTTCCGCCCAGGGGCGTCTCGGCGCTGGTAGGGGTGTTCGGTGCGAGGAG
Organism: uncultured Bradymonadales bacterium; assembly: GCA_964415785.1. Taxonomy (GTDB): domain Bacteria; phylum Myxococcota_A; class Bradymonadia; order Bradymonadales; family Bradymonadaceae; genus SLJM01. The sequence continues at coordinate 33,540 of CAYQBU010000018.1, forward strand.
GTAGTCGCCGTCCTGCGCGCCATTGGAGGAGCCACTGGAGCCGGAGTTCGAGGAGTCATTGGCCGGCGGCGATGAGCTGTCGACCTGGGACATATGGTTCTCTGCATCGGTGCAACCGAGGAGAGAAGCGAGAGCGAGACAGACAAATATTGGCATCCACCGCGCCATGGCCGTGTCCGGGGGCAAAGATCAAATATTGACTCAGTTGAAACAGTACCAATAGCGAGGCGGCGACGCCAATGCAACCGGCCAGAGGGGCTAAAGAGGCCGGGATCGGTCCCACACGGATCAGCTTCATCACCTCGCTTCGGTTTATCAAAGATGAATGGCTCTGGTGCGCGGTATCCTCCCCGGGGGCCATTCCTCGCCATCTCAAGCGGTTGCGAGAGGACATCCAGCGCTTCATTCTCCCACAAAGCCGAGGCTACCGCTCCTATCGACGAGAGGTCAAAATCAAAATGAGCAACTACCCACGAAAGCGGCATTTCCATGACGGAATGCCTTGACTTAGTGGCATTAGAGCTAATCCCGCAATTCGTTAAAATGAATCTATGATCCCCTCGGGGCCCGTGCACTTGAGACAGGCCTCTCGGGCGTTTTCGGCCTCTTCTGGGATGTCGTCACAGGAAACAAATTTCAACTCGTCGGAGAGGCCCGCCGGAATATTGGGTAAGATATAAATTCTCCACTCCTCGTC
>CAYQBU010000019.1:0-34085 GCA_964415785.1 uncultured Bradymonadales bacterium
CTCTTCCTGGCGCTGCTCTTCTTCCAACTCCTCGCGAATCCGCTCGCGCTCTGCCTCCAGGCGCTCTCGCTCTTCGCGTTCTTCCTGGGTCTCCCCATCTTCGGCCGGGGCCGGCGCGGGAGCCAGATCATCGAGGTCATCGATATCGTCGATATCGACATCGTCCTCCACCACCGCTTCCTCGCCGTCATCGATATGACCGCGGCGTCGCAGGTGGTTGAGCACATCTTCGCTCACCCCCGCCTCCTCCATCGCTTCCACGTCCTCGTCATCGAGGTTCAGCGGCTCCCCCGCCGAGTCCACGGCCCCCATGATCGCTCGATCATCGAGACCCATCTCGCTCATCTGGATGATCTGATCTCGATCCATGGCCGCCGCCACACTGGCGCTAAACACCAGCGCCACGAGCGTCACCACAAAAATTGCCCATCGACCCATCTTTCTTTCTTTCATTGCTTCATCTCTTTGCATACGCGGTCTCAATTGCTTACGCCACCGCCGCCGAGCCTGGGCTCAACGCCGTGCTGATTCGCGATCACTTCACGGGCTCTGGCTCAAAAAATGTAGCTCAACCCGAGGTTGGTCTCCAACGGAAAACTAAGCCGCTCAAAGAATCCATCATGAGTGGGCAGCTCTGCTCCCTGGTTGAGAAAACCTCGTCCATCGACTCTCACGACCCAATCCTCACCGATATAGAAGTGGGCTCCCACTCCAAATACGGCTTCTGGGCGCACCGTGGTCAACGAGTCTTCCCGATCCGGCGTCGGCCTCTCCAGGCCCACCATTCCCAATCCGGCTCCCAGATTGAGTTCAAAGTGGATCAGCTTCTGCTGCAGCGCCGCCACTTTTCCGTAAAACGGGCTCCACAGCGCCATGGCATTCGATCGCCATTGGTAGCGATCCGTCGTATGCCTCACGGGATCGAAATTATCTCGCGTCCGAAGAAAAGAGGATAGCTCCGTATCTCGGGTCAACGCCCCGGAGTCCATAAATGCCCCTGCCGCTTCCACGGTGAGGTTATTGGACAGGCTATAACCCACTCGAGCGCCTATCGGATAGTATTTGAATAATGGGTCACTGTTGGACAGACCGGCATATAGCCCGGCACTCAACCGCCCGCTGCGGTTGAACATGCGATCCTCGAGCACGTTGAGATCGCGCTCCGTGGCCCAGTATGCCTCTAACTCGCTGTCCAGCCCTCCCCCGGCGAGCGCCGGCGAAGCCCACATTGCGCTCATGAGCAGCGCCGCCATGACCACCAGGCTCTGTCTTATCTTCTTCCGCTTCATAGTCACCTTATCCTGCCGTCTTGCTTGGTTGCTTTTCCAGAGATACTGCCGTTTTCATCGCGTCCTAGAAAAACCAGGTCGCTCCCAGCGAGATCTCACTCGGGTTCGCTACCCCTCCTGGAGGATCGACCTTCTGAAAGATGAATTGGCGATAGTCCGCCTGAAAGCCCAGGTTATCGCTGGTATAGAGTGCCATTCCCGCTCCCACCACTCCTTCGGGCTTCGCCGTTGTGGACGGGTCATCGCCAAAGCTGGTCTGAGTCTGCACCACGGCCAGGCCCGCTCCCGCAAAGGCGTACATATCGAAATAGAACAGCCGGCTATCGGCGAAGGAAAACTTGCCGTACACCGGGCTCCATTTGACACCCAGCGTGGTGTGCGACAGCTGAGAGTCTCCGATCAGGGGGCGCTCTTCGGCGCCGATCCCATCCTGGTCGACGATGATATCATTGATCGATGCGTCCCGCGAAAACGCGTAGGACGTCGATACCTCGACCCCAATATTTTCCATCATATAGTAGGACAGGCGCAGCCCCACCGGGAAATATTGCTCGAAGATATTATTGGGGATCACTCCCCCGTAGAGCGTGGCAGAAATTCGCCCTTCCTTTAGAAAGGGGCGCTGCTGCATCGTGTAGACGTCTCGCATCTCCGCCCAATACAGCGGGTGCTCCTCGTCTATCTCCGGCAGCGCTGCCTCAGCGGCTGCCTCCTGCTCTTCTTCCAAATCATCCTGCGCCAGCGCTGGACTACTCCAGAGCATGGCCACCACGATTACTGCGATCGACCAGGGGCCGACTATCTTTGGTCTGGCGTTCACCGTCTTGATCTCCTCGTATATGCTCATTTGCCGGAGGCCGAACCACTTGGGCTCGGGCGCCCTCTCGCTGAGATACCGGTCAGTCATTGAATGGCTCTTAGTCTGCCGCAAAGACCGCGCGGCGCCGATCTCGGACCCCGTCGGTATCAAAATCAGCACTTCGACTCTGCACAATCGTTGCCTCGAGGCTCATCTCCATCAGCAGATTGTCACTGCGGTTGAAGTTCACCAGATCGTCCATCGAAAAGTCGATGGCCCAACCGGCCTCGGGGATCCATACTTGGGCTTCCATCGGGTCGCCGATCAACGTCTGATCATTGGAGGGAATATAGTGGTAGGCACCGCCCGTCGCACAGGCGATGGCCGCGTAATCCTCAATGGGCCCGATCCTTCCATTCTCATCGTAATCCGGGATGCAATAGGTCTCACCCTGATTGGTCGGATACACGATATCATTGGGATCGTTGGTATCCGGATTCTGAACATAGGCCGGTGGCTCGGCGCAGGTCTCGAAATTTTCGCAATCCGTATCGGTATCGCAGGTGTCCTCTCCCTCATAATACTCCCAATCGATACGGAGCAGGCTCGGGTCCTGAAGTGCAGAGTCGACCTGAACGATGGTCACCTCCACGTCCTGGCTCTGAGCGGCGTCGATGACGTCCTCCATATCGGAGTTGCGGACCTCGTCGTGACCGGCGACGACCAAAAATAGCGACCGCTGGTCGGCGTCGTCCACATCTTCATGGCCGAAGGCATCCTGAATCGTATTAACCATCGACCGGTACACATTGCTGCGACTATACCTGGCCGACGGCATCTCGTTGATCGCGGACTCCACTTCATCGGAGCTAGTAGTCCAAGGATCTGAGGTACTTACCCGAGAGATCTGAGAATTATTAGCTTCTTCAAAGGTGTAAAAGGCGAAGAGTGATCCTCGCCCGTCGGCCTCCACGTAATCGCGCAGGTTATTCCAGGTTCGCCTTAAGCTCTGCAGGGCGTTGGTTCGTCGACCTTGGAAATCAATGGCCACGTCATTGACCTGATCGTCGCCCACTGAGGTATTCGGCCCATCGGGATTGAACTCGTAATAGCCCTCGAAATCTGTGGAGTATCGACCTCTCCACCGTCCCGCCTGAGAGATCATGGTGGCGATGGCGTGGGTTTGGTGCTCCTCGCCGATATAGGTCGGTGTATTCGATGCAGGCCCCGTCGCGCTTCCCGTCGAGCAGCGGTCGGTTTCGTCCCCTTCAAAACTCTGGCACCTCATACCACCCGGGCAGTCGTCATCGTCCTCACAGGCCACGTCGGGCAGCCCGTAGATTCGACCGTCGGACATGCTGATATTATCGACGCTCAACTCCACGCCGTCGTCGAGCCCGTCGAAATCCTCACCGATTTTTATCGGCAGGTTGAAGTTGAACTCCGTGCGGCTGGAGTTATCCATGAACACCGCTTGCAACGTGGCATCGCCACCGCTGATCCCAGCCCCATCTTCTTGCCAATTGCAAGCCCCACCGTCGTTGACCGTCGGCGTTATGCCACCGGCCTCGATGGAGGTGAAGCTTCGGTCGTTAAAGGGGATCTGAGCCACCGTGTCGCATCCCGCCAGGGCCATCAGGCCCGCTCCCGCCACGGCCGCCATCGCCGTCGTGCTCAAGAGGCGCCAGGCGCGTCGTCGGTCACTTTTTAACTCTGATCGTTTCGTCATCTTCTTAATACCTCACCACAAATCGATACTTTGCCGCTCTATTCCCCACTGGCGAGTGCTGAGCGCCGATACCCATGGACCTTGGTCCCGGGTGCCTACTTTCCGGCCGACCGTTCTACCCGATGGGTTTCGCCATTGCAAGGACTTGGCCAATGGGACGATGTCCGGTCATTTTGTCGTCTTTTTTTTGGCCTCCCCTCAACACCACCAACATAGGGGGACAGGTCCCTTTTAGAAAGGCCACCCTCGGCCGACCCCAAAACCCACCGCTTTTCATCCACCAAAAGCACGACGAGGAATCCCTAAACGGCGGGTGCTCCCCTTCATTTTCTAAAATTTCAATAGCCCGGATCATCTTTTGAGACGTCGTAGCGAGGCAAAATCAGAGCCGGGAGGCCAAACGCGCCCCCGTTCCGGGCATTGATGAGAGGCAGGCATGGCGGCCCTGATGGGCCGCATTAAACGAATCCCGAATGATCCGGGCCAGAAACTAGAACTAATAAACCCGCTGGCCCAGAAGCACCACGGAGTGCGAAGGGACGGATTCGAACCGTCGACACCGGCCTTTTCAGGGCCGTGCTCTACCTGCTGAGCTACCTTCGCAAGCGGCCAACCGAGGCTGACCTGTGGGCGCTTTCTGCGCCAGCGGGAACGGCGTTATAGGTTCCCCCCCATTGAGTGTCAAGGCACTTGATAAAAAATTCTCCCGGAGCCCGATCTGGCGTGCGCCCGGCGCGATTTATCCTCTTATCTTCGCTTTCGAGCCCACCAATCGATCCATCTCTGGGGCAACTCCGCCTCCGTCGTCCAAAAAGCCCGCCCCACCATATCTGCGGAGTCCAGGGGCTGTCCCTCCCCCTGACTTGCTTTTACCAACGCCCGGGCCTCATCGCCCTCCCTTTGGGAAACCGCTCCCAACCATACGGGGACCTGCCCATCTCGCATGCTTCGCGACCCCACGATGGTCATCTCCTCCAGAGACAATAGCTGAAACGCCTCTTTCACCGCTTCTTCCCACCGATGCCTCTGCCTGGTCGTCGGTGGCCACTCGGTCTGCCACCTCATGCTCGCCGAGGGCTGTCGTCCCTGCTTCCCCATCTCGATGAGCACCTGGCTTCCCCCCTTTTCTATCGACTCGTCCTCCACGATCTCCATGAGCTGCGTTCGCTGGGTCAGCGCATCGACCACCATCCGGGGCCCGGAATAGGATCGCCACTTCCCACGGCGATTCATGTCATAGGCATGCGGATCGATCTCCTTGACCATCCCGATCGCCCCAAAGAGCTCCATGAGCACCGACTTTTCCATCAATGGTCCACCGGCCAATCGCCAATGGGCTTCCAACTCCAGTTGTGTTCCACTCATCGTTGACCTCCAGTGATCTCCAGTCATCTCCACTGTTCTCTGTCCCATCAGCCCGGACTAGTCATGAGACGTCGTAGCGAGGCCAAATCAAAGCCGGGAGGCCAAAATCGTGCCCCACAGTCGACGCCAGAGGCATCGTCGCGCAGGGTGCCCTGAGCGCGCTGGGAGCATCGCGACCGAGTACTCCTGGGGTGAAGCAAAGAAATGCTCTTGGGGCGAGATGTAGGCATCGCGGCTCTGACGAGCCTCAGTGGACGAGTCATGATTAATCCGGGTTAGCTTGTCTGAACAAGTCAGGTGGCTACGCTCATCGGGGATCGGCCCCACTGTTTCCCACTGACCCCATCAAAGGGAGCTTATTTACCATGGCCCACCTTCTCGCCGATGATGCTGCCCTCTATACTGACCTCTACCAGTTGACCATGGCCCAGGGCCACCTCCTCGAGGATCGTGCCCACCAAATGGCTTGCTTTGACTACTTCTTTCGCTCCAACCCCTTTGCCAGCGGCTATGCCATCTTCAGTGGCATCGACGAGTGCTGCCGGCTTCTGGAGCAACTTCACTTCCACGACGAAGCTCTGGCCTACCTCGACCAACAGGGCTTTCGCCCCCGCTTTTTGCAATGGCTCCAGGACTTCCAGTTCACCGCCGAGGTCAAGGCGATGCGCCACGGGGAAGTGGTCTTTCCCTTCGAGCCCATCGTCCGCGTTCGCGGGCCCATCGCTCAGATTCAGATCGTGGAGACCCTGCTGCTCAACATCCTCAACTTCTCCACCCTGATCGCCACCAAGGCCTCTCGTATCCGCCGGGCTGCGGGACCGGATCGAAAACTCATCGACTTCGGACTTCGCCGCGCCCAGGGCCTCGGTGGCCGCCAGGCGTCGCGGGCGGCCTACGTCGGTGGCTTCGACGCCACCTCTCAGGTCCTCGCTGGCCTCCGCGATGGCCTCCCCATCGCCGGCACCCAGGCCCACGCCTGGATCCAGAGCTTTGACGACGAGCTCTCCGCCTTTGATGCCTATGCCCGCCACTACCCCGACAAATGCGTCCTATTGGTCGATACCTACGACACCCTCAACAGCGGCGTACCCAACGCCATCGAGGTCGCCCGAAAGCTTCGCGACAAGGGCCACGAACTTCTGGGCATCCGCCTCGACAGCGGCGATCTCGCCTACCTCGCTAAGCAGGCTCGCGCCCAACTCGACGCCGCTGGCTTCCCCGACGTCAAGATCGCGGCCTCCAACCAGCTCGACGAACACGTCATCCAAAGCCTCATCCACGAACAAGATGCCCCCATCGACGTCTTCGGGGTGGGCACCCAATTGGTCACCGCCTACGATGACGCCGCCCTCGACGGCGTCTACAAGCTCTGCGAATTCGGTGGGCAACCGCGCATCAAGATCTCCGAAAATTTCGAGAAGGTGAATTTTCCCGGGCCCAAACAAGTTATGCGCCTCCTCGATGAGGATCAGCGCTTTTACGGCGACGCCATCATCTGCGATGATCAGGACTCCGTCGCTCGTATTCACCACCCCTACGACCCCTATAAAGAGGTCGACGTCTCCCACTTTAATCATCAACCGCTGCTCCACACCGTGATGGACGAGGGCCGTATCCTCGCCCCACTGGCCAGCCTCGACGACGCTCGAGCCTACGCCGCGCGGCGCCTCGACCAGCTCCCCGAGGAGCACCGCCGATTCCACAACCCCCACATCTATAAGGTGGGACTCAGCACCGAGCTTCACCACCTCCGCCAACAGACCCTGGACCACCTAAGAGGCTAATCCGCTTTGTTTTTCTCTCTCCGGGCCCGGCTCTTTGCCATCTCCACTGCCCTCATCGCCATCTTTGTGGTGATCGTGGGGCTCTTTCTCCATCACAATCTCCAGCGCTGGGGCCAGTCGTCGCTGGAGTCCGACCTGCAAACGCAAGCCCTCATCGTCGCCGAGGCCACACGTCACCTGGACGACGACGAGGCCACCCTATCTCTCCTCCAGCGTCTCCATAATCTGCCCGACCAGCGGCGCATCACCATCATCGACGCCCAGGGCATCGTCATCGCCGACACCGACCTCGACGATCTCTCATCGCCCACCGTCGATAACCATAACCAGCGCCCCGAGGTGCAGACCGCTCGCCACGAGGGCCTGGGCGTGGAACGCCGCTTCAGCGACTCTGTGGAACAAGACCTCCTCTACGTCGCCATCGCCGACCCCGACTCCCAGCGTGTTATCCGCCTGTCCATGCCGCTGGACCAGGTCGATGAGCTTGTCGCCCACCTTCGCCTTCTGCTCCTCGTTGGCACCCTTCTGGGCCTCGCAGTGGCCATCCTGATGAGTTCGCTGGCTTCCCGACTCATGGCCCAAACCCTGGAGCGCCTCCTGCAGCGTTCTCGCCCCTCTCCTCGCGATCCCGGCGACAATGCCTTCGCCGACGACCTCTCTTCGCCCGCCCAGTTGGCCACCCGCCTGGAGGACGCCATGACCGCCCTTACCGATGAGCGCAACCGCTTTCGCTCTATCCTCGACGGCATGAATGAGGGCGTCATCGCCACCGACCAGGCCCTGACCATCCAGCTCGCCAACCCCGCCGCCAACCGCCTCCTCGGCGCCGACCTCTCCTCCGAGGACTACTCCCTTCGACGATGGCTCCCCGACAGCGTCGTCGACGAACTCATGGCCGACCTGGAGCAATCCTCGCAGGCCACCGCCGAATTCACCCTCCCCATCCCTCCCGAGCGGCGCATTCGCCTCCAACTGACTCGCCGCCAGGACGGACCGGGCTTTATCTTCGTCCTTCACGACGTCACCACTTTGCGCCAGCTCGAGACCATGCGCCGCGATTTCGTCGCCAACGTCTCCCACGAACTGCGCACCCCCGTTGCCGTCATTCAGGGCCACGCCGAAACCCTCATCGATGGCGCTCTCAAAGTCGAAGAAGACGCCCTCTATTTCAGCGAGGGCATCCGCGACTACGCCGCCCGCCTCTCCACCATGATCGGCGAATTATTGGAATTATCGACCCTCGAGGCCGGCCAGCAGTCCCTCTCCCCCACTCCCCTCAACCTCTACGGCCACATCGATGACACCATTCATCGCCTCACCCTCCTCGACGAGCGCCATGCAGACCAGGTGACCATCGACGTCGACCCCGACCTTTTGGTCATCGCCGACGACGGCGCCCTGGACCAGATCCTGACCAACCTCCTGGATAACGCCTTCCACTACGGCGGCAACGACGTCTCCATCCACATCTCTGCCATCGCTGAAGATGACCGCGTGCGCGTTCAGGTCTCCGATGATGGGCCCGGCGTCGACCCCGACGACCAACCCCGTATCTTTGAGCGCTTTTATCGCGCCGACTCTGGACGCCAGACCAATAAAAGCGGCACCGGCCTGGGCCTTGCCATCGTCAAGCACCTGGTGGCCTCCATGGGCGGCGAAGTGGGCTACGAGGACCGCCCTGATCGCGGCGCATCGTTTTGGTTTACCCTCCGCATCGGCCAGCCATCGTGATAGGCCTTCGCCCTATCTCGGGTTGACCTCTCACCACCTTCCTCCTTATCCCCTCTTATTGGAATATATCGCCCCCCTCCCATCGCCCCCCCGCGCCTGGAGACCTCATGTCTGACTGCCAATCCTCTTCACCACTGAGTTCTGGCGCCGAAAAGTGGCGTCGATCTCTGCTCGATTTCCTCGATAAACGCCCGCGTTCTGTTGCCTCCCGGGAGCAACTCTCCCCCCTTCAGCAGCAGCAGCGCCGCGTCACCGGTGGCATTTTGATCCAGTTTACAGACCTCCTCCAATCCGACGCCATCGACGAATACCCCCAGCTCCAGTCCAACCCCCTCCACCAACGCCTCTTTGTCTGCATCACCGACGAGGCCGGCCTTCATGCTGCCCGAGATGTCCTGGACACCGACACCGACCAGCTTCAATGCATCCTCAAACAGGAGATGCGCGCCTTTCTGGAGGCCCCTCACACCCTGGACGATGGTGAGTTCAAACATCACTACGAATGCTGGAGCGTCTGGCACCAAAACCTCTCGAAAAAATGGGATATGCCTCCTCAGGACGGAGACCTCGACCTCTGGGTCCACGAAGAGGGGTTTGCCCTCCACGACGGTGTCGGCCGCGGCGCCCAACACCTCTGGAGTTGGGATGGCCAGGAGTTGTCGCTGGTCGAAGAACTCCTGACCTCCTGGAGCAGCTGAGATGATCTCTCTTTGGACCCAACTCGGCGAGATTTACCACCAGTCCAAAAAGCCCCAGGACATCGCCTGGAATACCTACGTCGCCCGCCCCCTGGCGGCGATCCTGGTCTGGATGCTCCGCCCCACTCCCCTGACGCCCAACCAGATCACCTTTTTGGGCACCGCCATCTTCGTCGCCTCCGGCGCCGCCTTTGTCGTTCTCGACGGGCCGATGGGCTTTCTCATCGCCGTTGTCCTGGTCCAGCTCTCCTACCTCTTTGACTGCGTCGACGGCCAACTGGCCCGGCTCAAAGATATGACCAGCGACGTCGGCGCCTACCTCGACTTTTTGATGGACGAGATCAAGGCCCTGATTTTGGTCGCCGCCGTCACCTGCCGGCTCTGGCTCGTCGAGGGCGACACCACCTGGCTGCTCGTCGCCATCGCCTCCATCTTCATCGTCGCCACCGCCACCTCCCTGACCCACTTTGTCCGCCGTCCCGAATATGCCGGCGAGGTCATCGAACCCGGCGACTCCGCTCGCCGCCCTCCCATGCCCTCTGGCCTCCTGGCCCGTCTGATCTGGCTGGCCAAAGCCACCGCTCGCTACTTCATCCACTACCCTTCCTGGATCCTCTGGGCCGCCCTCATAGGCTTTTTTACCCCCTTTGACCCCGGATGGCTCTTCATCATTCCCTTCCTCGGCGTATATCTTCTCTACCTGGCCCAGACGGGCGCCGCCATCGTATTTCGACTCGGTCATCCGAGGTTTTATGACTGACTTCAACGCCATCCTCATCGCCGCCGGACGCGGCAGCCGACTTCAGGGCTTCACCGAGGAGCGACCCAAATGCATGGTCACCGTCGATGACCGCTCCATCCTCCACTACCTCACCGACGCCCTGGACCACCCTCGCATCGACCAACTCCACATCGTCCGCGGCTACCTTCGCCACCAGCTCACCGTCCCCGGTGCCACCTACCACCACAACCGGGACTGGCCCCACAACAATATCCTTCACTCCCTATTCTGCGCCCGCCAGGCCATGGCCCCTGGCTTTGTCTCCACCTACTCCGACATCATCTATCCCCCGGAGGTGGTTGACGCCGCCATCGCCGCCCTCAATCCACGGGACACCCACATCGCCCTGGTCGTCGATCGCCAATGGGCCTCCACCTATGTCGACCGCCAGGATCACCCCATCGCTCAGGCCGAACTCGTCGAGGTCCGTGGCGACCGCGTCACCGCCGTCGGCAAACACGTGGGACCCGACGAGGCCATCGGTGAATTCATCGGCCTCGCCGCCCACAGCGCTACAGGGGCCCGCTGGATGCGACAGGCCTTCGAGGCTCTGGAGTCAAAGCTGGACGCCGACGACCCCTTTCGCCACGGACGTCCCTTTCGCCTCGCCTATCTCGCCGACCTCTACGAGGCCCTCATCGAATGCGGCCACCCCATCTCCTGGGTCCCCATCGATGGTGGCTGGCGCGAGATCGACACCGTCGAAGACCTCGCCTCCGTTCGCCAGGACTGGCCCTTGCTGAGCCTTACATCCTCGGATCCCCGCCATGACTGATCGTCAATCCCCCATCATCGACGTCACTCCCCGGACCAAATCAACCGGAGCCGAGTCGCCCTCCCGGCCGCCCACCAATACCATCTCACTGGCTGCACCGGAGATGTGGACGCGGGGGTTCATGATCCTGCTCACCGTCGTGGTGAGCCTCTCCTACTTCTTACTCCGCGACGTCGGCTCCACCATGGACGTCGATCTCTCGATCTGGCTCTACGTCATCCCCGTGGGCGTCGCCGCCCTCGCCCTCGCCATCCGCTGGCTCCTGCTGCCTCCATCATCGCGCACCATCGCCTTTGGGGACGACGCCCTTCATCTTCCCAAAGGGCCCAACTCTCGCCGCACCGAGTCCATCGCTTACGGCGATATTCGCACCCTCGTCCCCCTCTCCTCGCGAGGCCGACCGGTCCTGGTCATCGACGGCCCATCGCGCTCCACCATCCTCTCCATCGATGACTTTGAGCGACCGGAACTCATGCGCCTGTTCTGGACTCGCCTCGTCGAGCGCATCAACGCTGGCCCCGACGCCGCCGCTCAGCGAAAGCGCATGCAACAGCTCGCCGACCTCAGCCAGGAGACCAGCTCCGCCGATCCCCGTGTCACCCGCTACTTTCTATGGGTTCTGGCCATTATCTTCGCCGCTCAACTCTTCCTTGCTCCCGACGTGGACGCCCTTCAATACCTCTACTTCGGGGCCAACTCTCAGACCATGGTCTTCGATCAGGGCCAGTGGTGGCGCGTCATCACCGCCAACCTCCTCCACGGAAACCTCCTTCACTTCGGCGTCAACGCCTTCGCCCTCTACTTTTTGGGCACCTATTGCGAGCGATTCTTTGGCGTCGCCCGCACCATGCTGCTCATCTTCGCCACCGCCATCGCTGGCGCCATGGCCTCACTGATCGGCTCGGCGAGCCTCTTCGCCGTCGGCATCTCCACCGGCCTCTTCGGCCTCCTCGGCGCCTATCTGGCCCTGCATCTCGCCTACTACAGCGAACTTCCCCCACCGTACCGCCAGTCCAAACTCTGGTGGACTGTCATCCTGGGGCTCAACGTCGGCCTCTCTGTGGCCATCCCCATCGTCGACGGCTGGGGCCACCTCGGCGGCTTCCTCGCTGGGTTTCTGCTCGTCGGCCTCATGAACCGCGGCCACGACCACTACCGTCCACGTCGGCCGACCTCGTCGTTGACCAACGTCAGCGCCGCCGTCTTGGCCGCCCTATTTGCTGGCTGTGCCGTCTTCGCCATTGGCTACGCCCTGGGCGATCACCCCGACGACGAGCTCGCCTTCGCCCAGTCCGTCGCCGACAAAAGCGACGACCACGACGCCGCCACCTTGATCCAAATCAGCCACCAGTGGTCGCGCCACTCCCCGCGCCCCGAGGGCCTCGATGAGCTTCTCGTCGATATCGCCGATGCCGGCTACCACCGCGTCGACGACCTCTTTTTGGAGTGGCGCGCCGCCGCCACCCTCATCTACCTGGCCGAACAAATGGCCGACCCCTTCGATCGATCCGTCATGGAACGCGGCATCTTTCACTTCGAAAATAGCGCCCATCGCCACGACTCTCGAGATGCCCGCCGCGCTCTGGGGGGACTCCTCGCTGAGTTTACCGTCGATATCGGACCCATCGTCGGTCCCGACTTCCCCATCTCTCAGGTCACCCGTCGCGACGACGCCTTGGAGCTGAGCACCGACGCCGACATCGACGCCTCTTATCGCCTATACGTCGTCGCCCGCGACGACGAGGGCGACGACCAACCGCCCTGGCTCCTATGGCATTGCATAAGCCCCGACAGTCCCCTCCAGTCCCCGATCGCTGACCCTCCCCCCTCTTCGTCCTCCTTCCAGGTGGCCATGAGCGTTGACGCCGACGGCTGCGCTGGCCCCTCCGCCGAGGCCTGGCAATCTGTCACGCTGGCTCGCTAACGATCGCCAAAGCGCTCCGGTAGGGTCGTCTCCACCTCCACCCGGCGATCCCCCGCCGGGTGATCCAGGCTCACTCGCCAGGCATGCAGCGAATGGGTCTCAAAGCACAACCTCTCCCGTAATTCCGCATCCTCTGGTCGATCGCAGATCGCCATAAAGAATTCATCGCTCTCGCTATAGAGCTTATCGCCCGCAATCGGCGTCCCCTCCATCGCCAGATGGACCCGGATCTGATGCTGGCGTCCGGTCTCGATTTCGACCTCCAGATCCACCAGCCGATGGCCGTGCTCGCAGGGCTCGACCTCGCCGCGCCACCACGCCCGGGTCAGCGCCTCCTTATCCCCGCGTGCCACCTTGTGGGGCAGCGGGCTCGACGCCTCAAAGCCCAGGGGCGTCCTTAACACCGCCTTCTCTCCAGCGCTCCATCGCATCTCCTCGTCGATCACCAGCGCTCGATAGGTCTTGCCAATCCCATCGCCCCCGAAGGCCTCGCTCAATTTGCGGATCGCCTCCGGGCCCCGCCCACATACCAGGGCCCCACTCGTCTCTCGATCCAGGCGATGCACCGGATGAGCATCCTCCATCCCCTGACGCTGCAAGTAGTGAGTCACCGTATTGAGCCTCGTCGACGCCGTCTCATGCACCAGCATTCCCGCCGGTTTATTGAGCACCAGCATCGCCGCGTCCTCATAGGCGATCTTGACCTCATCATCCTGCACATACTCCGGCTCCAGATGCTCGCGGATCACCACCTCATCGCCGTCGCGCAGCCGCGTCCCCGCCTTGATCTTTCGCCTCGGAAACACCTCCACATCACCGCCCTTGGCTATCCGCCCGGCCTGCGATCGCGACATCCCATCGATGCGATTGGCCAGGTATTGGTCGAGGCGCCACCCATCAAAATTATTGTCCACATCAAAGCGCCGCTCCCGAATATTTTCCTCAATCCACATCCTGCGTCCTCTGCTGCGCTTACCTAATCTTCGCCCTCCCATCATCTTGTTTTGCGCTCATTGTTCAACTCCTCTCTTGTTCCATTCCTTCTCGCCCCATCAATGGCGATAAGGGGCGTAGCGCTCCGAACTCGAGTCCTCATCGTCGTCCTCCTCACTCTCTTGGAGCTCCCGGAGTTCCTTGTCGCCCTCCTCTGCGTATTGAGCCACCCCCACCGTCGCCCCTGCCACCAGGGCATAGAGAAACACCATCGCCGCCTTCCACCACCACAATTGCATCAACCGCTGCGTCGATAGAGCGCCGACAAACGCCACCATGCATAGCCCACCTGCCGCCAATAGCAGCGCCTCCACCGACACATTCGCATAGGCCGTTCCACTCGTCGCCAGGCCTCCCAGGATGATGACCAACATCGGCTGAACCATCCCCAGGTCTATCCCCTTTCCGTGGCGCGACATGCTCAACACCACCATCACTCCCCCGCAGATCGCCATCAACGACCAGGCCAAAATCGCTAATTTCGCCGATGCGCCCATCAAGAACACCGGCCCCAGCGCCGCTGCCACCATCACCCACCCCATCATTAATGAACGCCCAAAAGCCTGACGCGCAGCCGTCACCAAAACCATGGCCACCACCGTCAGCCCACCGCTCAGCCCCAGCAGCACCACCCATCCGAAGCGGTTGCCGATCAATAGCCAGGCCACGAGGCTCATCACCACCAATCGACCCACCGCCACCAATATCCACCGGAATTGGTTTGACTCCGCTGCCCAGGCCTCTATCCCGGCCCACCCTGCTCCCAGGATCGCGGCGTATACCACCCACTCATCGGCAGTCATCGCTGGAAATGGCGGAAACCTTGAGATCTGCGCATGCGCCAATGCATAGGCGCCGGCAATGATCACCGCCACCGCCCAGCCTCGCCATCGATCCCATCGCCTATCGCCGATCCACCACATCGCCACCAGCGTGCCCACCAGCCCCACCACCGTCGGCACCAATAATAACTGTCCTACATCCCACGGTCCCATCGGCTCTACCTCTTCTGCATTGCAAAAAAAAAGGACGGGCTCTCGCCCGTCCTTTTTATCCATCGCGCGGCCTCAAATCACTCTTGGCCGACGCCCTGAACACTGAGCATCACGCGCACCGTCTCACCTAAGCCGTCGGGCATAAAGTCTACTCCGTAATCCATACGGTTGACCGCGAAGGTGGTGTTGAACCCTCGACGGAACTCGCCCTGCATGCCCTCGCCCTGGCCAGTATCGTCAGCCACCATCGTGATCTCTTCGGTGTGACCGCGCATCGTAAAGTCACCGGTCACCTCGTAGGTATCTCCACCGCGGTGGGTTACCGACGTGCTCTCAAAGGTGATCTCCGGATACTCTTCGGCGGCAAAGAAGTCACCGCTTCGAAGGTGTTCATCCCGATCTTCGACATTCGTAAACACGCTATCGGTCTGGATCGTGAAGTTGAACTGCGCCGACTCCGGATCCTCGGGATCAAAGACAAAGTCGCCGTCGTACTCCAAAAACATTCCGAATACATAGCCCACGTCGAGGTGCTTGATTCGAAACACCACGCTCGAGTGCACGGGATCGATATCAAAATTCGTATACTCAGCTTGCTCTTGGTCCTCTTCGTCATGGTCGTGGTGACCCGCCATGACCGTCGTCGCCGACCCCATCACAAGGCCCATAGCGACCAACAAAAATACCGACAGCGATGCAATCCGATGCAACATATCTACTCCTGAGTTAGAACGTCCAATTTCTGTTCTTGGGGGTTTCTTCACGACAATTATGTATCGCGACGCCAAGCATGGGACGAAGTTCCTGAAAGGCAAGCCCATAACTCACTTTTTCTCAGGAGCTATCGCCAAATTGCCGATATCGCCACTCCGCCTCGGCCGCCCCTTCACCATCCTTGCTCCCCTCCGCGGCCCGGACCTTTTTTCGCACCAACTCGTGATCCGGCGACAATTCACACACCGGGTCCGTCGCCGCTGCATCGCCGGTCAGCGCAAAGGCCTGGCAGCGACATCCTCCCCAGTCCTGCTCTTTACGATCGCAACTCTGGCAGGGCTCGGGCATCCAATCGATCCCTCGAAAGCGCTCAAAGGCCTCCGAGTCACGCCAGATCGCCTCCAGGCTTTGATCGCGCACATTGTCAAAGGCCATCCCCTCGATACGACTCGCCCCATGGCAGGGCAAGACATCGCCCTCGGGATCGACCACCAAAAACTGGCGCCCCCATCCTCCCATACAGGCTTTCGGTCGAACCCCATGATAGTCGGGCACCACGTAGTCGATTTCCATCTCGCCACGCCATCTCCTCCGGTAGTCCTTGACCATCGCCGTCGCCCGATCGACCTGATTGCGCGTCGGCAACAACCTATCGATATTTTCCAGCGCCCACCCCTGATACTGAGCGTGGGCCACTTCCAACCGATCCGCTCCCAGCCCTTTGGCCAACTGCAATACATCCTCTAATTCATGGAGGTTTTGACGGTGCATTACGGCGTTGATCGTCAACCTCAACCCCGCATCGCGAACCCAGGCCGCACAGCTCATCTTCTTGATCTGTGCCCCCTTCAGACCGGCGATCTCATCGGCCAGCCCCGCCTCCGCTCCCTGAAAGCTCAACTGCACGTGATCGAGCCCCCGGCTCGCTAGCTCCTGCACACGCTCCTGACTCAACAGAACCCCGGAGGTGATCAAGTTGCTGTATAGGCCAACCTCCTGGCAGCGACCTACCAACTCCTCCAGATCCGGGCGCACCGTTGGTTCTCCACCCGATAGATGTACGTGGATCACCCCCATCTTCGCCGCCTGACTGATCACGCGCTTCCAATCCTCTGTGCTCAACTCCCTGGATTTTCTCTTGAGCTCCACGGGATTCGAACAATACACGCAGCGCTGCGGACAGCGATGACTCAACTCGGCGAGCATTCCCATCGGCGGCGCCACCTTACTCATTGCAGGTAGCCCTTTTCTTTCAATTGCTCCAGAAACGCCATTGTATCCTCCCGAATTGCCACTTCGTCGGCCTCAAACTCTTCGGCCAACTCCCCGACGATCGCCTCCACACTTCGCTCTCCGTCGATCTTCTGGGCAATCTCGACCCCTGGCCCGGTGGGGAGCAATATTCGCTCCGGCCCCAAGATCATCCACCGCTCTCGCACCTCGTCGTAGCGCGTACGAACCCCTTTGACCCATCCTGGAACCCACTGCTCCTCTCCGCTCATCGACGCTCCCCCGCGCCCTTTGGCTCAAATCCTCCCGGCGGAATATGGCCCGGCTCTACATAGGCGTGGTAGAGCGCATCCAGCTGCGCCCACAGCACGTCGCACTTGAATCTCAAGGCATCCAACACCGCCTGTTGTTGATCGGGCCGTCGCGCGTGCTCCACCACATAATCCAGCGCAAAATTAGAATCTCGCGGGGCCTCATCGAGGCGATACTCAAAATACTTGAGCGCCTCATTATCGATAAACTCGTAGGTCCGTATCATCCCCTCCACCCTCTCGGCGATGATCTGGGGTGCGAAAAGCTCTGTGAGGCTCGACGCCACCGCTTCCAACAGCGTCTTCTCCCTCACAAATCGCACGTATGCCTCCACAGCAAAGGTCGTCGCCGCAAGAACTCCTCGCTGAGCCACCACCCGATCGCGCTCCAATCCCAGCGCGCTCGTCAGGGCCAGCCACCTCTCGATGCCCCCCGAGGTCTCGCCCTCGCCGAGCTCTCCGTCGTGATCTCGAATCCGGCGCCGCCACTCCCTCCTCAATTCCTTGTCATGGACTCGCGAGATCAACGCCGCGTCTTTTCTCGGAATGGCGCTCTGATAGCAGTAGCGATTGAGCGCCCAGGCCTGCACCTGACCGCGATCCAACTCTCCACCGTGCAATTTCCGATGAAAGGGGTGCCGAGAGTGATAGCGCCGGGCACCGATCGCCCGGATCTCCTCTCTTAACTCCTCTCCCGACATCAACTCCTGCTCGGCATCACTCATTCAGCACTCCATTCCATCGTAAGCCACCTCCCATCCTGCCCGCTCCACCTGCGTTCGCTCCTCACTATCGGCGGCCAAAATGGGATTCGTATTATTGATATGGATCAAGATTTTTCGACCGATGGAGACGTCGCTAAATTCTTGGAGCGGCCCACCGGGATCTGCCACGCTGACATGCCCCATGCGCCGTCCTGTCTTGTCGCTTAAGCCGGCCTCCACCATTTCCTCGTCCCGGAAAAGTGTCCCATCGAAGAAGAGAATATCCGCTCCTTCCACCCGCTCTTTGAGTTTGTCGGTAATACGCGCGCAACCGGGGACCATGACCACCCGTTGGTCTCCCACCTGAAGGTCAAAGGCCACATTCGTCTCCGACTCCGCTTCCAACTTCGGAACCTCGCCGGACTGCTCCTCATAGAGCGGGATTTTGCCCGGAACCACAAAGGCTTTCAGGACGATTCCCAATTCATCGTCGTCGGCGTCGCAAAGTGCGATTTCCTCATCGACCACTAATCGCCGACGTGGAACCATATCCTCTTTGAGCGCATCGAAGATCGCCGACTTGCTCAACGTCTCCTGAATCGCCGACGACGAATAGAGGCTAAAGGCATGGCCCTCGCGCATCGTCAACAATCCCGCTACCTGGTCGATCTCGCCGCCCGTCAGAGCCACCGCCTTCACCGGACTGTGGCGCCCCTCTTTTTGAGGATGCAGGGCCTCGACCTCCAAAAAATGCTCCCCCATCTCTGGCGGAGCATTCACCAACACCCATCGCTGACCATCGGCACTCACAGCCAGAGCCGTCTGGCGCCGCCTGGGCACCGCCGGATCTCCAGCCCTTGCTCTATGGCAGAGCTCACAATTGCAATTCCACTGGGGTGAGCCTCCTCCGGCTCCCGCACCGAGGACGATGACCTGCGAGCCCTGCCCCATCGATTACTTCTCCCCGAGATCGGCGCATCGATAGGCCGAGACCTCCATGGTGATCGGCAATTCCTCAATCGACGGCGTGCTCCACTTCTTTTTAACTCTCTTCTTCTTCATCCTCTTCTCCTTGAATTGAAACCTCATTTCCATCGACCCAACCCCTTCATCCATAATCCCGCGGCATCTACCGCCTCATATGAACAGGGCCGAAAAAGCGTAGACACCCAGGCGGCGTCTTCAACCATTCCCACTGCTGCCCCCCAACCAGTCACTCTTCTGGGTTCAGGGCCCCGATCATAAGCGACGCCGCTCGATCGATGGCGTAATAATAATCCACCCACTCCACGTCGCCCCCCTCTTCCACCTCCGAGGGCAGGTACAACTCACTTGATGCTTTCTTGGATTGCAAAAACGGCTGCCACACAAATTTACGATGATCTGTGATCACATAGACCCCGTTATCCAGTATAGGCTCCATGCCAAATAGCTCCTCGAGCCGCTCCGGGGCCCGCGACGCCCCCGGGCTCACCGCCAGGATATGCTGCTCTCCCAACCCCTTTCGCTGCACCATCAAATGGGTCGCCCCCTCCTGGCTCTTCACCACTTTGAGCCCCTTTTCTTCTCCGGCCGGAAGACAGGCCCCCACCAACGCTTTGAGCAAATCCATGAGCTCTTCGGCCGTCGCATTCTCTGCACCCCGCTCTTCCAATCCTTCCAAAAAGGGCTCCCAGATCGCCCGCTTGGCGCGCTGGATCGATGCCCTTTCCATGGCCCGCTCTTCATTGCCCCAACTCGAGGCCTCCACCACCCGCTCTGCTACCTCTCGATGTCCCTCTTCGATCGATTGACCTTCGGGCCATTCCTCGCCCCGAAACCACCATCGATGGGCCCCGTCTTGCTCCCTGATATCCAACCGCAGCCAATCGCCGCCGCGTTTTTGTCCCACAAAGAGGATCACCCCCGTTTGCTCACACCACAGCTCGTCGTCACCCGGATCCTCTTCATCGACCAGATAGTCCTTGAACACCTCTCGAAGGGCGTGCACCGCCTCGCCTACCTCGTCGTGGTCATCCAGACATTGTTCGACACGCTCTCGCGCCTCCCCGGCCACTGCTTTGACCTCTTTCAACCACTCATCGGGATCCATCTCCAATACATAGGGCAATCGTGTCATGCATTCTCCTCTTTTCCCTGGGCAGCTCCACTCACGAATTTCATCAACTTTTCGGCAACAGGCGACACGATCAAATAGATGCTCGGCACCACTATCAGGGTCAGGATCATCGACACCAGCAATCCACCCACCACCGCGATCGCCAGCGGACGCATCAGATCCGCTCCCTCTCCCAGCCCGATCGCCAGTGGCAACATGCCGAAGACGGTCGTCAAGGTGGTCATCAAGATCGGTCGAAACCGTATCCTCCCCGCCTCCAACGCCGCCTCCATCGGCTCCAGTCCCTGTTCTTGTCGCCCCAATTCTATATATTCCACCAACAGGATCGCGTTATTGACCACGATGCCCACCAGCAAGATCACCCCCAGCAATACGGGCGCACTCAGCACCGTCTGCGTCCACCACAACAGCCCAATCACCCCGATCAGCGCCAGCGGAGCGGCGCTCAAGATCACCAGTGGGTTCGAAAAGCGCTCGTACTGCACCGCCATCACCACAAAGACCAGAAATAGCGCCAAAAGAGTAACCGTCATCAGGATCTCGTTGGTCTCCTCGATGACCTCCTGCTCTCCCCCAAAAATGATATTGTACTCATCGGGCAGGTCGGCCTGAGCCAACCGCTCGTGGATCTCGTCGTTGACCCTCCCCAGGTTGGTGACCTCCGTGTTGATATCACCGCCCAATCTCAGGATCCGCACCTGATTCTCCCGCTCAATATGGGCCGGTCCATCGCCGAGCTCGAAACTCGCCAGATCGGCAAGCCGCACCGACTCTCCCTCGCTTCGAAATAACACCAGGTTGCCCAGATCCTCCGTATTCTCCACGTCCTGTCGATCGAGCATCATTCGGATATCATATTCCGTGATCCCCGTGCTAAACATCGTGGGTACCGACCCCTGTACCGCTCGCCGAACCGCCGAGCCCACCTCGTCGATGCGAAGCCCCAGATCGGCGGCCCGCTCCCGGTCCACCTCTACATTCAGCAGCGGACTCCGAGCATCGCGGCTGACGTCCATATTACTCAGCCCCTCGATACCATCCAGCCGGTTGAGCAACTCCCGTCCCACGCGATCGAGCTCCTCAATATCGTCGCCCACGATCCCAAATGAGACCGCGGACCCATCGGTGGTCGTTCGAATCCCTGGAATGCTCGGCGGGCTCGCCGACGTCCGCGCCCCCGGCATATCCAGCGCATCCAAGCGCTTCTCCATTTCCTGAACCCACTGGCCGGCCGTCATCTCCGGGCGCTGCGACGCCGGCACAAGCTGAATGCTATAGCGCACCGTCCCCGGTCGCTCATTGAGGATGCCCCCACCCAGGTGTCCCCCGACCAGCCCAAAGGCATGCTCCACATGGGGCATCTTTTCGATCTGCTCCTCCACCAACATCGCACGCTCATAGGTCACCGCCGGCGGCGCTCCTGGGGGAAGCCCCAGGAAAACAGACACATTTCCATCGTCGACCTGCGGCAAAAACTCGTTGCCCAGGTCATCGACCAATTGCACGCTCGCCCACAGCCCCATCCCCGCTGCGATCACCACCAACCAGCGCCACCGAAAAGCTCGCTTCGCAATCCACAGATAGACCCCGCGCGCTCCATCGACCGCCGCGTTGACCCCTCGCATCACAAACGAGCGATCGAAATGGCTCTTAAACCGCACCTTCGCCGTCAGCGCCGTCAACATGGGAACCAGGGTCAGCGCCGCCGCCAGCGACGCCACGATCGCAAAGGCGATCGTCACGATCAGCTCCCGAAACACCATCGCCGCCAATCCCGTGATCAGCAAAAATGGCGTCACCGCCGCCAGGTTCGTCATCGTCGACGCCACCACGGCGCTCGTCACCTCCCGCGACCCATCGAAGGCCGCATCCTCCGGACTCTTGTCGTATTCCAGGCGATGGCGATCGATATTCTCCAGCATCACGATCGCATTATCCAACAATAGCCCCACCCCCAGAGCCAACCCTCCCAGGGTCATTACATTCAACGTCAGCCCGAATAGCCCCATCATCGCAAAGGTCGCCATGATCGCGATCGGAATCGATGTGCCAATGACCACGGCCTTTCGAAAGCTCCCCAAGAACATCAACACCACCAGCATCGCCAAAAGCCCGCCCAGTAGAGCCGCCGTGGTCACCGCCCCGATGGAACTATTGATAAAAAAGGACTGATCCGTGGTCACCTCGTAGTCGATATCGTCGGGGATAAACCCGCTTCGCTCCAGGCGACGGATCTCCTCCTTGACCCCTTCGATGACCTCGATCGTATTGGCGTCCGGTAGCTTCGTCACCGACAGACGGGTCGCCGGCTCCCCGCCGAGGCGCACAAAGATTCGCTGCTCCTGGTGGGTATCCTTGACCTCCGCCACCTCCCCCAGCCGAAGCCGCTCCGAGCTGTCTGCAATGGTCAGTGGCACGGCTTCAATATCTTCCACCGATCGGAAGCGCCCGTCGGTTTTGGCCATCACATCGAAACTCTCCGAGGTCACCTGACCGGCCGCAATATCGACGTTTTCCGCCTCCAACGCCTCCTCGATCTGCGTCAATGCGATGCCGTAATACTCCAGGCGCTCCTGATCGAGGATCACCTGCAGCTCGCGGATCTGGCCCCCGGACACCTCCACGCCCCCTACCCCATGAATCGATTGCACCTGCGGCGCCAGCTCATTTTCCAGCCAATCCCTGACCTCCAGCGGACTGCGCATCGTGGAGCGAAATCCCGCCTCGTAGACCGGGTCCTGCGAGGGATCGAATTTATAGAGTCTCGGCGGCTCAATATCGGAGGGCAATTGGGTCCTGGCCAACTCCAGGTTGCGCGCCGCATCCTGCAGCGCAATGTCGATATCCGTGCCGTACTCAAAGATCAAATTGACGTTCGTTCGCCCCTCTGACGCCCTGCTCTCCAGGCTCGACAAATTCTCTGTCGCCGCCAGGTTGGCCTCCAAGACCCGCGTGACCTGCTGTTCCATGACCTCCGGGGCCGTCCCCGGATAATTCACGGTCGCTCGAATCTGTGGATAGTTGATCGTCGGCAATAGATCGACGGCCAGCCGATCCATGAAGAATAGACCCACCACGATCACCACCGATGCCAGGGCAATCGTCCCCACCGGATGCCGAATTGCCGTCGCCGTCACCCCCGATCGCGACCCCTTTACCTTACCCTGTGACTCCTCGACGCCCTGGCTCACTGCGCCTCCACCCACTCACTGACGTGGACCGCTTCCCCCTCGCTCAAATTCGTGGGATTCGTGCCCACGATCACCTCTCCCCTCTCCAATCCGCTGATCACTTCGCGCAACCCCCGCCGCTCCACCCCCACCTCCAGGGAGCGCCGCTTCAACTCGCCATCCTCAATCACATAGACAAAGCGGTCATCCGGCGTGGACGCCAAAAGCGCTTCTCCTGGGATGGCCAGCGCCTCCGGTCGCTGGTCGACCGACAGTCGAACCCGCGCCATAAACCCCGGCCTCACCCCCTGTTCTTCAAACGCCTCGGGCAGAGCCAATTCCACGGTGAGCCGGCGGCTATCGGCTTCGGCCTCCGGAAAGATTCGCCGTACATGCGCCTGCTCCCACTCACCGCCCAGGGCGTCGATGCTCATCGAGGCCTCATCGCCCTCGTCGAGATACACCACATCGCGCTCCGAGACCCGCACCGGCACCACCAGCGTCGTCAAATCGGCCAATTCCAGCAGCACTTCTTGTTGGCTGACGTCATCGCCCTCATGGACATGGCGCGCCATCACCGTCGCCCGTCGCGGCGCCACCACTGCCGCCCGCTCGTAGCGTGTCCTCCACAGCTCGATCTCGCGCTCCACCACCGAGAGGTCGCGCTCCAGATCCTCGACCTCTGCTCGTCCAATGGCCTCGCGTTCCACCAACGGCGCTTTGCGCTCCAATTCAGCGGCGATCCTCGCTTCCTGGGCCTCCACCCGCGCCAATTCCGCCCGCATCTCTGAGCGATCGAGTTCCACCAGCACCTGTCCGGCTTCTACGATATCGCCCTCTTCCACATCGATCTGCTCCACCACCCCATCGACGCGGCTCCTCAAACGGCTCCGATCCCTGGCCTCTACCGTCGCGCTCGCCTGGACCTGCCGTGACAAATCCATGGCCTCCAGCTCAAACCCCGCCACCGGTGTCGTGTCCTCTGCTGCCGAATCATCTCTATCGGGCCCCGGACTCCCTTCCGCCTCACAGCCCACCAACCCCAGGCTCAGACCCATCACCGCTAGCGCCGCCCACATCGTCGTTAATCGCACTTGCCTCATTACATGCCATCACGGCTCAAGGTCGGGTTATTTCGCCTGCCTCTTTAACTCCACCAACTTAACGCCTACCGAGCCTCTTCACCACCGCCGAGCCTTCAAGCAACTCTCGTTCCTCAGATCCAATACGATCGACAGCTCTCCCCCCTATTGCCAAAGCTTAAGTGATCACTTATTTTGAAATTTACTACCAACTGTCGTTATTTTTCGAGATTAGTGGAGCGGGATTGTTTTCTCGGGCGGTCTCCACGTCATTCTTATGATCCCTATCAAGGGTTTCAAATGGATTCACCGCACGACGCACCCCCTTGTCAGTCATCGGATGACGACCTTCGGCACCGTGCCGAATATCTTCTCAAACGCCGAGGACCGGACGCTGAACTCCAACAGCTCTCCGACGCTGAACTGCGTCGCGAAGTCCAACTCCAACGCATCGAGCGCACACTCCAGCGCCAACAGATCCAAGAACTCCACCAGCGTCACGACGCATCTCCCGTCGGCCTGCTGGTCATGACGACCGATGGCGTCATCGAAAACGCCAACCTTCTGGCCGCCGAACTCCTCGGTGCCAGTCGCGACCGGTTGATCGAGTCCTCTCTTTTCGACTTCCTCCATGCCAGCTCTCGTTCCGTCGTCGATGAGCATCGCCAACAGCTCTTTGACTCCGCTGGTGTTCGCCAGGACCTGATCACCATCCAGTTGCCCACCGAGGCGGAAGTCGAATTGGCCCTTTTTAGCCGACCGATGATCTCCGACGACGGCGATTGCCGCCGATGGCACGCCGCCATCTGGGACCTCCGCTCCTTTTGCCAACAGGACCATCAACAGCGCCAAAATCTGGAGCAACAACTCCACATCAACCACCGCATGGAGACCCTGGGCCGGCTCGCCAACGGGATTGCTCATGACTTCAACAACCTGCTGACCCTCATCATCGGCTACGCCAAATTGGTGCTCAATCAATTGCCCGACGATGACCCCATCTATCCCCACCTGCTCCAGATCCATAAGGCCGGCAATCACGCCGGCGATCTCATCGAACAACTCCTCGCCTACAGCAGCGATGCCGACCAGAATTGTTCCGGCGTGGATATCAACGCCCTTTTGCGAGACCTGGAATCGATGTTCGATCGCCTCATCGGCGACGAAATCCAACTCCACCTCCACCTTCAACCCGACTCCTCGCCAGCGGACTTTCATCGCTCCCATCTCCAACAGGTCCTCCTCAATCTCGTGGTCAACGCCCGCGATGCCATCGATGATGTCGGCCATATCTATATCCGCACCGACACCGTCGATATCGATGCCGCCACCGCCCACGACCACGACATCCCCCCTGGCGCCTATCATCTTATCGAGGTCGAAGACGACGGCTGCGGCATCTCTTCCGATGACCTCTCCCAGATCTTCGACCCCTTTTTCACCACCAAGGAGACCCAGTCCAACCGTGGCTTTGGCCTCTCCACCACCCATGGACTGCTCCGTCGCCACGGAGCTGCCATCGAGGTCGACTCCCAATACCAGAAGGGAACTCGCTTTCGCGTTTTCCTCCCCATTGCCTCCGACCACCAGACCGACGATCAATCCCCCGACAAGCCACCCACCGTATTGGTCGTCGACGACCGCCCCGACCTTCGCGACTTCGCCTCCCTTGTCATTCGCGACATGAATCTCGATGTCCTCAGTGCCTCATCGGCCACCGACGCCCTCCAGATGGCCCGCTCCTGCGGTCCGCAACTCAAGCTCATCATCTCCGACGTCACCATGCCCCAGATGAGCGGTCCCGAATTGCACACCAAGATCTGCGAATACCTCCCCGATACCCCCGCCATCTTCATGTCGGGCTACGATCGCCAGACCCTCGAGCAGGAGCATGGGCTCCTTGCCCATGCTCACTTCCTCGAAAAACCCTTTGACCCCGGCGATCTCGAGGCACTGACCCAACAATTGCTCAATCTCGGTCCCTGATCTCGGTCCGTCGAACATCCTTTTACTGGCGTCGCGCCTCCGCTCTCACCTATACTCCTTATTCTCAGCACGGGTACCGTATTGGCCCTTATTTTTAAGTCTGGAGACCCATGATGTTTCGCCACCTTGGACGCCGCTGCCTTTTTGTCCTCCTTGCCCTCGGCCTCACCGCCTGTGGAGTCTCTCAGGATGATCACGACGAGGTCCTCACTCAGCTCGAAGATACCCAGGTCGCAAAGGCCCAACTCGAGGCCGACAAGGCCGACCTCGACGAGCGCCTCAACAACGAGATCGACATCCTCAACGAGCGCATCGATGAACTTCGCGAGGAGCAGGCCGCTCTGGAAGAAGAGCTCGAACAGGCCCGCGGCGACCTCGAGCTCTACGAAGAGCGCAAGGGCTCGCTCGAAGAGACCCTGGAGGCCAACCGCACCGAACTCGACGAGCTTCGCGAGGCTCGCCGTCAGACCGAAGAGCGCATGCAGGTCTACCGCGACCTCGCTCAACAGCTGGCCTCCATGATCGAGGCCGGCCAACTGTCGGTCACCGTCCGCAACGGGCGCATGGTCATCAACCTCGACAATGACATCCTCTTTGCCTCTGGACGCACCAATATCCGCAGCGAAGGTCAGGACGCCCTCGCCGAACTCGCTGAGGTCCTCGAGGAGATCGACGAACGAGAACTCCTCATCGCCGGCCACACCGACAACGTTCCCATCTCCAGCGCCCGCTTCGACTCCAACTGGCACCTCTCCACCTCCCGTGCCATTGAGGTCGTCCAATTTCTCAATAATGAGGGCGTCGATCCCACCAACCTCGTCGCCGCCGGCTATGGCGAATACGACCCCATTGCCTCCAACGACGATGAGGAGGGGCGCGCTCAAAACCGGCGCATCGAAATCGTCCTCATGCCCACCATCGACGAATTGCCCTCGCTGCCCGAGGAATGGAACGACGACGTGCCCACCGCCGACGATCAGAGCTGAGCTCATGACCCCTCTGCGCTTGCTCTTTTACGCCCCCAGGTGGGCCAGCATGGGACTTCTTGCTCTCATGCTCGCCCTCTCCTGTGGCGCCTGCACCTCCACTCCCGATCCCCAGGTTCAAAGCCTTGAGCCCACCGCTCAGGCCACCCAGGCCCGTACCCAATCCGTCGAGGCCTCTCATCAATCCATTACCAACTCCCTGGATCGCCTCGAATCCCTGATCGCCGACTTCGATGACCTTCGCGACGCTGCTGCCAGCGCCGACCTTCCCCACTCTCTACTGCGCCTCGTGGCCATCAATTGCCTCAACGCCGCCTATGTCGCCAGCCCCCAGGAGCGCCATCTCCTCGACGGCCGTCCCCTGAGTTGCGATCCCGAACACCTCCAACTCTTTTCCGACTCCATCGCTGACGCCTCTACCGCCGATCGCGATCGGGCTCATGAACTCCTGTTTATGGTCGACCAGATTCGACTGCTCCGCGGCGCTCTGCGCCAGCGTCTGGCCCGTCTGCGCAGCTCGGCCTCCGACCACCTGGACTTCATCGCCGACGAGAGAGCTCGTCTTCGCCGCCACGAGGCACAACTCGAGCAGCAGCGCCATCGCTTCAGCGATGAGGGGTGGCAGCGCGCTGCCGAGGACCTGGAGGGTCGCCGCCAGGAACTCTCCGAGCTCCAGGCCCGGATCGCCGATATCAGCGAGCTCTACCCTCAGTGGCAACCCCGCATCGACGACGCCATCTCCCACCTCTACTTTTCACTCTCCAACCTCGACTCCCCGGCCAACGCTGCCGTTGACCGCTAGTTGAGCGCTAGGCGGCCACCCTTGCCACTTCTTGGAATGCCCGGCAGGCATTTTCCCTCGATAGCGCCTGCAACGCCTCCGCCGACCACCCCCGCGCCGCCAACCCCTGGGGCACCCGCTTGAGATCTCGACAGTCCCGATGATCCGAGGCGATCGTGGGTAACCACCCATCGTAATCCGAGCCCAGTGCCACGTGCTCCTCTCCCACCCGATCGACAATATAGTCATAGTGATCGAGCACCGCCTCCGTATCCGCCCTCAACCGCCCGGCGATAAATACAGGCCCTAAAATCACCCCCACCACCCCACCGGTGGCGGCGATCGCATCCAGAGCCTCATCGCTGATATTTCTCGAGTGATCCCACACCCCCTTGACCCCCGTATGGGTACAGAAGACCGGCGCCTCACTTTCCTCACAGGCCTCGATCACCCCTCGATCATTGACGTGGGCCACATCGATCGCCACACCCACGCGATTGAGCTCCCGCACCACTTCACGACCAAAGGCCGTCAGTCCTTCTCTCTCATTGGCCCCTCTCCCGATTGAGGCCGTCGCCGCTGCATTTGCCGAAAAATGAGTCAGCGTCAGATAGCTCACCCCCATCTGCGCCAACGCCTCCACCCTTTCGATCCGTCCGTTGAGCATATGCGCTCCCTCCACCCCCGGGGCCAGCGCCAGACGCTCATCCTCCAACCCCCTGGCCCAACCCCCAACATCCCTGACCCGCACCACCTCGTCGACTTGCTCGCACACCGCGTCCAGATAGGCAATCTGGCGTTGCATCTCCACCCATCCGCGCTCGCTCTCCCATGGATAATAATGCACCCCCATGCACGCTCCCCCATAGCCGCCTTCCATCATCCGCGGGATATCGGCGTGCCAAAACAACGGCTGACCCGACACCCCTCGTCGATGCCTGCGACGCAGATCGTAGCCGAATAGCCGCTGCTGAATAATACTATCCACGTGCAGATCAAACATGTTCAACTCCTCTCAATCCGGACTCACTTCTCAATTCGGTTAACTTTGTCCCTCAAAGCGCAGCGACGCCGAATTGACACAAAACCGCTTTCCCGTCGGTGGGGGGCCATCTTCAAAGACATGACCCAGATGAGAGCCACATTC
The DNA here is from genome assembly GCA_964415785.1 of uncultured Bradymonadales bacterium. Lineage (GTDB taxonomy): Bacteria > Myxococcota_A > Bradymonadia > Bradymonadales > Bradymonadaceae > SLJM01. The sequence continues at coordinate 29,094 of CAYQBU010000019.1, forward strand.
TCCGCAGAGGATCTCCGTTCTCACCATCCCGGCACTGCGATCGATGCGCGTCTCCACCTTCTCCTGCTCCACCGCCGCATAGAAACTGGGCCACCCGCTTCCCGACTTGTATTTGCTCTCCGAGTCAAACAGCGCTGCATCGCAGATCACACACCGATACACCCCTTCCTCGTCGTGATCCCAATACTGCCCGCTAAATGGGGGCTCCGTCCCGCATTGGCGCGTGATCCGATAGGTCTCCTCGTCCACCCGCTCGCGCCACTCCTCCTCACTGATCAGCTCTCTTGGCGTACTCTTGTCTTCCATCTCTGCCTCCTCGACTTAAATGCGAACTCTGCGCTCCAAAAACCCCTCCACTTGCTCGCGAATTTCCTCACGGGCGTCGAAGAGTCCAGTATGAGTCGCCTTCGGCAACCACACCAGCTCGGCTTGCGGAATCAATGCCGCCATCTCTCTTCCCACCTCTCCCGGCGAAAATCGGTCCGCCCCTCCGGCCACCACCAACGTCGGCACCCCGATGGCCTCCAGCACCTGTCTGGCCGAGTGCTCTTGGGCCGCCCGTCCCATGGCGTACCAGGTGGGGATATCCAGCGACGCCAGGTGCCTGTAAAACGGCTCCATCTCCTCCATCGTCACCGCCGGCCCGATAAAACCCAACGCCTTGCCCAATCCGTGCACCGGCGCCAACCACGACCCCAATGCCCCCACCTTCAAGCCCGCCCCCCACACCCCGGCGGGCACGCGCTCATACAACTCGTAGACCCAGGGTCCCAGGCGTGGATGCAAAAGCGTATTGAAGGGGCTCTCATAGGGCCCCAACACCGGGATCAACGCATCCACCCGATCGCCGCGCTTGCGATAGGCCTCCAGGATGATCTGACATCCAAAGGAAAACCCCGCCAACACCGCACTTTCAACCTCTGCCGCATCGAGCACTCGCATTAAATCGTCGGCGCAACCCTCGACGGTCATCGTCTTGAGATCCCTGGCCGGCCCTGAGCGACCATGCCCGCGATAATCCCATCGAATCACCCGATAATTTTGCCTCAACCGCTTTCTCAGCGGGTCCCAGTACAACGTCGAGTTTGCAAACCCGTTGGTCAGGACCACCACTGGCCCCTGCCCTTCATCGTAATAGGCCAGCGAAGCCCCATCCCTGGATACCGTAAACCTCTGGCGACACTTCATTGCCATCTCTTGAGTTGAAACCTACCTTTATTTCCTACCGTTCCGCATCGGGCTAACCCTATCACGGAGATCATTGTTGAGTCAGCAATCCCCTCACCGACCGACCACCGATGCCACCGCCACCGACGGGTCTCCATCCCTCGACCTCGATCCCTCCTTCACCGAGTTGAGCACCACCGATCGCGACCAACTCCTGGAGCGATACAATACGGATCGCCTCAAGGACCAGTTTGAGCGTCTCTTTAGCATCGTCAACCTCGTCCCCTGGGCCCTCGGCGGTTGGCTCGGCTCCATGCTCATCGCCGTCGCTGTCTGGGGCCTGCTCTTTTACCCCCAGGCCAGTTTCGCTGTCTCCATGGTCGCCCTGGCCTACCTCCTGATCCAGGGCCTTGCCCTCGGCCTTCTCGCCGCCGCGCTGCTGGTCACCGCCCGCCTCCTCCAGCAGTTGACCGCCGTGATCGACATCACCATCCAGACGTTGCGCCAGGCCTTCACCGACCTTGGCCGCCCCGGCGATACCGAGAGCCGCACCCAACTCATCGAGGTTCTGGTCCACGGCGCGATTTTACCCACCCTCAAGCGCATCGTCACCGTCAAAATGGGCCTTCTCCGTGCGCCCATCGGCTGGGTGATCAACGGACTCCTCGGCCGAAGCCTCACCAAACTCAGCAATACGCTCCAGCGAAAGTGGCGCTCCAGCGAAAAGGAACTCACTCCTCAACAGGAAGAACAACTCCTCGCCAGTGCCGACCCCGAAGCCCAATCTAAAAACTTTGAGGGCTTCCTCGATCCCGCCGCCCAGACTCACCTAGAGCGCATGGAAAAGCGCGTCGAGCGCATCGCTCGCCGCACCCGAATCGCCACCCTCATTCCCGGCACCCTTCTCTTTTTCGCTCTCGCCGCCATCACCAGTGTGCCCTGGATACTCCTGCTGCTGATCCTCATCATCTGAAGGGATCGCGCTCAAAGGGTGGCGAATCGTCACGCATATCATAGCCCTCCATCCGACGCTCGTGGATCTCCACCGGGGCCTCTTCCACCTCAAACCATCCCCGCTCATCTCGCCACGTCGCTTTGATCCACCACTCGATACGGCGACCATCCATCACCACCTCTTCATCCAACGCCTCTCCCCTGGCGCTGACGGCCTCCACATAGTCGTCGGGCGGACACTCGGCGAGTACGATCTTTTCCTCATGACTCAGGTAACACTCTCCGCCCGCACCGCTGTAGATCTCGGTCTTGTCGCCCGCTTCAAACTCCGCTTCAATCTCCTCGCCCTCTACCTCTCCCTTTTCTTCGTCATACTCCAGGGCCCACATCTGCCAGTCCTCCACAAACGCCACCAGCCGCGGCTCTACCACCACCAGTCGCGTCTGCACCCAGTCGACTTCTTCACCGTCCTCATAGGTCGCCACCGTCACCACCGGAGCATCGGGGATCGACTCCACCCGCAAGGGCAACTCCTCCTCACCCCCGAGCCACACCAATTCAAAACTCCGCATCCCCTCGTCGGCCCCCGGCCAGCCGTCGAAAAAGGCCGGACGCGGCCCTCGCCAGGGTCGCTCCACCTCTTCGGCCACCTCGATCACCGCCACCCCTATCTCTCGCTGGGAGCGCTCCTCCTCCGAAGGGCCCTCTTCGCAGCCCATCAGGCCGCCCAGCCCCATCGCCATCGCCGCCCCTACCACCCATTTGCTCGGTCCTCTCGTCGTCATGCCCCGGCCTTCTCTGTCCACATTGCCCGCCTTCATTAAAACAACCACAATAAGAAGATAATCCACGGTCCCGTGACCAAAAAGATAAACGCCGTATACCCGATTATATCCTTCGCTCGTAGCCCCATGATCCCCAGCAGGGGGAGTGCCCAGAAGGGCTGCAACATATTCGTCCAGGCATCACCGTAGCTCAACGCCATGATCACCTTCTCGGCGCTCACCCCCAGGTCTTGGATCGCTTCCACCATGATCGGCCCCTGCACCGCCCACTGACCGCCGCCACTGGGGACGAAGAAATTCACCACCCCGGCCGACAAGAATGTAAAGATGGGATAGGTCGTCTCCGTGGACACGGCCATGAAAAACTGCGAGATCTGCCCGATCATTCCGCTCTCTCGCAGCAGTCCCAGAATGCCGAAATAGAACGGGAATTGCAGCACGATGGGCCCCGCTCCTTTGACCCCATCGACGATGGCGTCGGCGTAACTTCGCGGCGAGGGATGAGCGAGAATTCCCAGCGTTAAAAATGACAGGTTTAACGAGTCCAGATGCCACCCCGCGCCGCCCTCACGCAGAAAATAGACCACCAGTACCGCCGCCATCGCTCCTCCCACCACCACATTGAGCAATCGGCTCCCTTCCAACAGCCTCACCACTGGATGCGCCCCCTGGCGCGGGCTCTCTTTGCCCTCTTCGTCCTCTCTACTCAGGCGCTCCGACTCCGGGATGGGCACCATCTTCTCCGGATCCCGGGGCATCAAAAGCCAGAACAATAGCGGGATCAACACCAGTAGTGAGCCCGTGATCACCAGGTTCATGGGACTAAATAGCGTCTCGCTGACCGGAATCTGGCCCAGCGTATCGATGAGGTCATGCTCGCTCTGCGCCACCGCCAGTGGCGCCGTCCCCGACAACCCTCCATGCCACACCATAAACCCCGCATATCCCGCCGCTCCCAACAGGGGATAGTGCACCGCAATCCCTCTCTCGGCGAAGACCCGTCCTACCTCACGGGCCATAAATGCTCCCGCGATCGCTCCCAGGCCCCACTGCAACAGGCTCGCCGCACAGGCCACCAACGCCACCAGAACCACCGCCGCCGACGGACTCCCCGCCCACAACGCCATCCGCCTTATCCCGCGTCGAACGGGTCCCGCCATCGCCAGGGCATGGCCCGTGACCAATACGATCACCATCTGCAGCGCAAAGCGCATCAACCCCACGTCATAAAACTCACCAAACCAGTACTCCCCCACCAGCAACGCCCGCTGCGCCGGCGCCTCCCCCTGCACATTGGCGCCAAAAACGAAGGTCAGCACCGCCGTCAACACCGTCAGCACCAACACCAACACGAAGGGATCGGGCACGTAGCGCTCCGACCACCGATTGAGCCGCTCTCCCAATGCTGATATCATAACTGTCGCTCCATCTGGTCACTGAACTTCATATCCATCGGCACCAGGTTGACGTCCCCGCTCCTTGCGATAGCTTAGAGGGGGTTTCCTGATGGAACAAATTTCTTTCTCCCCTCCCAAGGTTTGCCATGGCGCGTTTGTCCATTTTCCTGATTGTTCTCTTCTCCCTCTCATTGACCGCCTGCGACTTCCTGGAGCCAGAAGAAGAAGAGGTGATATGCTCGCTTCCCGTTGAGGCCGATGACGTCGACTAGAATGTCCATAGAGGCCTACAGGTTGACGTCCCCGCTCCCAACGCGAGTTTGAGCGACTTTTACGACGCACATTAACTTCTTTTCCTCCTCCAAGGGTATGCCATGGCACGTCTGTCCATTTTCCTCCTGCTGATCTTCTCCCTCTCACTGACCGCCTGCGAGCAGGGACAGACCGACGATGAACCGCCTACCGAGCAGCAGGATGAACCCAACGGCGACACCCCAGTCGAGGCCCCTGATGGCGACGAGCTCGAGGAGCTCGACGAGGAAACTCGCGAGGCCGCCCTCACCAATCCCTCCCTGGCCACCGAGGAGGCCCCGGACGCCTTCCACGTCCTCTTTGAGACCACCAAGGGTGACTTCACCGTCGCCGTTCACCGCGAATGGGCCCCCCACGGCGCCGACCGCCTCTTTAAC
>CAYQBU010000020.1:0-33917 GCA_964415785.1 uncultured Bradymonadales bacterium
GTCACCCTCGTCCCCTATCTGCCGGCCGCCGACGAGGTCAAAACCAAGCCCACCCAACACTCCGTGCGCAGCCTCCGCGAAATCGGCATCCAGCCCGACTTTCTCGTCTGCCGCGCCGACCGCGACTTACCCCAGGACATCAAGCGCAAGATCGCCATGTTCTGCAACGTCCCCGCCCGCCGCGTGGTCACCGCCCGCGACGCCTCCTCCATCTACGAAGTCCCCCTCCTCATGGCCAACGAGGGCATCGACCACGAATTGACTGAAGCCCTCAATATCTGGTCTCGCGCCGCCGACCTCTCCTACTGGGAGCGCATCGTCGACCGCCTCCAGAACCCCCTCCACGAGGTCACCATCGCCATCGTCGGCAAATACGTCGACCACACCGACAGCTACAAATCCCTCAACGAAGCCCTCCTCCACGCCGGCATCGCCAACGAGGCGAAAGTCCACCTCAAATTCGTGGACTCCGAAGAGCTTGAACAGCTCGAGGCCCAGCGCATGCTCCGAGATTGCGACGGTATCCTCGTCCCCGGCGGCTTCGGCGAGCGCGGCACCGAGGGCAAAATCCAGGCCATCCGCTTCGCCCGCGAAAATAACATCCCCTTCTTCGGCATCTGCCTGGGCATGCAACTGGCCGTCGTCGAATTTGCTCGCCACATCGCCGGCCTTCGCCGCGCCAACAGCATCGAATTCGATGAAGACACCCCTTCGCCCGTCATCGCCCTCATGGCCGACCAAAAAGGCGTCGAAGACATGGGCGCCACCATGCGCCTCGGCAGCTACGACTGCGAGATCGTCGACGACACCCGGGCCAGTCGCATCTACGGCGCTCCCACCATCACCGAGCGCCACCGCCACCGCTACGAGGTCAACAACACCTTTCGCGACCAACTCGAAGAAGCTGGCCTCGTCATCAGCGGCACCTCCCCCGACGGCGTCCTCGTCGAAATGATCGAGCTCGCCGACCACCCCTGGTTTATCGGCTGCCAGGCCCACCCCGAATTCAAGAGCCGCCCCGGCCAGGCCCACCCCCTCTTCGCCAGCTTCGTCTCCGCCTCCCTCGAAAACGCCGAAAAATAAGCGCTGATATCACCCCCAAAAAAAGGGCCGATGTCGCACCCAGGGTGCGACATCGGCCCCGTTTGTTGCGCTGTTGCGCGATTTTGCGCCCCCCTACTCCACCCACACGATATCGGCGATCGATTCCTCTCTGAGCCACTCAAGATCGCGGTAATTTTCCATTCGCGATGCCTGGTCGCCCGACGTCGATACGGGCACGATGGTCAACACCTCGTCCGGAGCCAAACCGCGCTGCTGGAGCACCATCGGGATGCCATAACCTCTCTCCATATGACCTCTGCCGACCACCAGATACATGGCATCCAGCCCCTCCTGGAGCGCCTCTAGCGCCTCCTGAGCCATCGCGCTGTCCCACACCATTTGAGCCTGGAAGAAGCGATCCAGCGCTTCCTCATCGACTTCTCCATGACCATGGGCCCCCAGAAATCGGCTCAGATGCTGGCGGTACTGTTGCGCCCTCGCCTCCTCCAAATCGAGCTCTGGCAAGGCCTCGCGCTCCTCATGGCCCAGTCCATCGACGCCCTCTTGGCCCACAGCCCGCACCAACTCCCGGGGGGCGTTCAAGGCAATCAGCCTCAGCCCCTGCGCCCGGGCCAACCGCCATACTGGCGCGTAGTAGTCCATATCCACACCCCAGCGGCTCTCCCATTGCACTCCCTCCAAAAATTCATCCTCGCTGATCTCTTGCGCCAGGTAGCGATCCACCACCTCCTGAAACCGGGCCTCGATCATCTCCATGCCCACTCCCAGGGTGCGACCATCCCCTTGTTCTATGCGCTCCAGCAGCTCTTTTTGCCGTTCGTGATGAAAGGCCGTGCCGTGGGATTCGCCGACGATGATCACCGTCGCTGCCCCCGCCCGTTCTTCTAACTCTTCCGCTGTGAGGAGCTGACCGCTCTCCACATCCCAGATGCCGGCGTCCAACACCTCGACTGGCACCTCATCGCTGACCGGGGCCGCCGACCCACAGCCGACGACCCACACCACCATCCATGCCAGCCACAAAGACCTCATCGATCAGTCCTAAAACTGCTCTTCCAGATCGACGTCCTCGTCGTCTTCTTCCTCTTGCTCCTCCAAATGCTCTTCGTACTCCTCTTCGCTGACCTCGATCTCTTCGGGCTCTCCCGTTCCCGACAGCGCTCCAAAGCGGGTGCCCACCGCCACATAGAGCTGGCCAGTCTCCAACTCCGGGGTAGAGATCGGTCGTCCCGTCGGTCCATTTTCCACATCGAATTCATCGGACTCGATATTGCGCGGATACCACTGGTTAAAGCCGATCCGCCCATAGACGGCGTTCATATCGTTGATATGGCGCCGAACCTCCAAAAAGGGCCGCAGCAAAACCAGGCTGGAATCCATCTCCGCCGTTCCCCCATTGTCCATCTCTTTGGAGATCCCCAGGCTTCCCACGCCCACGCCCATCCCCAGGGCCATCTCCCAGTTGTCATCGCGGGCCACGTACGCCGGCTCGGCACCCACGTACCATCCAAAGAGCGACGGATCGCTCTGGGCCGCAAACAACACTCCTCCCAGCACCGACAGGCGCAGGTTTTCAATCATCTGCGATTCGGCCACAAAATCGAGGTGGTAGGTTCCTCGAACGTCGAATTCGTCATGGTCATCGCCCAACACATAGCTATTGAATCGAGCCAGATCGGTGAAGAAGAACCCCGCCTCCAGACCGGCCGCAAAGGTTGGCGCAAAGGGCTTTTCGATGATCGTCGCCTCCGCCCCCTCCTCGGTCTCCTCCACATCATCGAGCGCCGCGTCGACGCCTCCCCAGACATCATCGTCTTCTTCTGTCGACTCCTCGACCTCTTCTTCAAAGGCATCCTCGTCGGTGGCCTCCTGGTCCGGGTCCGCCTCAGACGCCTCCTCCAGGGCCTCGTCGGTCTCCGCTTGCGCTCCCTCATTGGCGTCTGCTGCCGCCGCCATCACCGCCCGTTCGGTAATCGCCTCCGGTCCCTCAACCTCGTCGGATATCTCCTCGGCACTCACCGACGTCGCCACCATCGCCAGCGCCGATGCCAATGCGAATACAACCGTCTTTTTCTGCCAACCGTACATCATTCAACGCTCCCGCGAAGTTCACAGGTCATTATTTGTCAACCATTCCATCATCTACCGCGAATACACAAGGATTCAAAGGGGGACAACCCTACTGAGAACTCTCCTCGTCGCTGTCCCCCTGAGTTCGCTCTCCGCGTTCGCCATAGATCTCGTCGTCCGACAGCGTTCCTCGGACCTCCCACAACACCGGGTAGGCCCGTCGATTGAGCGTCGAGTTGAGATACTCCACCCCCGCCGACCCCCCGGTTCCCATCTTCGTCCCGATCAGCCGCTCCACCACCCGCACATGGTGAAAACGCCACAGCAGGATATTCTGGTCGTGCTCCACCAGCGACTCCGACAGGGTGTACAGGTGAAAGCGCTCTTCCGGATAGCGATACAGCTCAAAGAGCACCTTCAGATTATGCTCTCTGACCTCCGGGGTGGGCTCGCCGTCTTCCGATGGCACCTTCACCTCGAAGCCCTGGCGCTGCAGCAGCCGATAAAAACCGGTGCGCAGCGACGGCTCTTCCAACCGACGCTGCAAGCGCTGGGCCTCTTCTTCCTCCTGGCGAATATGCTTGAGCAGGCTTCGATCGCGAACCCCGCTCAAGAACTCCACTTCCCGAAATTGAATCGATTGAAACCCACTGGCCGGATTGAGCACCGACCGAAACCGCAGAAAGTCCCGGGGCGTCATCGTCTCCAGAATATGGATCTGATCGACCAACAACGACTCGATCTTCAGCACCCGCTTGAGCAGCCGCGAGGCCTCATAGATCTGGTCATCGGCCATCGCCTCCTGAACGCTATCGAGCTCAAAGAGGATCTGCTTAAACCACAACTCGTAGGCCTGATGGATGGTGATAAACAGGAGCTCGTCATGGGCCGGCGGCTCCGACTCGAATTGCTGCAACCCCAACAACTCCGGCACCTTCAGATAGGAGTTGTAGGTCAGCGTCTCATCGCCACCGGTCGAAGGGTGAACTGGACATCCCTTGGGCTTGTCGCTTTCACTCATGGTTTTTAACCCGTTGTTTCTTGGAACTCGATTAGTTGCTCCGCGGGTTGACCCCGCTGATAGGCTTCAAAAACACCTCACTGAGCCCCTCCATGAGCGCTGCTAACTGCGGCGCCTCGGGACTGAGCTGCTCGCCCTTCTGAGCCACCTGCTGACGACAGGCCTCGATCGCATCCAGACTCTTCTCCAGTGCTCCCTGCTCTCTAAACAACTGGCGCGCCCACTCCACCTCGTCCTGTGGAGTCTCGTCGCGAGGGGCAGCCAGACAGGCCTGAAGCCGCTGCGCCTCTCTCGGCGCCGGGTTGGCTTCAAGATAGGACACCACCAGGGCCGACACCTTCCCCTCCCTTATATCCCCCCCCACCTTTTGGCGTCCCTTCTCCCCGTAGAGATCCAAAATATCGTCCTGAATTTGAAACAACAGACCCAACTCCGCCGCCATCTCCTCCAGCACCTCCAGCAGCACGCCACTTGCTCCACAGAGCTCGGCCGCTCCCACCACCGGCAATGCCATTAGGCCACTGGTCTTGCCCTTGACCATCGCTTCGTAAGCCGACCAACTGGCCCCTTCAACCGTCAGGGCAAACTCCCGTTCCTGACCGGCGATCACCTCCAGCACGTATCGGCTCATCCGCTGACTGACCCTCCATCTGAGCTCCTCCGAGGCCTCCACTTTTCCCAGACAAAGCGGGGCCATATACAGCATCGCATCTCCCAGGTTGATCGCTCGCGCCTCGCCATACACCGACCACACCGCGGGCTCTCCCCGCCTCCATCGGTCGCCATCCTGCAGATCGTCGTGCACCAGGGTGGCGTTGTGAATCAATTCACAGGCCGCCCCAAACCCCACCAATTCCCGGGGCTCCTGGTCCATCGTCTCCGCCACCATCAGAGGCACCAGGGCCCGAATCCGTTTTCCCCCGCTTTCCCACTGATAGTCGATCATCTCCTTTAGCGGTGTCTCATCTAGTCCTTCTTCGACCACCACTTCGTCGATCAGCTCCCGCATGGGCGTCATCCACCGCCGTCGGTATCCCTCTAACCCTTCTTTGACCGTCGTCGACGCCACCGTCATGCCTCGTCTCGTTGTTGATCATGAGCTCGCCAATAATCGCAACACTTGCCCTGAATATCGGAATCCACATACCCCTCAACCCACCGACTCACCCTGCATAGTCGCCGCCTCGACACCCCCGAATCCGCCCCCATGGAGTGGAGCATATTCAGCAGATCCTCGCTGGCCACATTCCCCGCCGCCCCCGGCGCATAGGGACACCCTCCAAGCCCTCCTACCGCTCCATCGAATAGCCGCACGCCCTCATTATAGGCCACCAGCGCATTCGCCAGCCCCATCCCCTGTGTGTCGTGGAGATGGAGTGCCACCCGCTCCGCCCCGAAGGCCTCCACCGCCCGGCGACACCCCTTCTGTACCTGCGGCGGATAACCGGCCCCAATGGTGTCGCCCAGCGAAATATGGTCCGCCCCCATCGCCAGCAGCTGATCACACAGCTCGAGGACCACGTCGAACTCCACCGCCCCCTCGTAGGGACATCCAAAAACGGTCGACAAGTAGGCCCGTACCCCCAGCCCCTCGTCCTTTGCGTCTGTGATCGTCGCCCGTACCGCTTTCAGGCTTTCATCCAGGGAGCGATTGAGATTGTGCTGATTATGGGCCTCCGTCGCCGACATAAAAACGGCCACGTGTTCAAGGCCCGCTCCCAGAGCGCGCTCCAGCCCCACCTGGTTGGGCACCAGCCCCCAATAATTGACCCCTTCCACCTGCTCGATGGCCTCCGCGACCTCCTCGGTTCCCTCCATCTGGGGTACCCACTTGGGATGCACAAAAGCGCCGATCTCCACATCGTTGACGCCCGCCTTCACCAGCCGCTCCACCAATTCCACCCGATGCTCCACGGACACAATGGTCGCCTCGTTCTGGAGACCATCTCGCGGCCCCACCTCAAAAAACCGGATTTCTTCGGCCATGCCTCATCTTTTTGTTCGAGCCGTCCACCTTAACACCCACGTGCCAGCAACTTAGAACCGGCTTCAAAGCACTGTCAACGCCGCCCTCTTCTCAATCCCCCTTATCCCCCACTGCTCACCCCTTGCCTTACCAACTCAGCGGTGAGCTTCGTTGACAAAAACACTGCCTTATACCTACATTGTGGCGACCGATTATCGGCAACCCTGTCGGCTGGAGGGACTGCAGTTGCCCAGCACGTTCGCCCACCCCCAAAGCTTCCTCGACCGAGGGATTTCGAATTGGCTCAAGACGTATTAGTAATTCATCGAGGCTTGGCCTTGATGCTCTGCGAAGACGCGGCAATCCTGGAGGAAACCCTCCAGGCCATCGACGATCTGGATCTTCATATTCGCCGCCTTGGCGCCCGGGGCCTGCTGGTTCCGGCAGATCAGATCGACCGAATCCGCACCACCCTTCACGACGAGGGCACCTTTCCTCGTCTCGTCGGCGAGATGCCTCGCCCAGAAGACGAGGAAGACGACCAGGACGAGCAGGCCCTCGCTGAGGAGGCGATGTGAGCGACACTATCGAACGCAACCGAGCATCCCAGGGACCCCTGACCCAGCGGGAATTGGAGGGGCTCTTAGAGCGCGGCTATGCCGACGCTTCCCGACGCTTCTTTGCCCGCACCTGGGAGGTCGAAGAAGAGGACATCCCCTCCATCGCTCGCGCCGCCGGTGGACCCGTGGGCAAGGATATCGACCTTACCGCCCTCGAACCCACCGCCCGAGCGGTCTTCGGCATCCTCGCCGAACGGGGCGGCCGTGTCCGCGGTGAAAACCTCCGCCGTGACCTCCTATTGCGCGGCTTCGGCGAATCTCGCAGCACGATCCGCAACCTCATTGTTCGCGGCTGGCTCGTCGCCCTGCCCAACCCCGGCGAACACGCCTGCAACCTCAACGAAGTCCTCGAACAGGAGGCCTTCCTCCAGCGCGATCTGGCCGTCCTCAAGACCACCTTTGATCGCTTCGACGACCTCGCCGACGACGAGGCCCTCGACGCCCCTGCCTGGTCCGAGGCCAATACCGACGAGCGGCCTACCAGCACGGACGACCTGGAACTCAACGTCCTCCACCTCTGCTCGCTGATCCGTCGCGACCCCCTCAAGCTCAATAAAGACGGCACCCCCAATCGCCGCAGCCTGGGCCGCGTCGCCCGCGGCGTCACCATGCCCGGCTATCACGGCGAGGTCGCTGCCGACCTCGACCTCCACGACGCCGAGCACTTCGACTACCTCACCTTTATCGTCTCTCTGGCCCGAGAGCTACAACTCCTCGTTCCCGGCGACGACTCCGTCTGCCGCACCGATGACCAGGCCCTGGAGCGCTTCTTTCACAGCGTGGGCGCCGAACGCGATCGCCGCCTCCTTGACGCCCTTCAACGCCTGCGTTTTTGGAATGAAATCGACAGCCTTCGCCTGTCGGAAAACGCCAGCCGCAACGTCGATGAGGAGCATTTTTCCCAGCAAGAATCGACTGGCCAACCCCTGATCGGCGCCCGGGGCTTTGTGATCTCCGTGCTCCGCCGCGCCCACTTCGACCAGTGGGTCGCCCTCGACGCCCTCGCCCAACTCTGCACTCAGCTCGATCGCCACTACCTCGAGCGCACCCTCTCTCAGCTTCACCGCAAGCCCGACCCCGACGAGTTCATCCGCGCCGTCCTCGAGCGCACCCTTGTCTGGGCCGGCATCCTCGAATTGGGCTCCGCCAAAGAGGGCCAACGCCTTGCTCGCCTCACCGACCGCGGGGCCCGCGCCCTCGGCCTCGACGATAGCATCGACTCCCCACCTGAAGGGGGCTGTCTGATCGCCCAGCCCAATTTCGAGGTCATGGTCTTTCTGGAAAACGCCCCCATCACCGTGCTCCACGAACTCTATCGTGTCGGCGAGCGCCGCAAGCTCTCCGATCGCGTCGCCACCTTTCAACTCGTCGCCCAGTCCGTTCAACGCGGCTACGCTCTGGGCGCCGACGCCGACTCCCTGGTGGAACTCCTCAACGACAACGGTCACGCCCCGGTGCCCGACGCCGTGGCCTTCGAGCTTCAAAATTGGGAGCGCGTCCACCGGCGACTGACCATCCACCTCGGCGGAGCCTCGCTTCGCCATCCGGACCCCGAGAAATTCGACCTCATCTGCGGCCAACTGGAACACGACCTGCGCGATAGCGACGCCGATCTCATTCGCCTCGGCCCCCGCGATGCCTTCGTTACCGACGCCAACGATGCGGCCCTGGAGCGCACCGCCGCCGCCGAGGACGCCCTCCTTCTCGACGCCCTCGGGCCGCCGCCTCGTTCCTTCTACTTTGTCGATCCTCTGGTCCTCATGATCGACCCCTACGATCTGGACGTCGCCACCCGCGTGGAACTCACCAAATTGGCCGTCTTGCTGGAGGATGAATCCTCGGAGCGCAATCAGTTTTGGGAGCTTCAACCGGACAAGATCCGCGCCCGGTTTCCCGATGATCCCCTGGGCGCCATCTCCGACTTCCTGGACGCCCGCTGCGATGGTGGCCTTCCGGCCGCCCAATCGCTGCGCCTGCAATCGGAGCTCAAGTCCCCTCCACGCATCCACATCGAGTCCGATGTCACCGTCTTGACCTTCCAGAACATCGACGCCGCCGATCGCTTCGAAGACCTCTCGGAAGCCCCTGACATGGTCGCTCGTCGCCTCGGCCCCAAAGCCTTTGCCATCCACACCAGCCAGGTCCCCCTTCTGGACGAGATCATCGACGAGCTTCACCTCCAGCAATCGTCGTCCCTCTTTGATTGATCCCCTCCTCCCATCGCCGCCGATCCCCTCCCTCCTCCCTAGACCGCGCGGCGATGGGCTTTGCTTGACCCCACCCTTCCCTTGAAATCCAAGCCTATTTCCAGTCTAATTCCAAGGGAATTCACTCTCTTATGATTACATCGAGGCCTCCGGTGGAACGCCCTATTTATAGCCTGACCTGGGCATGGCTCATTGCCCTCTGCTTGACCCTCGGCTGCGCCTCTGGCGACGACGACAGCGACGAGCCCAACAACCAGCCCAATACAGAAGATCCCAACAACCAGCCCGACCCCAACAACCAGCCCGACCCCAACAACCAACCCGATCCCAACAATCAGACCGACCCTCAATGCGATGACTGCGGCTCCCAGGAAGTGTGCACCGCTGGCGGCTGCGTCAACCCCTGCGAGGAGAACAATATCGAGTGCGGTTCCACCTCCTTTGACGGGGAGAGCGTCGACTGCGGTTCTTGCCCCTCCGGCGATTGCCAGGCCGGTCAATGCCTCGACGTCTGCGACGCCCTGATCACCGAATGCGGCGACGTCGTCTGGGATGGCCAAACCCACTCCTGTGGCGATTGCTCGGGATCGCGTTTTTGCCACAACAATGCCTGCATCGAGAGCAGCGGCTTCCGCGACATCGTCGCCGGACGCGACACCACATGCGGCCTATGGCCTAACAACACCGTTCGCTGCTGGGGCGACAACGATTACGGCCAACTCGGCAATGGCGATCCCGACAGCGGTCCCTCCACCAGCCCCCTCTCCGTGAGCACCATCAATCACGCCACGACTCTCTCCAGCCTCAACCGCCACGCCTGCACCATAGAAGAAGACGACTCCGTCCACTGCTGGGGGCGCAACGAATCCGGCCAACTCGGCGATGGCACCACCTCCTCCGCCGAATATCTGCCCGTGGAAACAAACCTCTCCGGTCAACGCGTCGCCACCGGCGGCTCCCACACCTGCGTCCTCCTCGACTCCGACCGCCTCTCCTGCTGGGGCAGCAATAACGCCGGCCAACTGGGCCGCGGCACCAACAGTTTTTCCGCCGAACACGAAAAACAACGGGTCACCCGCATCAACGGAGACGAACTCGATGGCATCATCGCCGCCTCCCTCGGCAATACCCACAGTTGCGCCCTTCGCGACGACAACCGCCTCTGGTGCTGGGGTACCAACCGCCACGGCCAACTGGGCATCGGCAGCTCTCAGGACAACCACCTGACGGCCGAACGCCTCAACGGCATCGAAGGGGTCAGCCAGCTCAGTGCTGGCTTCGACCACTCCTGCGCCATCGCCGTGGAAGGCGAGATCTACTGCTGGGGCCGCGGTTCCTCGGGCCAACTCGGCAACGACGCCACCAGCAACGCCCCCTCACCTGTCTCCGTCGACCTCGATCTCCCCGCCACCCATGTCTCCACCGGCCGCTATCACAGTTGCGCCGTCGCCGAGGGCGGCGAGGTCTACTGCTGGGGGCTCAACGACGAGGGCCAGATCGGCCAGGCCAATATCGACGACGATGCCATCTTCTCCACCCCCACCCTCGTCGAAGGCCTAGACGATCACGACATCCACCGCGTCGCCGTCGGCGCCGGCCATAGCTGTGCCCTCGACCGCGACGGACAGGCCTATTGCTGGGGGCGAAACCACAGCGCTCAGCTCGGCCGCGGCTCCACCTCCGACACCCCCGACCACCTTCCCGGTGCTGTCTCTCAATAATCGGCATTCCGCCTTGCCATTACCTCCATTTCTCGGTGTACTGAGCCCTCCTCGTACCACTTCTGTATCCCTGCCCCCGATGTATCCATGACCGACTCCATCTACGATCGCCAAAAAGCACTCGACGTTGCCCAGCGCTGCCGACAACGGTGGCAACTCGACGACGCTCTCGTCGGCTACGACGACCTCACCTGGGACACCTCCAACCCGGATCGACCCGTCCTTCACCTCGAAGACATCACGGGCATCCCCTTCCTCGACGGCATCTCCGGCGTCGAGGAATACCAGCATCGAGCCCGCGTTCGCGCCGGCGACGGCGACCTCTTCGCCGCCGGCACCTCCCCCGCCGATGGCTACGAGACCTATAATCGCCAGCTCCTCAACCTCGGCGAGACCGAATTCCTCGCCGCCTCCGATCCCGACGACCCCAAGGCCGTGGCCCGCGCCTGCTCCAGCGGTGACGCTTTCCAACGCCTTCAACAGGTCTGCACCGAGCGCGGCGGCCTGCTCATCCACCCCTACATGGCCATCGACTCCGTCTGGCAACTGGCCCGCAAACTCCAGCAAAGCACGGACCAACCGGTCTCCGTCCTCGGTCCCCCTCCACCGGCCCTGTGGGTGGCCAATGACAAGTCGCACTTTTCCCGCGTCGTCTCCGAATCTCTCTCCGACGACTGGCTCGTCGATACCCGACGCAGCAACGACCCCGACACCCTCGCCGACGCCCTCGGCGACATGGCCCAGCACTGCGACCACGTGGGTCTCAAGCGTACGCGCTGCGCTTCCGCCATGGGCAACGCCGTCTTCGACGCACATGACCTACGCGACCTGTCGTCGACAAAACTTCGAAGTCTCGTCGACGACTTCCTCCAGCGCACCCGTTGGACACCCGACGAAGACGTCCTCGTCGTCGAATGGCGTACCACCGACCTCTCGCCATCGACCCAACTCTGGATACCTCCCCTTGATCAGGGCGAACCAGTACTGGAAGGCGTCTACGAACAACTCCTCGACGGCCCCGAAAAAGTCTTCCTCGGCAGTCGCCCCTCCACCCTCCCCGATCCGGTCAACCAGGCCATCGGTGAGGCCTCTCTGCAGGTCAGCGCCGTCTTTCAAGCCCTGGGCTACGTCGGGCGCTGCTCCTTCGACTTCATCATCACCGGTGATCTCCACGGTGCCTTTCACGCTTCGTTCACCGAGTGCAACGGCCGCTGGGGCGGCACCTCTACCCCCATGCATCTTGTCGATCGCCTTCTCGACTTCCCCGACTCGCGCCCCGCTTATGTGGCCACCGACTACTACCTGCCCGATCCCCTCATCGGCATGACCTTCGGCGACCTCGTGGAAGCCCTGGGCAACCACCTCTTTGACCCCGACACCGGCGACGGTCGATTCATCCTCTACAACGTCGGGCCCCTCAACGAATGTGGTAAATTCGACATCATCTCCCTCGGCGACGATCCCGAAGACGCCCGCCATGGCCTCGATCAACTCCTGCCCCAATCCCTGGGCATCGGCGTCGACTGAGTCTGACTTCCCCCTATCTGCAATGCTTTTGCACTTGCATCCTCATGGGCGATGATTACTCTTCTTTCCTGAAATACCTCTGCGGTCGCCCCTCATTCGAGACGGCGATCATACTTCAATCCCCCATGGGAGTTTTTCTTGAAGAGCAACACTGACACCGTCGCAGAGGGGATCGATACCTCCACTGCTTCGGTTTCCCATATCCACGACCATACCCTATGGGATCAACTCGGCATTGCCGGTTCGATCCTATGCACCATCCACTGTGCAGCTACCCCTCTTTTAATCGGATACCTATCCACCGCCGGTCTCGGCTTTCTGGGCGACGAACTCATCCACCAGGTCTTCGCCGTTGTCCTGGCGGCCATCGCCCTTCTGGCCTTCATCCCCGGTTGGCGACGACACCGACGCACCTCCATCGCTATCGTCGGAGGGCTCGGTGTCGCCTTGATTTTAGCCGCTGGATTCGTCCTCGATCCCTTCATCAGCCATACCCAGGAGACCCTGGTCACCGTCGCGGGCTCCCTTCTCCTCATCGGTGCTCACGGCTTCAACTGGAAGTTGAGCCGGCGAAATGGCTGCCGCGACGATTGTCCCTGACTGGGACTAACCCACCCCCCCGAGAGGCGTTCTCGTCACATGCACAGCCCATCATCGGTGACGCCGCGCATGCAATGCCAGCGCTCCTCGAGCTTCGTGGCGTACCAGCCGTCTTCCCCCTCTTCCATGCGGACCCTCAGATCCGAGCCCATCATCGCATCATCCTTCATTCCCCACCTCAGGATGATTCCCCGGGCTTCCCCCTCTCCATCCATTCTCACCCGTTGGGTCTGCTCCCACAACTCGGTGCCCAGCCCCTGGTCAAAGCGCATCGCTTCTTCCACGCGGTTGAGCACCATCCCCGGGCTTCGATAGCCCTCGCCATCGGCACCCAACTCCTCGGGAAGTTCACGCTCCGACTCTGTCCACCCCGTCGTCCCCGGATCGCTGTACTCACTGTCCTCGGAGTGCGCTTTGGCCAACTCCATTCGAAATTGAGCCCCAAACCCCTCCTCACTCCATAATTGGGTATGCGCCAAGACCCCCTCTCTTCGCGCCTCCTCCAATCCCGACGTATCTAGCCGGTGCTCCTCCTCAGCGCCCTGGCCTTGGCGCTCTGCCTCGTCGGCCTGCGCCACCATCTCGCCCTGGGCGCTCTGCGCTTCTTCCTCCACCTCCACGGCCTCGGCGGCGCCATCTTCCGCCTGCTCCTGGCCGTTGGCCGTCGAGCACCCGGCCAATGCCGCTGCCATGGCCACCGCGATCAATCCCTTCCACATCCTTTCCATTTCATTTTCCTTTGGGTCAAAAATCAATTCTCTGGCTAATCCATTCATCATTGAGTGCTCTGCCCTCGACGCATCAATTGCGACGCCGAAAATGGGCGATATATTCGATATTTCCCGCCGGCCCGTGGACCGGCGAATCACGCCCCGCCACTTTCTCCAGGCCCAGTTCTTCCAGCGCCTCCACTACCTCGTCGATCACCTCCTGGCGCACCTTCGCATCGCGCACCACCCCTCCCTTCTCTACTCGCTCTGGCCCCGCTTCAAATTGCGGTTTGATCAAGGCGATCACCTCCGCATCCGGCTTGAGCAACTCCAGCGTCTTCGGCATCACCAACCGCAGCGATATAAATGAGCAATCGATCACCGCCAGATCGCAGGCTTCATCGACTTTGTCGCTATCCATATGGCGGATATTGACCCGCTCCAGGACCTCTACCCGATCGTCTTGGCGAAGCTTCCAGGCCAATTGGCCATAGCCCACATCAATGGCGAAGACCCGTCGCGCCCCGCGTTGCAGCAGGCAATCCGTAAACCCGCCGGTGGAAGCACCAATATCGGCCACCACCATATCCGTCGGATCCACATCAAATCGCTCTAGCCCCGCCTCCAGCTTCAATCCCCCTCGCGATACATAGGCCAGATCGTCGCCTCGCACCTCGATCTGGGCCTCCCGATCGATCTGAGTCCCCGCCTTATCGACCCGCTGCTCGCCAACAAAGACCTCTCCCGCCATGATCCGCGCCTTGGCTCGCGAACGAGATCGCACCAGGTCGCGCTCTACCAATAACTTATCCAGTCGTTCTGTCTTCGCCATACCTCAGGATTCCCTCTCTTCCATCTCTTCATCATCGTACTCATAGATATCGGCCAGGAAATTTGCCCGACCCTCGTCATCGACCCGAACCGTATAATACTCCAGATAGATGGGCACATGGCGATTCAAGAACACCGGGTGGTACTCCTCATCGGCAAGGATTTGATCGATATCGACCTCTCCCAATTGACCGTCCAGATCCAGGAGCAACTCCGACAATTCGTAGGGTTGCTCCAACCGGATGCATCCGTGACTAAAGCCTCGAACCGGCGACTGAAACAGACTTTTCTCTGGGGTATCGTGCAGATAGATATTGTCGTAATTGGGAAAGATGATCTTGACCATCCCCAGCGAATTGCGATCGCTGGGAAGCATCCTCACATACTCCCAATTGGGGTTGCCCGGATGGACCACTTCATAGCCATTGGCCTCGTACCACGAGGGGACGCGATCTCCATCGGTCGTCTCCACGTCCACCAGCAACTCCTCCCAGTCCAGATACCATAGCCGCTCGGCGATGGCCGAATCCTCGCCCGACTCCACGCCCAATTCAGAGGCCAATTCATCGATGCGCGACGCCTCGAAGAAGCGTTTTCGAACGTAGCGCTCCTGATCTTCGTTGTAGACATCCTCTTCGTAGGTCCAATCGCTCAGCGCCCTGGACAACCTCTCGGCCATCCGCGTCTGCACCAACGCATCGGGATCATCGAGGTCAAAGGCTGGCTCTTCATCGGGTCCCGTGGCCAGATCTTCTTCCATCACCAAATCCATGTCCGTGGCCGCCGCCAGCGCTTCCTCGTCCACCAACGATGGCGTCCCCTCATCCTCTTCAGCCTCCCTCAAGGCTTCCTCGAACTCCTCCATCGCTGCCTGCTCTACCGCCTGGCGAATCGTTCCCAGGTTGATCGTCGACGGGTCGATATCTTCACCCGCCTCCGCAGCCTCCGCCATCGCGTCGAGCTTCAACGCATACTTTTCCTCCAGGCTCATGCGCACATCGGGGAGTATGCGCTGCGCCCGGATGCGCCGGGTCACGTTCCAATAGGGGTTAAACGCCACTCGATCGATATAAGCCGCCATCGGCGTCGGCGTCCGATTGAGGTATTCCTCCTCATCGGTCAACGGGTTGATACCCTTGTCATTATCGCCCACCACCGTCGCAAACCGCATCACCCGCTCCTGCTCCTCCCACACCTCGATCGTAAAATCGGGGATATTGACGAAGGCGTAGCGATCTTCTTCGTGTTTGACGTTCGTCTCTCGCCAGCGATCCAGGTTGAGCCCGATCTGGGCCAGCCGACGCTCCGCCGGAAGATTCAAGCTATACCAAAAGACGTGGTGCGGCCGTCCCGTCACCCTCAATTGATGCGTCTCCTGATAGGCCGTGACCGCATCGGTCAACGCTTCGCCCCAGGTCTCGCTGATCGACTCCTCCTCCGGGTAATACCCCTCCACCCGAAGCCGTTCCTTTAACTCCGCCACCCTTGGATGCGTCGAGCCCGGCCCAATGGAGTCGTTTCGCTCCACCTCTTCCCATCCCCCATTATCGACGATCTCTCGATATCGACGATACTCCTCGACCAACCCCTGATACTGGGGTTGTCTCGGTGCGATGGCCTCCACCCTTCGTTTGGGATCGTCGCTCTCAAAGACTTCTTGAAGCATCCCCATCAGGCGTTTGTCGAGAATATCGAATTCCTTTTCTTCGGCGATATCCTCTGCCAGGTTGGCCGCTTCTCGCCACACCTGACCTCCTCGAAACCGTCCCCACTGACCGTCGGGACGTCGCCCCGAATCCTCAACATCCGCATCGCTATAATAGTCCCAATTTCGCGGGTGGACGAAGATCTCCTTGATCCGGAAATGGCGTTGTTCAAAGCCATACTGCGTCAGGCCTCGGGCCAAAAGCATCTCTACCTCCGACGCCGCTTGCGCCACTTCCGCCACCGTCGCCTCATAATCGCTCACCGCCTCTTGGAGGCGCTGTCCCCCTTCCCGATCCTCCAATATGGCATCCGTCAATCGTGCCCACGTCTCTTCATCGGCCTCGAAGCCCTCCTGGGGTTGCTCTAATAGCCACTGGCGCGCCGCCTCGCGCTCTCGCTCCTGGGCCTCCAGGCCGTCGAACGCCGCGTAGCTATCCCGCATGCCTTCCCAGGTCTCCAGTGCCCCTTGGATCTCATCGAGCCGATAGGATTCGGCGTCCAGATGATGGTCTTCCACCACTTGAAGGGCGCTCCAGACCGCCTCTCCCCGCTCGTTTAATCCCGCTTCCCCCACCAGCGCCGGCCCGAACTCCCTGGCCTCATAGACCTCTTGGAGTATCTGCGCCGTCCGCACTGATACCCGTTGCCTCGACTCCGCAGCCACCGCCTCCGACAGGTATTGCTCCACGGCCTCGCTCTCTGCCGAGGCCACCGCTCGTTCTTGAAGCTGCGACTCCAGGCTCTCCGACCACTGCTGCGCGTAGCGTTCGGCCTGCTCTTCTTCCAGCGTCGCCTCCCCACATCCAAGGCTCAGCAACACAGCTCCTACCACGGCGGCTTTTAGAATTCTCTTAGCACCCATATTCGATCTCATTCATAGGTTCTTGGTCGCTCATTCTTACACATCTACACCTACCATGATCGGTTCGCTATTCGCCACCATTGCCCCCAATCCCCCCGACCAATTGATTCCGTCATTCCGTTGCTAATCCGCCCGGATAGAGGATCGTGGAGTAGGATTGTAAAAAGTTCTGCTCCGCCTCGCAGCGCTCGTTGTAGCGCCCATCAAACTTCTCAAATCGATCCTCCAAATCCTCGGCCAACGCTGCCCAATCGGCCTCTTCTCCTTCCGGCAATGCCGATATAAAGGCCTCCAGCGCTTCCACCGATCGCTCCATCCCCCGTCTCAACTCCACCAACTCCTCTGTCTCGTCGCCACAGATGCGCCGTACCCGTCGAAACACTTGTTTTTCCTGACTCTCCTGGCACCGCACCAGTCGGCGCCTCAAGCGCAGCGCCGACGTTGCCAGGCCATCGGCAACCCGGTGTCCTTCCGCTTCTCCGGCTTTTAACCGCTTCAGGCGCCTTAGCCGTCGCTCGATCTCCTCCATCGACGTCAGCACCTCCATATGGAGATAGGTCAACTCGTTGATCACACCCATGGCTACTCCTTTTGCTCAAGCCTTTTGTGAGTCCTCTAGGTGCAACACCAACGCTACACCCGCCCATTCCCCGAATCCCTCCTGTCGACGCTTGCGTCGATCGATGGACCGCGTATTTTCAAGTCCCCAGATGATCGACTTCTTTAGCCAAGGCGTGCTCCGTGTCCACCGACCCCAACCTCAGCAAAGACGCTCTCTTCGACGGCGAACTCATCATCTGGCAACACCTCGACGGCTATCGCTTTGGACTCGACGCCCTCCTGTTGGCCACCGACCTCGTCGACCCCGGCCAAAACCCCTGCATCGTCGAACTCGGCGCCGGCCAGGGCGCCGTCGCCCTCACCATCGCCCACACGCACCCCGACTGGCAGGTCATCGCCCTTGAGCGCCAACCGTCACTCCTTAAGCTTCTACGCCGAAATATCGAGGTCAACCAACTCACCAACGTGGAGGTCATCGCCGGCGACCTCCGCGACCACCGCGATCTCCTCGATCCCCACAGCGCTGACCTCGTCCTCTGCAACCCCCCCTACTTTCGCCCCGGCGACCGACGTCCTTCCCCCAAGGTCGAGCGCGCCGCCGGACGCCACGAACTCCACGGCACCCTCGCCGACTTCATCGCCGCCTCCGCCTACGTCCTCGATCAGCGCGGCTGGATGCAGATGCTCACCCCTCCCCTTCGCCTCCCCGACGCCCTGGCCGGTGCCGAACCCACCGACCTCAGCCTTCAAAGCCTTCGCTTTTACCACGCCAACGCCTCCAAAAACGCCTACCTCGTCGACTACCGCTTCCGACGCGGCGGCGCCCCCGACATGGCCATCCGTCCCCCCCTCTACATCTACCGGGAACAGGGCGTCTACACCGACGAAGTCGCCCGCCGTATCGGACGACGAACACGATGATCCGCCTCTCTCCACTCCTCCTCGGCCCCATCCTCCTCGCCCTGGCCTGCTCCTCGCTCCCCCCCGAGGAACAGGCCCAGCGCCAGAGTCACCAACGCATCGCCCTCGCCGTCGACGCCGGCCTCGACGCCGCCGATCCCTCCCAACCCCACACCGTCTATCTTCGCTACAACCCCTGCAACTGCCCCGCCCCGGACCACGAACTCCTTCTCTACGGTCAGTGGCAACGCACCATCCTCGATGGCGACCCCACCCTTCTCGACAACCTCCACCAACTCACCACCACCGCCCACCACCAACCGGGCCTCCACCGATGGCGCATCCAGGGCTATCTCGACGGCGAAACCACCTCCGATGGCGCCCCCGAAAACGCCCCCACCTACCCCCGCTTCATCCTCCTCGACCTATCCCCACCCTGATCGCCAAATCCGACACCATCACTACCTCATGTCGCACCCTCGGTGCCGCATCCCCCCCTCTATTCCGTCCTCATTTCCACCACCAGCCCGCCACCATTTTACCCTCTCAAACCTCGCCCCAGCCCTCCCCCAAAGAGCTCCACGCATGCCCGTCGTCCTCACCTGCCAATCAAACCCCACCCCACCACCGCATTCGTTGCTATCACTGCCTGATGTCGCACCCTCGGAGCGACATCAGGCCGGTTTTTCGCCACTTTTTCTGACCTGATCGCGGGGGTCATCCACATCGACCCCGTAGCGGCGCCCGGCGCCCTCGCCCTCGGCGGCTATCTTTCGCGCGCGCACCAATTCTTCGAGGAGGCTCTCGAAGCGCTGGCAAGCCTTGAGCAATTCCACGGGCTCCGAGGCATCGAGGCCCTGATCGCGCATCACGAACTCCAGGACCGTGGGCTGACGCACCAGTGCTGAGGGGGCGTTGCTCAAAAAATTATTGATGAAGTTCGCCGCTCGGGCCACCGTCCAGCGCCCCTGGCGATAGTCCCGTCCCTGATTGGGGAAGACCTGCTCCGAGGGAAGCTTGGCCAGGCGCTCCATGCTCACCAGGTAGGCCTGGGTATCATCGAGGCGGTCTGGGAGGCCGCTCAGAGCCAGGTCGCCGCTAAAGAGAATGCCTCGCTCGCTGTCGTAGAGCGCCATATGCCCCGGGCCGGGGCCTCCACAGCGAAGGACTTCCAGGCTCAGCTCTCCGGCGCGTAGGATATGTCCATTGCTCAGGGGGATAAAGCGAAGGTCGCGTGTCGTGGCCACGAAATAATCCGCGATGGCCTGACCGACCAACTCCCCGTCGAATTCGTCGTTATGCGTCGCCAGTGCTTGTGCAGCACCATCCCATCGCTTGCGCCTGGTCTCCAGATAAGCCTCGTAATCTCGAGGTGTCACCATATCGGGGCTGCAGATGAAGCGATCGGCCTGAGGAAAGGCCATTGCTCCCCCGAGGATATCGAGGCGCCAGGAGGTGGCGATCACGCGTTCCACCGCCTCTGGCCGCACGCCGATCTTTTCCAGCCCCGCCATCAGGGCGGGCTGCTGTGCCGGGTGTCCCGCGTTGATCAGTGCTGGCGCCGGTCCATCGACCACATAGCAATTGGTCGGCCGGCCCAGCGTTGAATAAGTGTCAGGGAGGGGGATGCAGTACAACTGGTCGGCCACCTCGCGCACTGACGCTTGGTCATCAGCGTCCATCAAGGCGGCACGCTTGCGCGCCAAATCATCCACGGTAAGAGAACCTCAACTCGTAGTCACAGAGATAGAAGACATCGCCCTCTTCGATCTTTTTGGACTCGATGCGATTGCCTCGGTACTCCACGCCATTCGTGGAGTCCAGGTCCTTGATATAGTAGGCGCCGTTGCGAAATAAAATGGTGCAGTGCTTCCGCGAGATATTGCCATCGCGAATCGTCAGGTCCGTTTGCTTGCTTCCGCGACCGATGACGTATTTCTGTTTGTCGATGATGTAGCGGTTATTGTTGAAAGACAGGTAGATCGGCGCCTGACCGCCCTGCGCCATCTGACCGGAAGGGGCCCCACCGGGCGCCCCAGGGGGCTGAGGCGGAGCGGGCTGCGATGGCGACTGCACTTTCGAGGTCGATGACTGGGACCAATTGGGACTTTGACCACCTGCTTGCGACGGCGAATTGCCCGGCCGCGGCGGTGGAGGTGGAGGACCTTGAGGACTGGGCGCTCCCATTCCCTGAGAGGGGGGCGCCATTTGCTGCGGTGAACGCGGCGCCGCTGCCGCGTTATTTCCCACCGCCGGCACGCGCTCAAAGGTTCGGTGTTCGGCCTCTGCTCCACCACTCTGGGCTCCCGGTCCCTGATCGTGGTCGCGGGCATATTGCCTCATCGACTCGTTGATCAGGTAATCCATCGAGCACCCCAATTCCTGGGCCATTTGCTCGAAATGATCCCACAGGTAATCACGGCAATAGAAGCTGCGCAGGGTCTTTCGGTTCTGATCGGTCATCGCTCATCACCCATCGGGCAGAGAGAAAATCGGCAGGCCTTTGATTCAAAACGAACCCGACCCTAACACAGGCCCACAAAGCGTGTCCACAATTGAGCGCTGGGCCCTTTGGACACTCATTCGACAGTGATCGCCAGCACCAGAAGTCCATCGTCGTAACGCAGACCGGCCTGGAAAAACGTGCTCCCCGGACTCGCCCGAAGCGTGGTATCCAGGCGGCTTCCCAGGGCCAGGCCGAGCTTGACGAAATCTCCTTCCCGTCCGGTGTAGCGGATGATTAACTCATCGTCCGTGGGCAATTCGAACTCCCCCGGTTCATCGCGTTCCACGGTCAGTCGCTGGCGGTTGATCTGTCGAAATGATGAGTAATTGGTGATGCCCTGACGGAGCCGATTTTCCATATCCCGCAGCTCATCGTCGATCTCATCGCCCTCCGGAGTCGCCACGATCGTTCGTACCTCGACGCTGATCGACTCCTCGGCCATCGCCGTGGGCGCGCCAATCACCATCGCCGCCGCCAACACCAACGCCACCAGCCACCACCGATTTTGTCCCATCATCATCGTCCTCATCGGTTTAGATCGGTCCCGGCAGCTCATCGGATTCCTCATCATCGTCCTCATCTTCATCATCCATCAGCCACAACACCGTCGGTGGGGCCTCATCGTCTTCGGCCTGAATCGCCGGTTGAGACACTCCAAACTCCTGGGCCGTCTGGATCTCGACATCGCTATCGATGCCGTGATCAGCGAGTTGAGGTGACCTCACCATCACCGACGATCCCGGTGCCGACTCAATGCTATCGAAGATGACGATGCGCTCGGTTTGAATCTCCTCGGCCTGACCGCCCAGGATCAACGGTCCAATCAGTGCTCCCGCCGTCACCAACGCCACGGCTGCCGCCACGGCAAAGATCGGCCGCTCAAAGAGGCTTTTCTTGGCCTTCTTCGCCTCCACCGCCCGATCCTTTTTGGCCTCATCGCGCTTGCGGAGGTCAACGACCTTCCCTGACGCTTCGGCGTTGATCACCTCTTCGACGCCCTCCCACACCCCTTCTGGTGGCGCCTCTTCCAGCATTTCTTCGATCGCCACCTGCACGCTTTGTTCAACCTCGTGCAGCCCCTCGAGACAATCCACAACTTGGCTGTGGCCACTCTCCAACCACGCCTCGACCTGTCTCTTCTCCGCGGCGTCCACCTCACCATCGTGGTAGCGCTGCACCATCTCGGTGTGGATCCGTGGTTCAAAGGCCTCCACGGCAGCAATATTGGCATCTGAATCACGGCCGTTGATTTCCGCGCCCTCATCGGCGCCGATCTCAGCTGCGATCCCTTCCCAGAACCCATCGAAGTCCACTTCTTCGCCGACCTCCAGGTGTTGAACCCCCTGGCTCAGCGACTGGAGTTCCTCCAGGTAAGCTGCCACGTCATCGCGCTCATCGATCAAGCCCAGCACCACTGCTCGTTCCGTCGCTCCCACCTCACCATCGTGGAAGCGCTCCAACAGGGGCGCCAGCTCATCGAGCGTCTCATCGACCAGCTCTTGGGACTCGTGAGCCAACCTCGCCCACGTCTCTGGCGACTCCAGCTCTGCCCGCTCCCAGACTTCGGCCTCCGCTGCCCGAACTCCTTCGGCCAGCGATTCCAATACCGATACATAGACTCGCGCCGCCGGAAGTTCTTCAAGGAGCGCCTTCGCTTCCCCCAATGCTTCTCCCCGCGCCTCGCCATCTACATAGCGCTGCAATAAAAGGGCTTCTTTTCGTTTCATTTTTTCTTCCGTCATGATCTTCACCCCGCCGAGGGCTCCCCGATTCGGGATTGAATCGGGCTTGATTCCATTCGTCTTGCCTTGCGACCGCGTCGCTGACTTCACGTTCTGTTGGTATAGACGCGGTCCCAACTCAACTATTCAAAAAAACCTTAACTTTCTGCGGGGCCCGATCGCCTGGGCGATCCCGTCAAAAGCTAAGCCAGATTAGCCGACCTTCAACTCATCGCCTACGTACTCTTTGACGGCATCCTGAAAATAGCGCCGGGCATGGTACAGGCGACTCATCACCGTGCCCTTGGAGATCGACAACACCTCCGCCATTTCGTCGTAACTCAGCCCCTCGACCTCTCGCAAAATCAAGATCGTTCGATGCTTTTCCGACAGCTCATCGAGGGCCTCCAGCATCTTGGCCCGAAGCTCCTTTCGCCCATACTCGCGATCCGGATGCAGCCCCAGTCGCGATGGCAACAACTCATCGTCGCCCTCCACCGTCTCGTCCTTGAGGATCCCATCGTCGTAATCGACCTCGCGCTTTCGCTTTTGCTTGCGAATAAAGTCGATGCACTTATTGACCGTGATCCGATACAGCCAGGTATAAAAGGACGACTCCTGGTTAAAACTGTCCAGGTAGCGGTACACCTTGATGAACACCTCCTGGCTGACGTCGCTGCTATCCGCCGGGTCTTTGAGCATGCCCATGCAGATGCCGTAGACCTTGCGCTGGTAGGCCTCCACCAATTCCTTAAAGGCCTGGTGGTCCCCCTCCTTGGCCCTTTCGACGAGTTCTATTTCCCGTTCTTCTTCCACCGTCTTCTCCATTGCCGTCCTCTGCCAGGACCGAGCCTCATCGTCGAATCCAGTCCATCGCCTCAAGGCCTCACTCCCGAAAGATCACTTCCGGTCCTCGGCTCCTCGGACTCCAATTGCGTCAAAAGTCTAATGCAGCCCCCCCTTGCTAGCAACCAATCGCCATTTCGCCAATGCCCTTCACCTTGCTGCCCCCTGGGGTCGCGGTTGCCTATTTTGACATTTTGAGACACCCTCGCCTATAAGGAACGCCAGATTAAGGTGCGATCGCGGCTCGCCCAAGAAGGGCCTCGGTCCACCCCTGGATAATTACCATGAAGTGGTTCCATCACCTCGGTCATGGAACCGAATGAGCAGCCGGGAGGCCTGGATGGCGCGCATCAAAGTTGGGATCGTCGGAGCTGGTAGCATCGCAGACTTGCACGCCCGCGGCTACGAGGAGGATGACCGCGCCGAGATCGTCGCCGTCTGTGACCGCGACGAGGATCGGGCAATTCAACGCGCCCTGGACTGGGGCGCCCGGGCCTACTTCACCAATTTTGCCCAGATGCTCGACGACGCCGATCTCGACGCCGTCGAAATCCTCACCCCCCACTACCTGCACGCCGATCAGATCGTCGCCGCCCTCCAGGCCGGCCTCCACGTCTCCGTGGAACGGCCCATCGCCCTGTCCATGGAGGAGGCCAATCGCGTCGTCGAGACCGCTCAAACAGCCGATCGCATCCTCCAGGTCTACGAGCCCTGCCTGTTTTATAAGCCGCTGTTGGATGCCCGTAACCTCATTGACGCCGGCGAGGTCGGCGACCCCACCTCCATTCGCGTCTCCATGACCATCGGCAAGGGCGATAGCGACCTCTGGAATTTCGACCACGCCAGCGCCGATGACGCCCGCTGGCGCTTCGAGCCCGAATTCTCCGGCGGCTCCCCGATGCTCTACGACGTCGGCTACCAGACCTTTTGCATCGCCCTCTTCCTCATCGGCAACATCGAAAAGATCGAGGTCTGGCAGTCCAAGACCGAGGTCGGCCAGGGCCTGGAATTGGACGCCCCCACAGTGGCGATGTGGAAGCATTTCCAGCAGCAATGCTACGGCACCATGACCTTCAATTACGCCCCTCAGCGCAAGATGCGCACCGACCACCACCCCCTGGAAGCCCAGATCACCGTCGAGGGCACCCGCGGCGATATCCATATTATCCGCTCCTCGGACCCCACCCAGCTGGAGGCCCCCGTCGAACTTCGACGCGACAGCCGCAAGGTCGATTACGGCCAGCGCAACACCGCCTTCGAGGACAGCTTTGTGCGCGCCACCAAAAACTTCATCGGCGCCTGCCTCGGCGAAGACGATCCCCTCCTCGGCATTGGCGAAGCCCGCCAGTTGCTGCTCTTGACCCTCGCCTACCTCGAATCCTCCCGCCAGGGCCGACCGGTCAACCTCCAGCAGGGTTAAGTAAGGGCTCGAACGCCTCCTGGCCACGCTTTTCTATGCGCCCCCGAGTTCCTCCATGGACCACTCTCGCCACGCCGCCACCGTCGACGTCGTCGACGCGCCGCAGCGCTACGCTGTCTTGCTCAATGCCCGCGCCCGCGGCTGGACCGGAGAGGTCCACGAAGCCGTCCAGCGCTTCGTCCCTTCTCGCCACCTCTTTTTGACCGACGATTTCCGGCAGGCCCAGACCACGATCAAAAAGCTTCTGGAGCGCGACTACGACGTCATCTTTACCGGCGGAGGAGACGGCACCATCGTCTACCTCATCAACGCCATCGAGGCCGCCATCGAGCGGGGCACCATCGCCCGCAAAGACGCCCCTCCCGTGGGCGTCCTGCGCCTCGGCACCGGCAACGCCATCGCCACCTACCTCGACGCCGACCCCATCGTCGACGATCTCCAGCGCATCTACGCCGGCGCCCCCCTCAAGCTCCATCGCATCAACCTCATCGACGACGGCAAAGACCGCTTTCCCTTCGCCGGCTTTGGCTGGGACGCCCATATCCTCAATGATTACCATCGCTTCAAACAAAAAGCCCGAGGTACAGTCCTCGAAAAACCGGCCACTGGCGCCGCCGGCTACGCCATGTCCGTCAGCAGCATGACCATCCCCGCCGCCCTTTTGCGCGGCGACCGCACCGTCACCTTTATCAACCGCGGCGAGCGAGCCCTGGAGCTCGACCAAAATGGCCAGGTCATCGACGAGCGCGGCCCCGACGACGTCCTCTACCGGGGCAAGGTCAAAATCACCAGCCCCGCCACCATCCCCTTCTGGGGCTTTGGGATCCGCATGTTCCCCTACTGCAACCTGCGCCCCGGCTTCTTCGAATTGCGCTGGTATAAGGGCTCCATCCCCCGCGTCCTTCGCGATCTCCCCGGGTTCTGGCGCGGTCGCATCGAACCGACCCTCCTCGGCGATTGGCTCGTCTCCCGCGTCGAGGTCCTCATCGACGACGAACCCATGGCCTATCAGGTCGCCGGCGACGCCGCCGGCTACCGCCAAAACGTGACCTGGCAACTCGCCGAACACGGCGCCCGCCTGGCCGTTCCACTCAAATAAACCTGCCGCCGTCGGTCTACTGTTCGACCCCCAACCGCCGCCTGCCGACCTCCGGCGGAATCAACGCCCCCAATCCTATCCCTTCGATGCCCCTATCCGCCGTCGACGACTGACCGGACTGCCGATCCATCAGCGCCGCCTGACGACGAGCGATGGGAATCATCAATCCAAACTCCCCGATACTCGCCGCCTGCAACTCCAGGCGCGAAAGTAGCGTCTTCGCCTTGAGCAACTCCCCCGTCGCCATCGCCGCATCCGCTCGAAACAGATCGCAGATCACCTGAGCGGCCTGAAAGTCATCGTCTTCGGTCTCCGTCAATAGCGAGACGAACGCCCCATCGGCCACCTCAAAGCCCTGCCCCACAAGTTGCAGGTAGATCAAATGCGCTCGGGCGCATATATCTCTCTCTTTATCCTCGCTCTCCCGGGCCACTTCCGCTGCCTGATGCACCATCTCCAACGCCTCGCCGACCGACCCCTGATCAAATTGCGCATACCCCAACCGGATCATGGCATTGAATAGCAGATGCCTATGGCCCACCCGTCGGCCCAGCTCCACCACATGCTCGTAGTGCTCGGCGGCCAACATCTGGCGGCCGGTCGCCAGATAGAGATCGCCCAGATGCAGTTGTACCCGCGCTCGCTCCACCGGTTGGCTGAGGCTGCCGTAGCGACTCATGGCGTCCACCAGGTGAAGCTCCGCCTCCTTGGCACGCCCCAGCGCCGCCAGCGCCTTCGCCAACCCCAGGGGCGGCCCAATATCGGACTCCACCCGCTGCTCCTCGGCCACCTGCTGCGCCTGCTCAAAGCGCTGGCGCGCCTGCTCGTAGCGCCCCTCCGCAAAATGGGCATCCCCCAACTCACAGAGCCCATCGACCACTTCGTGACTCTGATGGGTCGGATCCAGCAGGGACCGCGACTCCTCCAGGTACTCCACGGCTTCCATAAACCTCGCCTGCCGAGTCAGAACCTGGCCCATATAACGGCGCATTCGAGCCTCCAGCACCGTCTCTCCTAGCCGGCCGGCCTTGTCGATCGCCTCCAGCAAAATCCCCTCCGCCCGCCGCGGCTTCCCCCTCATGATGCAACATCGCCCCATCTCTCCCAGACTGCTGATATAGGCGCGCACCGACGAGGTCTGACGATAGAGATCGCGGGCCCCCTCAAACCAGTGTTGCGCCACCTCATAGCGCTCCTGCGCAAAGGCCAACTCCCCCAGCAAATGATGGGCGCTGGCGCGGACCTCAATCTCTTTTTTTGTCCCCTCTTCGATTGCCCGGTGAAGCGCATCTTCTGCAGATCCAAACTCGCCCAGCGTCGCCTGGATTTCCCCCAGCCTCAGCCAGGCCCGCCCATGAGACCCCGAGGGCCGCGACGCCTTGCGCGTGCTCATCTCCTCGACGATGCTCTGAAACTTCAGGTAATACTCCCTGGCCAGATCCAGATCAAAGCGATCGTAGGCCGCGTCTCCCGCCTCCAGGCAAAGTTCGATGGCCCGCTCAAAGGCCTCGCCCTTGACGGCGTGATGAATGATGCGCTGGCGATGGCGACGCTCCGGATTCGGGTCGTACTCCAACAAAATATCGGCCAGCCGCGCATGGGCCTCAACGGCGTCATCGCGCTCTTCAAAAGCCCGCCGCAGTGACTTCGTATATTCGCGATTCGTAAACCGAATCTCTGTTGGCGACAGCAACACGATCCCGAAGCGCTCTGCGTACTCCAGGATCGCACTCATCAGGCGCGTCTCCTCTATGGGCAACAGCCGCGGATACACAAATTGCCACAGCGCTCGCGGTATCACCCGTTCATCGAGCTGCGCCAAATAGCCCATCACCGAGTCGAAGGCCTCCAGCACCCCGGCATTGGCCTCTTCATCGCTGGACTCCGAAAGTTCGAGCCCGTCGGTGGTAAAAAGCTCCAGGCGCTGCGTCGGCTGGCTGGCCTGTCGCTCTTCGGCCTCCTCTTGTTCAGCCTCGGGCTCTCCGTCGGCCATCGCCGCCCATCGGGCCATCTCATCATCGATCTCCATGTCTTCAGGGAGCGATGGAATGATCCCGTGATAAGAGCCCTCGACACCTATATCACTATCCAATGCCAGCCGGCGCGCACTGCTCTTGGGCCCCCGCTCATCGCGCGCTTCCGCCGGGCTCAGCACATGGAGATGATGGGCATAGCTCTGCGGGGCCTCCAACAAGCTCTCCACGTAGCGCACCAGCCCCGGCTGGCCCATCAACGCCTCTGGATCGACGGTCACCGCCACTAGGATCGATGCCGGGCGAAGCCTCAACTCCCGGATCAAACGCTCGATGAGCGCCAGCGTCATCGGCTGGGCATTTTCCACATTCTCCACCGCCCAGATCAGGGTTCCCAGCGAGGTCGCTCGCCGAAAGGGCGCCATCAGCCGCGCAAAAATTGCGTCTCGGCGCGACACCAGATCCCGGAGCGGATCGCCCTCCTTATCGCCATCGGGCCGGCCCCACTGCATCGCCCTGGGCTCGTCGCTCTCCGACAGCAATTCGTCGACCACCTGCTCCACCTCCAGGATCCCCGGCGGTGGCGTGGACATCGACTCCATGAGCTCGCTGTTCCCGCTATTTTTCCCATGCGAGCGCCGGTGGATGATATGAATGTCGGGCTCGTCGATATGCCCTTTGAGAAACGCCCGCAACAAATTGCTCCGCCCCACCCCCGCGCGCCCCCGGATCACCGCCAGGCGCACCTGTTGCAACTCTTTGACCCGACTCAATAGCCGCGTCAGCTCCTGCAGTTCTTCGTCATACCCCGACCGGTTGCTCTCCTTGTCTCCCTCTGACGCAGCTTCCGAGGTCATCATCAGATCCGCCAGTTCTCCCGGACCCGCCACCCGATGACGTGGCCCGTAGAGCGCCGCCTCACTTTGCTCCTGATAGGGCGCAAAATCATGGGACATCAAGACCGACAAAAACTCCCCGGCGTCGCGAATTCGATCCCCGGGTTCCTTGATCGTCGACTCGTAGATCAGCGTCCCAAAGGGGCTGTCTTCAAATCCCTCTGGAAGCACCAGCGGCGGGTCGTTGACCTGCCTCAACATCACGTCCATCGGGCTGATCTCGTCGGCATACGCCGCCCGCCCCGTGATCATCTCATAGGCCATATGCCCCAGGGCGTAGACGTCGGCCGCCGCCGTGATCTCTTCGGCCCGCGCCTGCTCCGGCGCCATGTACAGAGGCGTCCCAAAGACCGTCCCTTCCTGGGTCAATGGGGCCAGTCCAGAGCCTCCGGCCGACCCAAAATGAGACAGCGCTTTTGACACCCCAAAATCCAGCACCTTGACCTGCTCGCCCTTTTCACGCTTGCATAAGAAGATATTCTCTGGCTTCAAGTCCCGGTGAATCAGCCCCATATCGTGGGCTTCCGCCAGACTCCGGCAACTCTGCACCAATATAGACCACACCCGCGCCGGATCCACGGGATCGCCCCACTTGACGACCTCGCTTAGATCATGGCCCTCCAGATGCTCCATGGCGATGTAGCACAGGCCATCTTCCGTCTGCCCATAATCAAATAACGTGATTGTATTGGGATGGGTCAGCTGACTGGCAAAGAGGGCCTCGCGCCGAAACCGCTCCACGATCTTCTGATCGCTCGACGCTTTCGGCTTCAGCACTTTCAGCGCCACAAAGCGATTGAGCTGCTCCTGGTGGGCCCGATACACCACAGAAAACCCCCCACTACCGATGGTCTCCACGATCCGAAACCGACCGGCCACCACGTCCCCCGGATGAAGGTTGGGCACGTGCCGTGAGCTCTGTTTTTGCGCCACCTCAGCGATAGCCATTCACCTTTTCTAGCGTCAGCCCGCGAGCCATCGAGCTCACCAAACCCATAAGCACAGCATTTCTACCGCACCCTTTGTAACAACGCCCTTCGTTTCGGCAAAGCCCCGGCCTCATATCATCGCTCTTCGGACTCCTCTGTGGCCCCCCTCACCCCACCAATTCGACCAGCGCCTCTTTGAGGTTTGGCTGTCGAAACTCAAAGCCCGCCTCCTCCAGCACCGCTGGTCGTACCCGCTGGCCGTGGAGGAGCATCTCCTCGGCCATCTCGCTACCCACGGCGACCTTGAGCGCCATCGACGGCACGGGAAAGATCGTCGGCCGGCTCAACGCCTCGCCCAGCGCCTGGGTAAACACCCGATTGGTCACCGGATTGGGGGCCGTCACATTGACCGGCCCCTCCATCGACTCCTCAATAGCAAATAGGATCGCCCGCACCACATCCTCCAGGGCCACCCAGCTCATATATTGATGCCCATCGCCGAGGCGCCCGCCGATGCCCAGCTTAAAGGGGGTCAGCATCTTCTCCAGCGCTCCCCCTTCTTCGGCCAAAATCATCCCAAAGCGCGTATT
Organism: uncultured Bradymonadales bacterium; assembly: GCA_964415785.1. Taxonomy (GTDB): domain Bacteria; phylum Myxococcota_A; class Bradymonadia; order Bradymonadales; family Bradymonadaceae; genus SLJM01. Next base: position 30,349 of record CAYQBU010000020.1, read on the forward strand.
CACCACCCGAATCCCATCGTCCTGGCGCGCCACATCACAGGCGCCTTCCCAGGCCTGACAGACCTCCGCCAAAAACCCCTCGCCGGCCTCGCTCTTCTCATCGACCCACGCCTCCCCCCGATGGCCGTAATAGCCCACCGCTGAGGCACAGATAAACGCCTCCGGTCCATCCTCCACCGACGTCAAAGCCTCGGCAATCAGGCCCGTTCCCACCACCCGGCTCTCTCGAATCTCTTCCTTGTGGGAGTCGCTCCACCGCTGGCCGGCGATATTCTTGCCCGCCAGATGCACCACGGCATCGAGCCCCTCCAGGGCCTCCACATCGATAGCTTCCTCCTCCACCGACCAGTAAATGCCCTCCGAATTAATGTCGCGAACCATGGGGATAACCCCCCAACCCTGTCGACGGGCCTCCTCGCTCAACGCCGATCCCACCATCCCACTGGCGCCGGATATCGCCATCTTCTTGGTTGCTGATTGACTCATTATTTAATCCCTGTCCACAGTCACATTTTCCAATCGAATTTGACGGTCGGCCTCTGGCCAATCGCGCTCCAGCGACAGGCGCAGTGGTCCCACGTCCTCATAGCCTCCCCACATCACCTCCGTGGTCTCGTCGCTCCCCTCCAGATCCATGACCCAGGAGGCGATCTCTCCACTATCGGGTTCGACGCGCAGCTCATAGCGATCGCCCGGCGTCAATCCCACCTGCTCAAAGCTCAACTCCAGCACTTCAAAGCTCTGGCCATCGACCTCATGGGTCCCCAGGTGGTCGCGATAAACCCCGTCATCAAAGAGCTTTAGCGGGACCAGCAGCCAGTAGGTGTCGTTGACCCACCGCTGATAGGCCGCCTCCTCCATTTCTTGTCGCTGCTCTCCCTCTAGCGCTTCGCCATCTCTCATCGCCTCAAGGGCCTCCTGCCCATCGACGTCCAGCAGCACCTCCACCTCTGCCTCATCGACGGCCCAGACAATGCGATCCTCATTGGCCTCCAGATCCCATACGTGGGAAGCCCGAAAGGCCTCCTCCCCCTCGGCGATCACCACAAAATCAAAGGACAGGGCCGATAACTCATCGAAGGCCTCTACCCCATGGGCCTTGACCACCCTCGCCGCCAACTCATCGGCCTCTCCCTCCGCCTCATCCCAGGGGGCTGACACATCTTGGTCCACCGCCGTCTCATCGACCTCCTCCACCTCCGGGGCTTCCAAAGACTCTTCTTCCTGGGGCGCATCACAGCCCACCATCAGACCACCGATCACCGTCACTGCCACCGTCGCTAACGCGCGCTTCATCGCCGACTCCCAGCATCTATACCATGGATCAAAACAACAGGAGTCACAGAAGCTAAGGCGGTCCATTCAAACTTCAACCACTAATTCGACTCTCCCGACCGCACCTCATAGGCCCCGACGATCAACGCCGAAAACTGATCTGCCCCGCTAAAATCCCAGCCCAGATGCAACTGGCAGGCCCCGCACACCGTCATCTGCCAATAACAGCCCTCAAACCAGCTAAACTCCGCCGACGGCTTGCCCAGCCCCAGACATCCGGTCACAGGGTGAAAACAGGCCAACTCAAAGACCTTTCCATAGGGATTGACCTTCCCATGGCGATGGGACCCCTCGGGATAGACCCGTCGCGCCTGCTTCGCCAACAGGTGATCACAGACCGCGCACCGCAGCTCAACGCGCCCCTCGTCCTCGCCACTGCTCGTCTGGCTTTCCCTCTCCAGTTCCACCCCCATCGCACCTCACCTCCAACTGATATGATCGACCACCACCTGATTGCTCCCCGTCGCCTCGATCTGAAGATCGAAGTCGCCGCTGACGTCCAGATCGTCGATCGCCATGATCGTCACCGGATAGGGCGCCGTCTCCACATCGGTGTCGATGCTCACATCCGGCGACTCCCCGACCTCTACGCCGTCGATATAGACCTTCACCCGCCGCTCCCCATCACTACTAAAAGCCTGACTGAGCAATAGCGATAGCGACGCGATGCCGCCCGAGATCCCCTCGGCACTGAGGCTGCTATTGTTGGCGCCGTGCAGGATCACTCCCGTGCCATCGATATAATAGTCTCCGGCCTGACCCTGATCGGGCTCCGTTCGGCGCACGCTATCGTAGTCCCAGGTCACTCCGTCAGCGCCCACGAAACTTCCCGTATCGTAGCTGCTGAGGCTCATATCGGCCGCTTCAAAGCGCTCGCGGTGGCTGCCCACCTCCCAGGCCCCGGCGCTGCAGCTTGCCCCTGCCGGCCGATAAGCCCGCTGCTGATCCAGGCGCCACCAACCTTCGTCGTCGCCCACGCAATCCACAGCGTCGATCATCGATCGCGCCGGGCTATTATCGCCGAGGGGCAGCACCGGCGTGAACCCATCTTCAATGAGCGGGCCCTGCAGGTGGGCATCGACCGGCCCATCCTCATCGCCCACCTCGTCCGTCGCCCCTCCATCGCCCAGTCCCGCTCCGCTGATCCCCACCACATTATGGCCCAGGCTCTCCATATCGGAAGTCGTGCTGAAGCGATCCATATCGGGCCCCCCCGCGTCTGCGCTATTGTCGGCCACCACGCTTCGCTTGATCGAAAAGGTCGTCGACGTGTCCGCCCAGAACCAGATTCCGCCGCCCTCTCCATCGGCATGATTCATGGCCACCGTGCTGTCGATCGCCGATCCCACTCCCTCCCAGCCGTATATGCCTCCACCATCGGAACCCGCCTGGTTATTGAAAATAGAGGTGGCCTCCAGCTCCAACTGCCCATGATAATAGATCGCTCCTCCACGGGTGCCGGACTCGTTATTTTCGACGCTGCTTCGCCAGATGGACACTTCCGACAACCCTCCAATTTGAACGGCGGTGGCCACCGCCCCTCCATGGCCTCCCGCCGTATTTCCATCCAACCAGCTATCGACGATCAGCGCCTCGGCACCATCCTCCAAAAATAGCGCGCCGCCGTCTCCACCGGCCTCGTTTAACCACCAGTCGCTCTGCTCAACGATCAAGATTCCATCGGTATCCACCCACACCGATCCCCCGTCGTCATCGCTGAACCCGTCAACCAACCGGAGCCCAAATAGGCTCAGTGTGACTCCACTTTGCACCTCGAAGTGGCGATTTTGGCCCGCCGCATCCACCAGCACCTCTCCGAATCCATCGGCCTCAATGGCGATATCGCCGTCCACCGAGATCGGCCCCCCGTCGAGGCTCAACGACGAGACCCCATCGTCGAAGGTGATCACGCTATCCGCTGCCAGATCGCTGCCCACCACGTCGCGAAGGCTTCCCTGGCCACTGTCGGATTCGCTTCTCACCACCGTCGGCCTCAGCACCTCGATATCGAAGGATTGGCTATCCGTTTCCACGACCACTTCATCGCCGGGATCGATGCTTACGTCCAATGCATTGCCCCATTCGTCGACCGGCGTTTCCACGGCCTCAATGGAGTAGGTTCCCGGCTCCACATCCCCGAAATTCTCCGATTCCGTCACCACTTCCGAGAACCCACCGGGGCCACTGATCTCAAACTCCACGCTCAGGTCATCCCCGCCGATCGACACCTCCAG